>JAHILF010000066.1 GCA_018897105.1 Pseudomonadota bacterium
ACTCGTAAATGGTGGTCTCGGTGACTCCAAATTTGCCGGCCGCCGCCGCGACATCGTTCACCAGGGCATACTCAATAATCTCCTTCTTTACGGCAGGTGAATATCGTTTGCCCCGCGCTGGTTGCTTTTTCTTCCGGCCAGTACTCTTTTCCCTTGCAACCTCAGTATCTGCTCCTGTCATCGTCTGTCTCCTCACTTTCGGTTAAGATTATTGAGGAGCGGAGCCGGCATCTTCCGTATGTTCCTGTCAGGAGTTCTCAATCGTTTTCTTATGAAGAATTATAGTCTGCGACACGTAATAGCTGAATCTCCACGATTCACGATATTGAGAACGTAAAAACCCAGTGCCAATTTCCCGTTTGGATAAGATCCGTCCCTTGTTTCGATAGGCGCGAGAATGACGTTCTTATAATCGATCTCTATTTTGTGCGGACTCCGAAGCTTCGATCGGATGAACCAGATGCCTTGTATTATTCCTATTAATCCAACGACTATTCCGATTATGATTCCAATTTCGGCAAGCATGTTAAATCCTGAAGGCTAATCGCGGCGCTGACCCGTGGAGCGAAGCTTGCTGCGCCGGGAACAAGTAATTCAACAGACCTGTATATCACCCAAAATTGAATGATATACAGAAAGCTGATCCTCTCTCAATTTTTTCCCGACTCTATCCCCTTTTCAGGCCATTGGCAAGCAGTAACTTAATCTTATGTTGCCGAAACTACGAGACATTTCATCCTGCAAGTTGATTAATACCCAGCGGTACATAGCAAAATGGATTCAGGGTCGCGCTCTGCTTGCCCGGAAGGACATCTGATCGTCAATTGTTGTGTCTTGTAAGGGCAACCCTTGTGGTTGCCCTGGGTCGGTATGCCTGTTGGTTGCCATTGCCACGGTATTTCTTGGGTATCCATGATGGCCAGTTGGTTGCCAACCCGTGATAGGGCACCCACAAGGGGTGCCCCTACAATCATCCCCTCCCATCCCTTTCTTTCCCCACCCGTCGTCACACATTTTTTATTTTTGTGCTACTTATTGCTTGCAAAATATTCTTTTGCTGTTATGGTGTTACAAATTTACTTTTCGTGCTACGTATAACTATTTATTAACTTTGATTATTTTCGTTCCCGCTTCCCTGTGCCGGATGATTGTGCGCACCAATGTTGCATCATCGCCGCACCGGAAATGAAGGGAAAAAGCGGAGGCATGACGCTCCCTGTTTGAGGAAAACCATGATCGATCTACTTGCCAAGGGCGGCGTCCTCGTCGGCCCCATACTGCTTACTTCTATACTGGCCCTGGCCATCTTCAGCGAACGGCTCATCCACTTTGCCCGGCTGAAGATCCGGGAAGATGCGGTGGTGACGGACACTTCCGGCCTGATCAGAAGCGGCGACTACGCCACGGCCATGGGACTGGCCCGGCAGAGCGCCACCCCCATGGGCCGCATCCTGGCCCACGCCCTGGAGGTGGTGGACCAGGACCGGGAAACCGTGGAAACCGTCATCATTCACAGCATGGAAGAGGAGGTGCGCAACTCCTCCCGCTATCTGCAGGCCCTGGCCACCATCGGCAACATCGCCCCGCTCCTGGGCCTGCTGGGTACGGTGCTGGGCATGATCAAGGCCTTCATGGTCATCCAGGACATGGGCGGCAAGGTGAATGCCGTGGTGCTGGCCGGCGGCATCTGGGAGGCCATGCTGACCACCGCCCTGGGACTGGGCGTCGCCCTGCCGGTGATGGTGGGCCACAGCTATCTGCTGAGCAGGGTGGACAAACATGAGGCCCAGCTGCAGCGCGGCTCGGTGGAGTTCATCAAAGCAATCGGCAACCGGCAACCGGAGAGCAACCGATGATCGTCCATCCCAAACGCAGGGACCGCTTCCAGGTGCAGGTGCCGCTCACCTCGCTGATCGACATGGTCTTTCTGCTGCTCATCTATTTCCTGCTTACCACCAACTACATGGTGGTGGAGGGCATTGCGGTGAAACTGCCCAAGGCCAATGCGGCGGCAAGCCAAAGCGATGAAATGATCACCGTGGCTGTCAGCCCGGACGGCCGCTTTTTCATCGGCGACAACGAATTCACTGAAGAGGCGCTGACCAAACAACTGCAGGAATTGCTCGCAGCGAGCAGCAACCGGCTGGTGGTGGTTAAGGCGGACCGCACGGTGCAACTGGACAGGGCGGTCATTGCCCTTGATCTGGCCAAGGCTGCCGGGGCCGAAAGGCTCAGCCTGGCCACGGAAAAAGATTTCTGATGGCAACCGTTAGCAACGAGTGGACAGCCGTGCAGGATAAACCAAACCGGCTGCTGCATGGCCTGATCGGTGCCTCTTTTGTCCTGCACGCCACGGCCCTGCTCTGTATGTCGGATGCCTATCATGCGACAAAGACCAGCTTGATCGAGCTGACCATGGAGGAGATACCCCGCCCGGCCCCGCTTGCAAAACCGACCCAGCCGGAGCAGAAAAGAGAAGAGCCACAAAGAGCAATCGTCAAGCCCGCTCACGCCAAAAAGATTGTGGTTCAACCAAAGCCGCTGCCGCCGGAGGAGCCGATTAAGTCTGTTGCCCCACAGCAGCAGCCGGTTACCGCCCCACCTCCGGAGGTCACGGCAATGCCGGAATACGATGTTCCTCCCGAGCAGGTCGCCAGGGACGAGGTTGCCCAAGCCATGCCTGCTTCGCCGCTGGCGGCTGAGACGAAACCGGCAGAGGATAGCGTCCGCAACTATCTCGCCCTCATCCGGCAGCGGATTGAAAAATTTAAGAAATATCCGCTCAGTGCGCGCATGAAACAGCTGGAGGGGGAGGTGACCATCGGCTTTGTCCTGACGAGCGGGGGCGAGGCGCAGCTGCTTGCGGTGAGAAACAGTTCCGGCCGGGAGATGCTTGATCAGGCGGCGCTGACGGCGGTGCGCGAGGCATCGCCGCTCCCCCCGCCGCCGGCCGCCCTGCTGTCCGGCATGCGCAACATGGAGATCACCATTGTTTTTACCCTGGCGCGTGGGCGTTCCGGGGGGTGAGCGACACAACGTTTCAGCGTTCCAACGTTCCAACGCTTAAACGTTTGAACGCTTGAACATTTAACAGGAGACTCACATGTCCATGATGCTTGTTCCCCTTGAACTGTCGGCCCTGGCTGCCCGTTGTGGCTGGCTGAGCCCGGAACTGGCCGTGGGCTGGCGGCTGGCCCGCCAGGCCATGGATTTTTTCGACGGTCTTGATCAGGTGCGAATCGCTGCCACCGGATACGCCGACACCATCAACGCCCTGCGCGCTCTGGCCCGTTATCCGAAACAAGGGGACGTGATTATCCCCTCCCGGCCGGTGCCCTGGGATATTCTCTTCTTTCACCGGATAACCGGAACCGTACTCAAGGTTGTCCTGATTCGGAAACATATTACCCTTCCCCAGGAATTGCTGTGCATCGTGGATGATCTGCCGCATTGTTCACCGGAATCCCTGTGCCGTTATCAGGAGATATTGGATGCCTTGGTCCATGGCATCATCAGGGATGATCTCGAAAGGTTTTGCCACATCACCGAGATCCGCTGCCGTGTTCTTTCACCGGCTGCGGTGCAAACGCCTCACAGTTGCCCATGGTGCCAATCGCATAATCCCCCTGCTCTGTTCGATCAGGATGGCCGCATCTGCTGCCCGGCTTGCTCTGTCCTTGGGCTGTTGTGGCAAACCGATCAAGCGTTTCAGCGTTAAAATGTTCAAGCGTTCCAACGCTTAAACGCTTGAGCGTTGGAACGTTGCTTCGCTGAAACATTCACATTAAGGAGAAAAAATGAAAATGATGAGAAAGAAAGGATGGCTGCCGGCCCTGCTTGCCGCCACTGGAGTCCTCGCCCCGTCTGCCGCCTTGGCGGATGCGATCGTGCTTGATGACATCACGGTCAAGGGCGAGGCCATCGCCGCGGCAACCGAACCCATCACCGTCAATGTCATCAACGCGGTAACCCTTGACGAGTTGAAATTGCTGCGGCCTGAAAAGGTGCTGGAAGAGATGCCGGGCATCGAGATCCACAATTACAGCCAGGGCGGGGTGGCCAATGAATTCTCCATCCGCGGCTTCAACAATGCCGGCCATGGCGGAGACGCCGCCATTGCCATTGACGGCATCCTGCTCAATGAAGGGGAATCCCATGCCGACGGCTATGCGGACATGAACGTCATCATCCCCCTGGAAATCGACCGGGTAGAAGTCTACAAAGGCCCCTCTTCCCCGCTGTTCGGTAACTTCGCCCGGGGCGGCGCCATCTCCTTTCACACCAGAAAGACCGGGGAATACAACCTGTTCCAGGCCATTGGCGGCTCCTATGACACCTATGATATCCAGTCCGCCTTCGGCCATGCCATCAGCGATTCGGTGCACAACAACACCGCCCTGCAGTTTGCCACCACTGAAGGTTATCAGGACAATTCCTCATGGCAGCGGGGCAACTTCAGCACTCGTTTCGGTTGGCAGATCACGCCCAGGCTGGACACCGCCGTTTCCATGCGGGTGCACCGCTCCGAATGGGACGCGCCGGGTTACATTCCCGAATACCAGTTCGATGACGAGGACGCCTCCCGCCACCAGGCAGTCAATGCCGAGGATGACGGCGGTGACAAGACCTTCACCACCCAGCGGCTCGATCTGGGTTACGATGTGGGCAGCACCGGCCGCCTGCTGGCCTGGACCTATGCCACCCAGCAGGATTTCACCCGCTATGCCAAGATGGGCTATGACCCGGGCGGCCAGACCGAGCGTTACTATGACCGCAATGTGTATGGAGTTGGCACGAGCTACAACTACGAAGGGGAAATGTATAGCCGCAAGCTGAGCGGCGTGGCCGGTATCGAGTATCTGCACGAGGACACCGATTGGGAACGCTATAACACCAGCAACAGGGTGCGCACGGCCCAGATCGAGGACCGCAACTTCGTCATCAAGACGCTTTCCCTGTTCGGCGAGGTGGATTATTCCCTGCACCGACTGTTTGCGCCCTGGCTCGGTTTGCGCTACGACTCATTTTCCGGCGATTATGAAAACCGGGACCCGGGCGCCACCCCCTTTGACAGCTCCATGAACGACTATAACGAACTGAGTCCCAAGGTGGGCGTGCATAGCCGGGTCCTTGACAGCCTCGATCTGCGGGCAAGCTACACCCAGGGCTTTGCCCTGCCCACCGGCCCGGAGAAGTACAATTCCGCCACCGGCGACACTGCCGAGACCATCCATCAGTACGAGGCGGGACTGACCTACGAGCCGGCTGACATACTGTCCTGCGATCTGGCCGTTTTCCGTATTGACACGGAAAACGAGATCCAGGAGTATCCGGCCGGCTCGGGCATCTATGTCGATCTCGGGGAAACCCGGCGGGACGGTCTGGAGCTGTCCGTGGTGGTGCGGCCCGGCTGGCAGGGCCTGGAGCTCTTCGGCGATCTGACCATTATTGATTCGGAAATCACGAAAAACGCCGATCCGACCCTGGTGGGCAACGAGGTGACCGGGGTGCCGGATTACACCTCAAACCTCGGCCTGCGCTACAAGGACCCATCAGGGCTCAACACCCGCATCAAATGGCGGCATGTGGATCGCTTTTATATCGACAGCGCCAACCTTTACACCTATTCCGGCTATGACGTGACGGATTTCTCCATCGGCTATGACGCACAGACCCCCACCGGTGGCAAGTGGGGTATTGCCTTTGATATCGACAACCTTTTCGACGAGCATTACAGCCAGGCGGTGTGGAGCGGCTACGGCACCAACAACTATGCCGTGAGCCCGCCCCGCACCTTCTGGCTGCGGCTGACCCTGGATGTGTAGGCGCCCTATGCAGACCATCCGCTTGACAATCTGCATGGGTCTCTGTGTCCTGCTGCTTGCCGCCGGCTGCGGCAGGCAGCAGCAGGAATCCCACCCTCTTCCTGCGTCGCTCACCCTGGCGGTGGGCGGCGAAAACCCGGAGGGCTATGATCCCACCCTGGGCTGGGGCAGCTACGGCAACCCTCTGTTTCACAGCACTCTGCTCAGGCGCGATGCGGATCTCAATATCGTGCCCGACCTTGCCGCCACATGGCACCTGGCAACTGACCGGCTGACCTGGACTGTCACCATCCGCCCGGATGTGGTCTTTGCCGACGGCTCGCCGCTTACCGCACGGGATGTGGCCTATACCTTCAATACGGCGGCCGTGGCCGGGGGCGTGCTCGACCTGGCCAATCTTGAAAAAGCTGAGGCGCTTAATGACATCACGGTGCAGCTTCGCCTCAAACAGCCGGACATCACCTTTATCCACTATCTCATCACCCTGGGCATCGTGCCGGAAAGACTGCACGGGCCGGGCTACGGCCGCAGGCCCGTCGGCTCCGGGCCCTACAAACTGGTGCGCTGGGATGAGGGACAGCAAATGGTAGTCGAAGCAAACCCCTATTACTACGGGGTGCAACCGGCCATCAAAAGACTCATCTTTCTCTTTGCCGGCGAGGACGCGGCCTTGGCGGCGGCCCGGGCCGGAAAGATCGATGTGCTGTCAGTCCCCTCAAGTCTGGCCACCCGGGAGATCCCCGGCATGAAGCTGCATGTGGTGAAAAGCGTGGACAACCGAGGGCTGATGTTTCCCTGCGTACCGGATACCGGTGATAAAACGCCCCACGGTCTGGTCGTGGGCAACGACGTCACCGCCGATGTGGCCATCCGCCGGGCAGTCAACTTCGCCATCAACCGACAGGCCCTGGTTGACGGGGTGCTCAACGGCTTCGGCCGCCCGGCTTTCGGGCCGGTGGATGATCTGCCCTGGGACAACCAGGCAATCCGCTTTAAGGACAACGATGCGGAAAAGGCAGGGATCATTCTTACCCAGGCCGGCTGGTTGGACGTCGATGGAGACGGTGTGCGGGAAAAAGACGGCATCAAGGCTGAATTTACCATTGTCTATAATGCCACGGACAGTCTGCGCCAGGGGCTGGCCTTGGCTGTGGCCGACATGCTGCGACCGGTGGGCATCAGGGCCATGCCCAGGGGCGAGAACTGGGATCGCATAAAAAATGAACTGGTGCACAGCACTGTGGTGGTCTTTGGTTTCGGCGGCCACAGCCCGCTGGAGATGTACAAGCTCTTTCACAGTCCGGGGCCAGAGCCGTCCTACTGGAACGGCGGTTTTTACACCAATGGGGTGGTGGATGGCTATCTTGACCAGGCCAGGGCGGCCTCCTCCTTTGCCGACGCCATCCCGCTGTGGCAGAAGGCCCAGTGGGACGGGCAGACGGGATTTGCCGTGGCCGGCGATGCCCCCTGGGCCTGGCTGGTCAACCTTGACCACACTTACTATATCAACCAGTGCCTGGATGTGGGCAGATCGCAGATGGAACCCCATGGCCACGGCTGGCCCATCACCGCCAATATTAATGAGTGGCAGTGGACCTGTGAATGACATGCACCTGAATCTGACGAAATTTCTCCTCGCCAAGACCATGCGGCTTGTGCTGCTGGTTGCCGGGGTGGCGACCCTGTCCTTTGTCCTGGTGAGCCACTCGCCCATTGACCCGGTGGATGCTTACGTGGGGGCGGCCATCATGAAGATTTCCCCTGAGCAGCGGCAGGTGATCATCGCCCGCTGGGGCCTGGACCGGCCGCCGCTCACGCGCTTCGCTAGATGGGCCGCGCAACTTGCCAGGGGGGACTTGGGCGTCTCCACCATTTTCAACGAACCGGTCACATCCGTCATCGCTAAGCGCTTTGTCACCTCGTTATGGCTCATGGCCCTGGCCTGGAGTTTTTCCGGCCTGCTGGGCTTTGTGCTGGGACTCATCGCCGGGGCTCGTGAGGACAGTCCGGCGGACCGGCTGATCAGGCTCTATGCCTATACCATGGCCGCCACCCCCACCTTCTGGGTGGGCATGATGCTGCTGATGATCTTCTCCGTTTACTTAGGCTGGACACCGGTATGCAGCGCCTGGCCCCCTGGCCTGAGCATTGAACAGGCGACCCTCGGCCAGCGGCTGCACCATCTGCTGCTGCCAGCCGTCACCCTGTCACTGATCGGGGTGGCGCAGATCACCCTGCATACCCGACAGAAGACCGTGGAAGCCATGCACAGCGACTACGCCATCTTTGCCCGGGCCCAGGGGGAATCCACCGTCGGCATCGTCTGCCGGCAGGTGCTGCGCAACGTGGCGCTTCCCGCCCTTACCCTGCAGTTTGCCTCCCTGGGGGAGCTTTTCGGCGGGGCGGTGCTGGCCGAGCAGGTTTTCTCCTATCCCGGCCTGGGGCGGGCCACGGTGGAGGCCGGCATCCGGGGCGACGTGCCCCTGCTCTTGGGCATCGTCCTGTTCAGCACGGTCTTTGTCTTCACCGGCAACACCCTGGCAGACCTTCTCTATCAGGTGGTGGACCCGCGCATGCGGGAAGGACAGGGAGGGACAGCATGACCGCCAGGCTTTTTTTTCCATCGCAGTGGGACCGCAGAACCCGTACCCTGGCGGCCATCGGTATATGCCTTGTCTTCTTCGCCGTGATCTTTATCGCCGCCTGGCTCTATGGCGACCAAGGCCAGGTGACCGCGCTCAAACTGCGCAAGCTGCCGCCAAGCTGGGAGCGGCCCTTCGGCACCGACTGGCTGGGCAGGGACATGCTGGCCCGGACGCTTAAGGGTATCCGCATCAGCCTGGGCGTCGGGCTCACCGCTGCCACCTGCTCGGCATGCATTGCCCTGTTACTCGGGCTGGCGGCCGCCCTGCTCGGCCGCACCGTGGACCGACTGGTGACCTGGCTGGCGGATGCGGCCATGGCCACCCCGCACCTGGTCTTGCTCATTCTCCTCTCCTTTGCCTGCGGCGGCGGAGCCAAAGGGGTCATCATCGCCGTGGCCGCCTCCCACTGGCCTGCGTTGACCCGCATCATCCGCGCCGAGGTGCTGCAGCTCCGCTCCGCCGACTACGTCAAACTGGCCCCCCAGCTCGGCAAGGGACCATACTGGATCGCCCGCCGCCATCTGCTGCCCCATGTGGCGCCGCAGTTTCTGGTGGGGCTGCTGCTGCTCTTCCCCCATGCCATCCTGCACGCCGCCGGACTGACCTTCCTCGGATTCGGCATGCCGCCACATATGCCGGCCATCGGCGTGCTGCTGGCCGAATCCATGCGCTATCTCTCCATGGGCCTGTGGTGGCTTGCCGTGGCGCCCGGGTTTATTCTCATCGTCTCGGTGCTTGCCTTTGACGTGCTGGGCAACAACGTCCGGGCTCTGCTTGACCCGAAAACCCTGCGCGAATAGGCTGACATCATGCTCTCCGTATATGATCTTTCCATCAGCTTTTCCCATTACAGCTTCGGCCTCAAAAAAAGGGAGGTCCGCGCCATTGAGGACCTGTATCTGCAGGTCTCCGCCGGTCAGATCATGGCGGTGATCGGCCAGTCTGGGGCCGGCAAAAGCCTGCTGGCCCATGCCCTGCTGGGTATTCTGCCGCGACATGCATTGCTGACCGGCAGTCTCTTTTTCAAAGGCAGGCCGCTGACAGAACAAAGATTGGCAGAGCTGCGGGGCAGGGAAATCGCCCTGATCCCCCAATCGATAACCTCGCTCAATCCCCTGCTGCGGGTGGGGGCGCAGGTGGCCCGGGCCGCCCGTCTCAGCGGGGTCAGCAAAAAAAAGGTGGGGCTGGCCGTGCACCAGGCCTTTGCCCGCTACGGGCTCAAAGACGACGTGGCCAAGCTCTTTCCCCATCAGCTTTCAGGCGGCATGGCCCGCAGGGTGCTCACCGCCACCGCCACCATAGGCAAGGCTGATCTCATCGTGGCCGACGAGCCGGTCAACGGGCTCGATGTCCCCACAGCCAAGGAAACCCTTGCCCACCTGCGGGAATTGGCGGATAGCGGCAAAGGCGTGCTGCTCATCACCCATGACATCGAGGCTGCGCTGCAGGTGGCGGACAAGGTGACGGTGTTTTGGGCCGGCACCACGCTGGAAGTTGCTGCGGCCGACAATTTCCGCGAAGGCGGCAGGCTCCGCCATCCTTACACCAGGGCACTGTGGAATGCCCTGCCCACCAACGCCTTTCTGTTAGCGCGCCAACAACCGGCGCTGACCCCGCCCGGCAGCCCCGGCTGCCCTTTCCGTCTCTGCTGCGCCCGACAGGACTCACTCTGCGCCGAACGCGCCCCCAAACTGCGCAACGCGGGACAGGGCATGGTGAGGTGCCATCATGCTTGAAGCAAATAGGCTTTCCTTCCGCTACGGCCGACAGCAGCAGTGGCTTTTTCAGAATCTTGATCTGCGCATTGCTCCGGGTGAGATTGTCGGACTGCCCGGCCCAAGCGGCAGGGGCAAATCCACCCTGGCAAAAATCCTGGCCGGCTATCTCACTGCTGTTCACGGCAGCGTGCTGGTGGATGGCCGCCCCCTGCCCAAATCCGGCTACTGCCCGGTGCAGCTGCTTTTTCAGCATCCTGAGCTGGCTGTCAACCCGCGCTGGAAGGCGGGTGATATTCTGGCCGAGGCCGGTCAACCGGATGCTGCGCTGCTTCAGGATCTCGGCATTGAACCCGCCTGGCTCACCCGCTACCCCCACGAGCTTTCCGGCGGGGAACTGCAACGCATCTGCCTGGTGCGCGCACTCACAGCTCACACCCGCTACCTGCTCTGCGATGAAATGACCTCCATGCTCGACCCCCTCTCCCAAGCGCATATCTGGCAAAAAGTTCTGCATATTGCCGAAAAAAGAAAGCTGGGCCTGCTGGTCATCAGCCACGACAAAGCCCTGCTCGACAAATTGTGCCATCGCACGCATCACTACTTCGCAACAATAGCGGATTTTCCCTTGTTGACAATCCGTTTCCCCTGAAGTAAATATTGCCCCCTGTTTGTCAAAAAGTTCCTAACCACAAAATGGCCACATTACCGGCTTGCCCATTCAGGCCGGTTCTGCTAAATTAGTGCAAGGTCATAACCATGAAATCAAAAAAAGAGATATGCAATCCAATGGCTTTTTTTTGTGCGGCAACTGCCGTGCATTGCCCATCCATCAGGCAACAGAGAATTCTTTTTTCAATCCGCCCACCAAGGAGCTCTGATCATGAATAGAATAATTGCCTTGATAATGCTTCTCATCCTGACCTGCCCGTTTGCCGCCGCTGCCCGGACACAATTTGCCGCGGATACCATCAAAACCTCTGCCGGGGATGTGACCATCACCTTTATCGGCCACGGCAGCCTGATGTTCGACTTTGCCGGCAAGATCATCCAGGTCGACCCCTTCACCAAGGTGGCCGACTATACCATCCAGCCCAAGGCGGATATCATCCTGATCACCCACGACCATTACGACCATCTTGACCTGCCGGCCCTAAACAGCGTGCGCACACCACATACCAATGTGGTGCTGACGGAAACCTGCGCCAAACAGCTCAAGGGCGGCATCATCATGCACAACCGCGAGGTAAAAACCGTGCAGGGGATAAAGATCGAGGCCGTACCCGCCTACAATCTTATCCACATGCGAGACAACAACCAGCCCTTTCATCCCCGAGATGTGGGCAACGGCTATATCCTCACCTTTGGCGACAAACGGATCTTTGTTGCCGGGGACACGGAAAACACCCCGGAGATGAAGGCACTGCGGGATATCGACGTGGCCTTCCTGCCCATGAACCTGCCTTACACCATGACGCCTGAGATGGTGGCGGATGCGGCAAAGGCATTCCGTCCGAAAATTCTCTACCCCTATCATTACGGCGAAACCGACCCCGCAAAACTTGTTGACCTGCTCAAGAACGACAAGGACATTGAGGTGCGGATCCGTGACATGCGATAGACCGGAAAGCGACCGCCCTACCCGTTCCCGATCATGACAGCCCGAACACCACGGCCGGCAACCAATGCCGGCCTGACCCGTTTTTCGCGCCAAGCCATCATGCGGCAGTTCCCGCAGCGCCCGTCCGGGGAAAAAGAACGGAGATATATTTTTTAAAACAGCAGCACATGAGATGATAATCTCAGATATGAGGACCCGCAGCAGAAACCACACGGGTGGCTCTGCAGGGGCCCAATCTATTAATTTAAAGTTAACTGTGATGTATAATGGAAATATTTAATATCAGTTTAGGGATCATTCTTCTGCTGTTCGGCCGGAAACTTTTCTGGCTTTTTGTCGCGGTGGCGGGATTTATTGTCGGCCTGGAATTTGCCGCCATGTTCCTGGCCGATAAACCCGAGTGGGTACTGGTGCTGATCGGGCTCTGTACAGGCTGCTTCGGCGCCATTGTGGCGATTTTCGCCCAACGCGTCGCCTTTGCCCTGGCCGGGTTCTATGCCGGCACCTTCCTGACTTTGCTTCTGGTTCAGCCGTTCATATCCTCCGAGGCCATCCTGATTTTTCTGCTGGCAGGAGGTCTGGTCGGCGCGGTTCTGTCGGCCTGGATCCTGGACCCGGCCCTAATTATCCTGTCCTGCCTCATCGGCGCCGGGGCGATTGTCAAGGCGCTTGGCACAGGGCAGCTGATGACCTCCGTGATTTTCGTTTTGCTGGTATCCGTCGGCATCTTCACCCAGACCAGACTTTTCACAAGACTGGATTCAAAAGCAACGGACTGATCGACCAGACCCAGCAGCGCACCTTTGCATATGAGAGGGCCGCAACATGAAAGCAATGGTACTGAAGAGAATCGGCCCCCTGCAGGAAGGTGAAGCCCGGCTGGAACCTGCCGAGCTGCCCGTGCCCGAGCCGGCTGACCATGAACTGCTGGTGCGAGTTACGGCCTGCGGCGTCTGCCACACCGAACTCGACGAGATTGAGGGCAGAACCCCGCCCCCTGTCCTTCCCGTCATCCCGGGCCACCAGATCGTGGGCCGGGTGGAGCGGACTGGCAGACATACCACCCTGTTCAAGACCGGTGACCGGGTAGGCATCGGCTGGATTTACTCCTCCTGCGGCAGCTGTGCCTTCTGCCAATCCGGCAACGACAATCTTTGTGCGCAGTTTGCAGCAACCGGCCGGGACGTTAACGGTGGCTATGCCCAGTTCATGGCCGTGCCGGAGAGTTCCGCCCACGCCGTGCCGAATGTTTTTTCCGATGTGGAGGCGGCCCCGCTTCTCTGCGCCGGGGCCATCGGCTACCGCTCCCTGCGGCTTACCGGCCTTTCGGATGGCCAGAGCCTCGGCCTCACCGGCTTCGGCGCCTCAGCCCATCTGGTACTGCAGATGGCCAGACACCGTTTCCCCTTCTCCCCATGTTTCGTCTTTGCCCGAAGCGAATCGGAAAGGGAATTTGCTCGGCACCTGGGTGCAGTTTGGGCCGGGGACACTGATGAGCCGCCGCCGCAAAAACTAGACGCCATCATCGATACCACCCCGGCCTGGAAACCGGTGGTCGCCGCACTGGGCAATCTCAAACCGGCAGGCCGACTGGTCATCAATGCCATCCGCAAGGAGGAGCGGGACAAAAACTGCCTGCTTGAACTCGATTATTCCAGGCATCTGTGGCTGGAAAAGGAAATCAAGAGCGTGGCCAATGTCAGCCGGGCGGACATCAGCGAGTGTCTACGGCTTGCCGCAGAAATTCCCCTCAAACCGGAGATCCAGGAGTTCACGCTGGAGGAGGCCAATAAGGCCTTGGCCGAACTCAAGGCACGGAAGATTCGGGGCGCAAAGGTCCTGCGCATTGATCAGACAGCTTAGTTCCCCTGCTTTTTAACAAACATTCTCCATCCGTCTATTGCATCTCAAGCAAATCCATGCAATAGTAAGGTGTACTTTTCCCCATTCGTCCATTCAAAGTTGACCCGACTGCTTCCTATTGGAAATTCGGAGAGCTGCATGAGTTTTGAAGTTAGTTTTGATCACAACGGGAACATCGTTTCCTTGCGTTTTATCGGCACGGTAAACTATGATACCCTTATCGCTATTATGACCGATTTATTTCAACACCCTGAATTCAAAAAAGGATACGACGGAATCTGCGATACCAGGGATGCCCTGCTGGAACTCTCCTACGATGATTTTATCAAGTTTCGTGCCTGGCTTGAAACCCAGGATAAAGAGGGGCAAACCCATGGCCGCTTGGCCATTGTGGCGGATACGAACCTGAACTTTGCCACCAGCCGCATGTGGGAGGGACTATCAGTCGGTTACTATAAGGGCCTGCAGGTATTTAAAAATGAGGAGGACGCCTGCAACTGGCTGCAAACCTCCGCATAAACGGCAAGGCAATCCAGTCCCCACTTTTTTAGCTGTCGTGCAAGGAGTTCTGCAATGCTGACCTGGCCTGAGGAAACAGTGGCTGCCAATGGCCAGATACCCAGATGGCAGCATCCGGGGTCAAATCTCTGTCTGGATCTGCATGGCGATCCGGCAAAGGCCAACCTGGTGGTTTTTTCCGACGGCAATCACCATATGGCACTCCAGGAGGCCATGGCACTCTTCCAAAAAGAGCAGCCGGAGGTGCAGCAGATCTTTTACGTAACCACCCCGCCCGGCCCTGTCCTGCAACTGCTCAGGCATGGCAGTCTGCAGATCGGTAATCTCATCCTGTCAGTCAAACCCCATGTTTTCATCAGCCCCCCTGCCGTACTGGACAACCTGGTCCGAGAAAAATACATGCAGCGGCATATGCCGTTCATGCGTAATCAGGGCAGTGTGCTGCTGGTAAAAAAAGGCAACCCGAAAAACATCTCAGGGGTTGCTGATCTCAATCGGGAAGACGTCCGGCTGTTTCTCTCCAATCCGACAACGGAAACCGTAAGCTACCAAGGGTATGTTCGCACCCTTGCCGACGTGGCGGCCCGGGAAAAGGTCACGCTCTCTTTTCTGACAGATGATCCGCCAAGCACCAAGATCTGCTATGGTGAACAAATTCACCACAGGGAGGCGCCCCAGGCCATCATCGATGGCCGGGCCGACGTTAGCGTGGTGTATTATCATCTGGCCCTGCGTTACACCCGCATCTTCCCAGAGTTATTTGCCATGATCCCCCTGGGAGGCACCATTGATCAGCCGCAGCCGTATCCTGAAAATGTCATCAGCCTGTCCCATGCGGGGCTGATTGGCGATGGCGGCGGCTGGGGGGCTGTATTTCTTGATTTTCTCGCATCGGAGGCGATCACTGACATCTATACCCATCACGGCTTACTACGGGCTTGAAAACTGAGATTTCACCACAGAGAGCACAGAGCCCATAGCGCTGATTGCTTGCAATAGAAAATATTTCTCTGTGATCCCTGTGTGCTCTGTGGTGAAAAAAGAGCTTTTGTCGAGTTCATCAAATTTCCCTCAGGCTGTTATTTTGCCAGATTAAGACGGTTCGGGTCATACCCTAAACCGAGCACTTTTTCCAGCAACTCGGCGAGAAGCAAGGGATCTATCTGCGTCTGTCTGCTCAAAATCCATAAATACTTTCTGGAAGTAACGCCGACAAGGGCGGATAATCCTGGTCAACATAGAGCTGCTGGCTGAATTAGGTGAGAAGATGCTTGAAAGGCTGGGATACCTGGTGACAGTCAAAACAAAAAATTTTGAGGCCCTGGGGGCTTTCCAAAACCGGCCGGATGATTTTGACCTAGTCATCGCAGACCAGACCATGCCCGGCATAAAAGGTTTTGATATGGCGAGAAGGATGTTGCAGATTCGCCACGATATTCCAATTATATTATGTACGGGTTATAGTGCGCTGGCAGATGAATAAAAGGCAAAGTCTCAGGGCATCAGGGAGTTTGCCATGAAGCCCTTAAACAACAGCACCATAGCCGGACTGATCCGCAAGGTGCTGGATGCTTCCTGATAAATTTGCACCCCGACGGTGATAAACAAAGATGACATTTTCATGCAAAAACTACGAATTTGACACGGATACCTGCGCCAAATTAAAAACAGAGTGCATTCCGGGTCGGCGCGGCTGCGTGCTTGAGGGCAAGGTGAAGCTCAGCGAGGAGCTACAGAACAGACTCGATAAACTGGAAGAAAAGAGCGAAGAACGCAGAAGCCGGAAATAGAGCGGTATCTGACAACAGCAAGCCACACAGCAGCGTCCCTTTCCCAGGGCTACCCGTCAATCACTCGCCCTGTTTTTCTCGGCACTGACACCAACCTTGCCATAATTGCTGGCGCCGCATTCATTCTTGCCGAGATCCATGACATCGGCCTCTTCATCCGCTACCTTGAGCCAGCCGCCGTTGACGCGACGAATCTGGGCATAAACCGCCGGCTGCGGCCGCAGATTTGCTTTGATGAATTCGGCAAATTTATGCTCCGTGGACAGATGAAAGGCAATATTTTTCTTACGGAGATCCCCGAGAGTATCCATGAAAATCCCGTCCGAGTTCACCTCATCCCAGGCAGTATAATGCCCGGGGAGAATCAGGGTTTCATCACTGAGATTGCGGATTTTCAGCGTCAAGGTCAGATAGAGAAAACGGGACCACTCCTCGCTCTTGCCCCCCAGATCGGGACGGCCCGCGGTGTTGATGAAAACCGTATCCCCGCTCAATAGGTATTTCCCGTCAATCAGGTAGGAGGTGCTGCCCATGGTATGTCCGGGGGTATGGATCACCTTGATTTGCGGTCCGCCATTGGTAAAGGAAAGGATCTGGCCATCCTCAACCTGATTGAAAACGAAATCCGCGCCAAGAAAATCCTCTTTTTTGACCATAATTACGGCACAGGTCTTTTCCGCCATGCGGATGGACCCGGAGATGTAATCAGCCTGGCGATGGGTTTCACAGGTTTTGACGATCTGCGCGCCCTTTTCCGCCGCAAGGCGGATATAAAAATCCACATTGCGTGAGGGATCAAAAACCATGGCCTCTGAACCGCTGATGAGCAGATAGCTGCAGGAAGCCTTGCCCGGACGAATCACCTGATAAAGGCTGTAATGACTACTGGCAGGAGTTACCAGGCGGGCGGCAAGGACATTGCCCCAGGAGACAATGCCGCCCTGCAGATAGCCGACATCGTCAAAACCATTGGCTGTCAACTGTTCCGCCACATATTTTGCCGAACCCTCCTTGGCGCAGACAATCCGTATCTTCTCACCGGCCGGGATCATGTTGATACTTTCCTGCAGATCCTCCATGAAGTTGAAATACGGGACATTGATGTAGGGAAAAAATGACGGCCCCTCCACATACCAGTTGGCAAATTCCTTTTCATTACGCACGTCAAGAAGGACAAAATCGGGTTTGCCGGCTATCCAGTCAAAGAGCTGTTCCGCTGTATACGAAAAAGGTGCTGCCGCAGTCATAAATCCCTCCGTAAGATAAAATATGAAGTAGAGAAAACTGTTCGGACTTTCCGGGTTAACGATATTGTAAGTTCACAGGCAATGTCATTAACTTAAGCCTTTTCGCCGGTTGCCTGAGCCCAGGTTCGTCATTCCGGCGAAGGCCGGAATCCAGGTAGTTACGACAATTCTGGACCCCGGCCTTCGCCGGGGTGACGACGAGTGTAGTCAGTTTTTCTTAAGTTAACGGCATTGTATTGATACTTATATTTATGGCTTTCTTGAAAATTTTGTCAACCTGTTACCAACGACAGCCAGGTAACGACAAACAGGGTCAGGCTGATCAGCCCGTTCATAGTGAAAAAAGACATGTTGATGCGGGAAAGATTTTTGGGATTGACAATGATGTGCTGGTAAAAAAGGGCGCAGGCAGTCAACACGATGCCGATATAATAGAAATAATTGAGTCGGCAGCTTATCCCTGTTGCCACGAAAAGGGCAAAGGCCACCACATGAAAAAGTACCGCCATGCGAAATGCCCGCTCACGCCCGAACCGGGCCGGCAGGGAAAAAAGCCCGACCTTCCGGTCAAAATCCGCATCCATGCAGGCATAGATTGTATCAAAGCCGGTCACCCAGAAAAGTACTCCCAGGGAAAGAGCCCATGGAAAGCCGACAAGGGTGCCCTTTACCGCCACAAAGCCGCCCAGCGGTGAAAAGGCCAGGGCAATGCCGAGCACCACATGGCAGAGCCAGGTAAAACGCTTGGTCACGGAATAAAAAAGGGTGAGGCTCAGGGCCAGGGGCGAGAGTTTAAAGGTGAGCGGATTAAGCTGATAACAGGCGAAAAAAAAGAGCAGCCCGGCCAGGATCACCATGGCCCAGGCCTCCCACATCTGCACCGAACCGGCCGGGATGGCCCGGTCCGCGGTGCGGGGATTATCCCGGTCAAAACGGGCATCGGCAATGCGGTTAAAACCCATGGCGCAGGTCCGGGCTCCAACCATGGCCATCACCACCCAGAAAAAAACAATGGCCCGGGGCACCCCGCCCTGGGCCAGGAAGGCCCCCATCAGGGCAAAGGGCAGAGCAAAGACCGTATGCTCGAATTTGATCATTTCCAGCAGTATGGCAATCTTTTTAAACATCAATACCACTCCACTCCTTGAATCCCGGAACCTGCAATCCGATCTGGGCGGCCACTCGCCCGGCAAAATGACGGGCCATGTCCCGCAGATTTTCCGGCAGATGATAAAAGGCCGGCATGGCAGGACAGATGATCGCCCCGGCATCCGAGGCGGCAAGCATATTCTGCAGATGGTTGCGGTTAAACGGCGTCTCGCGCACGGCGAGCACCAGGGGTTTTCTTTCTTTCAGCATCACGTCGGCGGCCCGGTGGATCAGATTGATCGACAGGCCGTTTGCTATGGCCGCCAGCGTCCCCATGGTGCAGGGCAGCACCACCATGGCATCATAGCGGGCCGAACCACTGGCCATGGGCGCGGCTAGATTGTCAATCGCATACCATTTGCCCACGGCGATCAGGTCATGGGGGGCGAGTTGCTCCTCGAGTCCGAGAACCTTCTTCCCGGCCCCGGAGATGATGCCGTGCACCTCCACATCAAGTTCACTGATCAGCCGCAGAAACTCCACAGCATAGAGAGAGCCGCTGGCCCCGGTTATTGCCAGGATAATCTTTTTCATTTGACGCCTATGTATACGGAAACAATTCCAAAGGTAAGGGGCCGGCGGGATACCTCGGCAAACCCGGCCTTTTTCATCATGCCCAGCAGCTCCTCCGGTTCATAAAAAGCGGCAATGGAACTGGCCAGATACTCATACGCCTCCTTGTCGCCGGAGACCACCCCGGCAACCTTCGGCAGCACCGTGTTCAAATAAAAGCTGTAAACCGGTTTGACAATGACATTCCGGGGGCGGGAAAACTCCAGGATGAGCAGCTTGCCGCCTGGTTTGAGCACCCGGTGCATCTCGTTCAAACCGTCCTGGGTGCGGCCGAGATTGCGCACGCCAAAGGCAACGGTTATCCCCCAGAAGCTTGCATCGCGGGCCGGGATCTTTTCCCCGTCCCCGCAGACCGGGAAGATGCGCTGCCGCCGGTTGTCCGAGGGAAGGGTTTTGATCCCCGCCCGCAGCATGTCTTCACAGAAATCAATGGCAAACACCTGCCGGGCAGGCGCCTGCCTTGCCAGCTCCAGGGAAAGGGGCAGGGTTCCGGCACAGAGATCGAGCACTGCCCCGTCGGGAAACATCTTCAGCTCGCGGGTGGTGACCCAGCGCCAGTAACGGTCGATCTGGAAGCTGAGCAGTGAATTCAGAAAATCATATTTATGACTGATGGAAGAAAACTTCTCTTTGACGAATGTTTTCTTTTCATCCGGAGTTTGCATGGTTTTTAGTCCTACTGGTCTTATTGGTCTGATTAGTCTTGTGTCCGACTTAGCTGATAAGCAGGTATGGATTCCTTTTCACTTCTTTACGCAATTTCGTTTCAAGAACCGTATACCACATGATCACTTATTACTTCTTACTCGAAGTTCACCTATGTGATTTTCACTTGGATACATAAAGATTGGTTCCAATATGTTGTCCAATGGTGTATCAGGCCCAAGTATATGCATTCCAGCAACAGCCCCTTTTTCTTTTGCTTGTGGGGGCGCGGGGAAAATTTCTACTCCGAATCCATCTGCACTATAAAATATGCCGTTCAATTGAACGGCATCACCTAAAATTCGTACTTGAAGGATTACTTCACCCTTTTCGCTTATGATTTCAAGAGTATTATCATTATAATTCCGATCGAATGTCTTGGGGGGTGGAGCAACTTTCCATTCGTTATTTACTAAATTGGCTATCAATGAACCAGAACGATCTCTTAATATCATTGAAACCAATAAGTTATTTGTCTTTTCATTAATATCAACAGATAAGTCACGAAAAAATCTTAGATATGGCACTTTTGGATTGTCAGCAACTGTAAATATATCTGTAATCTGGTTCTTAAATAGGAATCCCATCCCTCTTTTTTCTAGTGTCCAGCCAAGCTCAAGACGTTTTATTTTTGGGTTAAGGTAGAATCCTCTATCCTGTGTTTTAAGTGTTCCAGAATATGTTTTCGAAGCTTTCTCTTCATGAACTTTTCGATTCAGAAGAAACTGAATAACACCAATTATCAATAGAACAAATATGGCAATAACTTTAAATTTCTTTGTTGTTGTATCAGTTTTTAGCCACCCAAGTATGGCAATAAAAACTGTTAAGATTATTAATACAATTTGCATAATCTAAGATTAACGAATTTAACAAATTAAAATAAAGGAACGCAGTTAGTCGGATTTGTCTAGTTTGCCAAACCAGTTTAGACCAGATTGACCAGTCAAACCAGTCATCTACACACCTTTACCGGCAGGGCTGCTGCCTGCGCCTCGCCGCGTTTGATCAGGAAATCAAAAAAAAGCGTCAGCGCCTGCATCTTCTGCGGGGTGAGATCATATTCAATACCGAGGAGATACTTATAACATGAATCAACGGTCATGGGAATTCTCGGCGCCACCTGGGTGCAGACCGCCTGCAGGTTTTCCTTGCCTTCGCGGATGCAGGAGAGCAGCTCAGCCCGGATTTCGCTGACGCAGCCGGGCTGCCGGGCAAGAAAATCTTCACGCACCGCCCAGACGGCAAAGACAAAGGGCAGCCCGGTGTGCTGCTGCCAGGTCTCACCCAGATCAAGACAGAAGGGATAATCCCCGTTGGTTTTCAACCGCAGGGCCTCATCGCCGATGGCCAGCACCCCGCTCACCTCGTCACCTTCCAGATTGTTGCCGGTGTGATAAATGGGCCGGACCCGGTAAAACTCCTCCAGGATGATCTTCACCAGGGCCACCGAGGTCTGCGACTGGGTGCTGAGCCGCACCTTTCTGCCCGCCAGTTCTTCCGGGGCGAGCCGGGAAAAGAGAAAGACGCTGCCCACCGGCCCGGAGGAGCTGATGGAAATATCCTCCAGAATGCGATACAGATGGGGATGGGCAGCATATTCATGGGAGGAGACAAAACCCAGGTCAAGCTCATTATTGCAGAGCATCCTGTTCAGGGTGGTGGGTGCGCCTTCGGTGATCAGCCAGTCAGGCCGGGTGACCTTTTGCTGCCAGATCACATAGAGCGGCGCCGTGTTGATAAAATTGACCATCCCGATACGTGCTTTCATCCTACCTGGCCTCCTCGACCCAGCGGACCTGCAGGGTTTTCCCCGCACTTGTCAGAAAATCATCAGCATTGCCTGCTGTTACTCCCTGGGCATCAACGGCGATGATATCCGCCCTCATGGCCGGGGCAAGCTGTCCGGTATCATGCACGGCAAGACATTGCGCACCTCCCAAGGTCGCCATGGTAAGCACCGTGGCCGGGGCAAGCTGGGGATGGTCCTCGCGCAGCAGGCGCATCTCCTCCCAAATGGAAAATTGCGGATTGCTGGCCAGACTGTCCGTGCCCAGGCCAAGCATTAAGCCTGCCCGTACCATTTTTTCCACCGGCGCCTTGCCCACCCCCAGACACCTGTTGCTGCCCGGGCACAGACACACCTTGGCGCCTCTTGCGGCAAGCAGGTCGATTTCATCGTCCGTGACATGGACACAATGTACGCAAAGGGTCTTAGCATCGATCACGTGCAACCGGTCAAGATAGGTGACAGCCCCGCAGCCTGGCGGGACAAAGGAATCATCCCAGAAGCCCCGTTCCTCGATAAAGGAACGCAGCGGCCCGGTACCGTCCAGCAGAAAATCGATTTCCGCCCGGGATTCCGCCACATGGATGGAAAATATCTGGTTTCTGCTGTTTGCCCGCTGTTTTGCCGCAACCAGCAGACGGGCATGGTTGGAATAGGGGGCGTGGCTGGTGCAGTCACCCTTACTCTCCTGCATCCTGGCCAGGGCACTGACCGCAGAGTGCTGGGCAAAGCCGAGCATCTCCAGAAAAAAATGGACCTGCACCGGGTGCCCCTCGCCGATTTTTACGCTATCCGGCAGATTGCCGATATCGGCAACCCGGGCCACCCCCTGCTCATACAACACATCCAGGGCAATACGCGCAGCAGTGGCGCCGTCATCAGCCGAATGCTGCCGGGCCGCCAGCAGTTCGCCGATCCAGCCGGTCATTCCGCCCTCTCGGGGCTGCCGTTGGCCGAGCACGGCCAGGTGGGAAAGCTCCAAATGGGCATGACAGTTGATCAGGGCAGGAAGCAGGATAGCCCCCTCATGGTCCTTCACCAGTCCCCTGCCCCGGAGCTGGGCATAGGAACCGACCTCGACAATGGCGCCGCCTTCGGTGACCACGGCCCCATCGCTGATGGGCGGGGCGCTGATCGGCAGTACCACCGGCGCTCTGTGCACACGCAGCATGATTCCGCTTACCCCGCAACCAGCGTATAATCCATGGTGCGCTGCCTGGGTGAAAATCCGGCCTCGCGGACAATGCGGCGAATCTCATCCTCAGACAGCCTGAAGCTGACCCCGGCGGCGGCCACCACGTTTTCCTCGATCATGGTGCTGCCGAAATCATTGGCCCCGAAGAACAGAGAAATCTGAGCGATCTTCGGCCCCTGGGTCACCCAGGAGGCCTGGATATTATCGATGTTGTCAAGATAGATGCGGGAGATGGCCAGCATCTTCAGATAGGAAAAGGCGGTTGTTTTGGGCAGATGGGCCAAAACCGTATTGTCGGGCTGGAAGGGCCAGGGAATAAAGGCGGTAAAGCCGCCGGTCCGGTCCTGCAGGCTGCGGACCCGCTCCAGATGCTCCATGCGTTCCTCCAGGGTTTCAATATGCCCGAACATCATGGTCGCGGTGGTGCGCATGCCCTGGTTATGGGCCTCTTCCATCACGCCGATCCAGGCATCGGCCGAACACTTGCGCGGCGCGGATTCCTGACGCACCCGATCAGACAGGATCTCCGCCCCGCCGCCCGGGATGGAGTCAAGCCCCGCCTGGCGCAGACGAATCAGCACCTCTTTGACACTCAAACCCGACAAATTGGCAAAATGGCAAACCTCGGGCGGCGAAAATCCGTGAATATGAATGCCGTACCCCTTGATGAAACGCAGCATCTCCTCGTAATACTCCAGAGGCTTGTCCGGATGCAGTCCGCCCTGGAGCAGGATCTGGGTTCCGCCAAGTTCCTGGGTCTCTTCAATTTTTTTGCCCAGTTCGTCAAAGGAGAGCACCGAGCCGCGCTCATCCTCCGGAGCCCGGTAAAAGGCGCAGAACTTACAGGCGGAGATGCAAATGTCCGTGTAATTGATGTTGCGGTCGATCACATAGGTGACAAGCGGTTCGGGATGCAGCCTTTTGCGGATGGTGTCGGCCAGCATGCCGAGCTGATAGAGATCCCCGTCCCGCAGCAACTGTAAACCCTCTTCAGCACTGATGCGCTGCCCTGCCTCCACTTTCTCGATTATTTTTTTCATATACATTTTAGTCTTGTTAGTCTTATTTGTCTTATTTGCCCGACTAGTCTGGTTCCTGCCGTTGCGTAAACTGTCTTCTTTCTGTAGGAGCGGGCCTTGCCCGCGATAAATGTTTCGGTAAGCCAGAGGGTCGCGGGCAAGGCCCGCTCCTACAGCCCCGAGAATTTCATAGCAGCGAAGCAGCATTATTAATCCCATTAGTCTCTTTGATCATGCCGTTCGGACCAGTCAAACCAAACCAACTAATACGTCTTAATCACATCGTAGAGTGTACCGCGCTGCACCGGCACCCGGCCCGCCTGCTTGATGAGCCGCACCAGCTCATCAATGGACATGGCCTGCTCGGTCTCAGCCCCGGCCATGTGGGTGATGATCTCCTCCTTCACCGTACCGTCCACATCATCGGCGCCAAAGGACAGGGCAACCTGGGCCATCTTCGGCCCGATCATCACCCAGTAGGCCTTGATATGGGGGAAATTATCGAGAAAACAGCGGGCCACGGCCAGGCTTTTCAGATCATCAATGCCGGAGGTACGCGACAGATCGGCCAATTGGGTGTTTTTCGGGTGAAAGGCCAAGGGGATGAAGGCCAGAAAGCCGTTGGTCTCATCCTGGGCCTGGCGCAGGGCGTCGAGATGGTCGATTCTCTCCTCAACTGTCTCGATATGGCCATAGAGCATGGTGGCATTGGTCTTCAGCCCGAGGCGATGGGCCGTCTTGGCCACCTCCAGCCAGCCTTCGCCGGAGAGTTTGCTCTCGCAGGTCAGTTTTCTGATGCGCGGGCTGAACACCTCGGCGCCTCCGCCGGGAATGGAATCAAGACCTGCCTCCATGAGTATCTCCAGGGTGCGGTCCACCGTCTTGCCGGCAAGCTTGGCCAGATGATCGATCTCCACGCAGGTAAAGGCCTGGATATGGATGGCGGGACGTATTGCCTTTATTTCCTTAAGAAGATCCGTGTAGTAACTGAAGGGGAGATCCGGATGGATACCGCCCACCATGTGGATCTCGGTGATGGGCTCATCAATGCGCTCCCGCACCTTGCGGGCCACATCCTCCCGGGTCATCTCATAGGCCTTGTCTGAATCCTTGTCCTTGCCAAAGGCGCAGAATTTACAGAGATTGGTGCAGATATTTGAATAGTTGATATGCTGGTTGTAGATGAAGTAGGCATTATCGCCGTTTAAGCGTTCCCGGACAATATTGGCCAGATAGCCCACAGCCAGCAGATGGGGAGACTGATAGAGCCTGATGCCGTCTTCACGGCTGATCCTCTCGCTATTTTTGATTTTATGCAGGATATCGCCGAGACCTGCCTTTTCCACATAGGATTCCATGAAATGATCGCTCCCTTGCAAGTTTTGCTGCGTATGCCAGCACCACGCAACGTATTTGTCAAACCACTCGATTCCCGCTGTTGCCGTAAACGGCCAGTCCTTCTTTCAAGACCTGCAGAATCAACTTTACCTGGACCAGCAACTCCTCTCTGTTGATCTGCCCAAGATCAAGATCACGGTCAAGAGCGCCCTGGGCATAACTCTGCAGAAATCTATCAAGTGTGGCGTCCAAAATAAAAATAACCACAGCCAGGGGAATGTCGCTGCGTATGGCACCGCTCTTCTGCCCTGCCTGGCACAGCGGCCCGAAATATTCCCGGGAAAAAAGCCGCACCTGGGCCAGCAGCTTCTCCCGCATGGGCACATCCTGTTCAAAAAGCACCCTGAGATAGATCTGGAAATAATCAGGATGGCGGTCAATAAATTCAATGCCGGCCAGCAGCACCCTGCCGACCTGGCTGAAAAAATCATGCTCCGGGCCGGCTCCCACAACACATGAGCGTCCCTGCGCGGCCGTCGTGCTTTCGCCATCCCTGGCTCGCACGATACTTGAACGTCCCTGTTCGGCGGTCGCGCTTTCGCCTTCCCTGGCTCGCGCGACATTTGAGCGTCCCTGCTCTGCAACCGCTTTTTTTACCAGCAGTGTAAATCGTTCAAAAATAAAAACAAAGAGTACTTCCTTATTGTGAAAGTACTGATAGAGTGATCCCTTGGAAATGCCCGCATCCCTGACAATGGTGTTGATGCTTGCTTTTTTATAGCCATGCCGGGAAAATTCCCTGACCGCGGCGGCAACGATTTTTTCCTGTTTTTCCACAGGCAGGTTGCTGAATGTCGTTCTTGCCAGTTGCTGTAAGTTTTCCATAATATGACCAGGTGGTCATATTAGTGCGGAAAAAAAAATGCGCAATAAAAAAAATTTCATCTTTTCTTCATAAATATGATGTATAAAAGCCAGGTTCTGATTTAATATCCAATTTTTCCAGGGAAATAGTCATGCGAGAAAGCTTTCTCCCCTTTTCCAAACCTTCCATCAGCGAAGAGGAAATCGCCGCCGTTGCCCAGGTGCTGCGCTCCGGCTGGATTACCACCGGGCCGAAGACCTCCGAATTCGAGGAGTCGTTTGCCCGTTACTGCGGGGCCGGGGCCGGGGTGGCCCTCTGCTCGGCCACCGCCGGCATGCATCTTCTCTTAAAAGCCCTGAACATCGGCCCTGGGGATGAGGTGATCACCCCTTCCATGACCTGGGTTTCCACCGTCAATATGATTGTCCTCTGCGGCGCCACCCCGGTCTTTGCCGATATCGACCGTGACAATCTGATGGTAACAGCTCAGCACATTGAACGCTGCATCACGGAGCGCACCAGACTTATCGTGCCGGTTCATTTTGCCGGGGCGGCGGCGGATATGGACCCCATCCGCCGCCTTTGCGCGGAAAAATCAATTACCTTGGCCGAAGATGCCGCCCATGCTGCCGGCACCGAGTATAAACAGCGAAAAATCGGCGCAATCGGCACAACAATTTTTTCCTTTCATCCCATCAAGAACATCACCACCGGTGAAGGCGGCATGTTCTGTTCGGATGACTCGGTTCTGCTTGATGCCATCCGCCGCCTGAAATTTCATGGGCTTGGCGTTGACGCCTATGACAGAAAGAGCCAGGGTCGTAGCCCCCAGTCCGAGGTCCTGGAGCCGGGTTACAAGTACAACCTCACCGATATTGCCTCGGTCCTCGGGATCGGTCAGCTCAAACGGCTGGATGATTTCATTGCCAGACGGGCCGAACTTGCCGCCCGTTACCACCAGCTGCTGGCAGAGGTGGATGAGATCCTGCCCCTTGCCGTGCCGGACTATGACATGCGTCATGCCTGGCATCTCTTTATTGTCCGCCTGGACACCGAGCGGGCCGGCATGAGCCGCAATAGCTTTATGGAAGAACTGAAAAAGAAAAACATCGGCACAGGCATCCATTTCCTGGCCGCCCACACCCAGAAATACTACCGCGAGTCCCGCAAAGATCTGCTGGGCACCTTGCCCGCCACGGAATGGAATTCCGAGAGAATCTGCTCCCTGCCCCTTTTCCCGGCAATGACCGAGGAGGATGTTGATGATGTTGTGCAGGCAGTAAAGGAGGTCCTGAGAAAATGAGCAACCCGGCTTTTTCCGTGGTTATTCCTGTTTATAACGAATCAGCCTGTCTCGATGAGCTGATCAGCCGCTGTCTGGCCTCCTGCCGCAGCACCGGGGAGTCCTTTGAACTGATCCTGATTGATGACGGCAGCCGGGACGGCTCCACCGAGATGATCAGCCGGGCGGCGGACCAGCATGCGGAAGTGGTCGGTGTGCTGCTTAACCGTAATTACGGACAGCATGCCGCGGTCTTTGCCGGTTTCCGGCAGAGCCTGGGACCGATCGTTATCACCCTGGATGCCGATCTGCAGAACCCGCCGGAAGAGATACCCAAGCTGCTGCAGACCATGAACAAGGGCTATGACGTGGTGGGCACGGTACGGGTCAACCGCCAGGACAGCCTGTTTCGCAAGGCGGCCTCGGCCGTGGTCAACAAGGCGGTCCGCCAGGCCACCGGGGTGATGATGCACGATTACGGCTGCATGCTGCGGGCCTATCGCCGTCACATTGTCAATGCCATGCTGCAGTGCCGAGAGCATTCCACCTTCATCCCCATCCTGGCCAACAGTTTTGCCAGGAAAACCACCGAGATAGAGGTGCGCCACGCGGAACGGACCAAGGGTGAGTCCAAATACAGCCTGTTCAAACTCATCTCCCTGCAGTACGACCTGCTCACCTCCATGTCCACCTTTCCCCTGCGCCTGCTCTCCCTGATGGGCACAATCATTGCCGCCTGCGGGGTGGGCTTCGGCCTCTTTCTTATGATCATGCGTATTTATTATGGCGCCACCTGGGCCGCGGAAGGTGTCTTTACCCTTTTTTCCGCCCTCTTTGTCCTGATCGGCGCCCTCTATCTTGCCCTGGGTCTCATGGGTGAGTATATCGGCCGCATCTACCATGACGTGCGCAGCAGGCCCCGCTATTTCATCCAGGAGGTGCGGGGCGGCAGCAATCTTGAGCACGCCGAAAACATGATTCATGCCGAATCCATCAGCAATCACCCCTAACCGGGGCTCAGTCACATTTTGGCACTGAACCCTCATAACTACGGTAAAAAACAGAACCGCATTTCCCTCTTCCTTTAACTGCATCCATCGGAGTTTTATCATGAAAGCAATCGTTCTTGCCTATCACAACATAGGCTGCGCCGGTATCAGGGCGCTGCTGGCCAATGGTTATGACATCCAGGCCGTGTTCACCCACCCTGATGACCCAAAAGAAAATCAATGGTTTGAATCGGTGGCCGAGCTTGCCGCAGAAAAAAACCTGACCGTCTTTGCCCCGGAAAACATCAACCATCCCCTGTGGGTGGAACGGTTCAAAAAATTTCAACCTGACATTATTTTCTCTTTTTATTACCGCAACATGGTCGGGCCGGCTATCCTGTCCATCCCCAAGGCGGGCTGCCTGAATCTGCACGGCTCCCTGCTGCCCCGCTACCGTGGTCGCTGCCCGGTCAACTGGGCGCTCATTCATGGTGAAAAAGAGACCGGCGTCACCTTGCATTACATGACCCCCAAGCCTGACGACGGCGATATTATCGGACAAAAAAAGGTCGACATCACCATTGAGGACACCGCTCTCACCCTGCACAGCAAAATGACGGTTGCCGCAATCTCGCTGCTGAACGAGGTGCTGCCCGCCGTCAGGGAAGGCAATGCCACGCGCACCCCCCAGGATCACCAGCTGGCCAGCTACTTCGGCGGCCGCAAGCCGGATAACGGCGAGATTGACTGGGACAGGCAGGCTACGGAAGTCCATAACCTGGTGCGGGCAGTGACCCGGCCCTATCCAGGCGCCTTCAGTTATCTCCGCAATCGCAAATGCTTCTTCTGGTCGGTAATTCCCGTGGAAAACAATGATGAGATCATTCCCGGTACGGTCATATCCAGTGATCCCCTGGTGGTCCGCTGCGCTGGTGGGGCGATCCAGGTGCAGGCCGGACAGAGCGAGGGCGGTGTTTATGTCAGCGGCGCACAGCTTGCCGCCGAGTTGAACCTGGTGCCTGGTCTACGTTTCAGCAGAAAAATCGCCAGCGAGATCGAGCTCAAACGTAAAAAAACCGTGCTCATCCTCGGCGTTGACGGCTTTATCGGCAACCACCTGAGTGAGCATCTGCTGGACAGCGGCAAATACGAGGTGCATGGTATGGATCTCGGTTCATCGTCCATCAAGAGACTGCTCAACCGTCCCGGTTTCCACTTCAGTGAAGGCGATATCTCCATTCATCGGGAGTGGATCGAGTACCATGTGCGCAAGTGCGACATCGTCCTGCCCCTGGTGGCCATTGCCACCCCGGCCGAATATGTCCGCAATCCCCTGCGCGTTTTTGAGCTGGATTTTGAGGAAAACCTGCGTATCGTCCGCTACTGCCACAAATACAACAAACGCATCCTCTTTCCCTCCACCTCGGAGGTCTACGGCATGTCCCAGGACCCGGAGTTTAATGAGGAGACCTCCAACTTCGTCTTGGGCCCCATTCACAAGCAGCGTTGGATCTACTCGTGCAGTAAACAGATGCTGGACCGCGTCATCTGGGCCTACGGCGCCACCAAGGGGCTGCAGTTCACCCTGTTCAGGCCCTTCAACTGGGTTGGACCCCGGCTGGACAGTCTCATGTCAGCCCGCATCGGCAGCTCCAGGGTCATCACCCAGCTGATCCTCAATCTGGTGGAGGGCACCCCCATCAGGCTGGTGGATGGCGGCAGCCAGCGGCGCTGTTTCACCGACGTGAAGGACGGGGTTGAATGTCTGTTCCGCATCATCGAGAACAAGAATAACTGCTGCGATTCCAAGATATTTAATATCGGCAACCCGATCAACGAGGCCAGCATCAGTGAGCTGGCCAATATCCTGGTGGAGAAATTCGAGAAACATCCCCTGCGTTCCAAGTTCCCGCCCTTTGCCGGTATCCGTTCCATCGAGGCACGGGCATTCTACGGGTCAGGCTATGAGGATGTTCAGCACCGCCGTCCGTCAATCCGTCAGGCAAACCGACTGCTGGGCTGGCAGCCGACCGTGCCTCTGGAACAATCCATTGAAGAAACCCTGGATTATTTTCTGAGTCACGAAACCGGACAAAGCGGCCTGTGATTGCACAAAACACCAGCGCAGGGCTTCGCATAGATGTGGATACCCTGCGCGGCACCAAAATCGGCGTACCGTCTCTTTTGTCCATGCTGGAGCAACACGGCATCAAGGCCACCTTTTTTTTCTCCGTGGGGCCCGACAACATGGGCCGTCACCTGTGGCGGCTCCTGCGCCCCACCTTTCTGCTCAAGATGCTGCGCAGCAAGGCGGCAAGCCTCTACGGCTGGGATATCCTGTTTAAGGGGACCCTGTGGCCCGGACCGCTGATCGGCAGAAGAGCTGCGGCGGAAATCCGCCAGGCCGCGGCAGCAGGCCATGAAATCGGCCTGCACGCCTGGGACCATCATCGCTGGCAGACCAAAATCGCTGACCTTTCCCAACAGGAGGTGCTGCAGGATCTTAAAAGCGGCATGCATCTGCTGGCGGAAATCATTGAACGCCCTGTGGACTGCAGCGCGGCGCCGGCCTGGCGCATTACCCCTGCTGCGCTGAGGGCCCGGGACAAATTCCCCAGCCGTTACAACTCAGACTGCCGGGGCCTTTCCATCTTTTATCCACTGACCGATGAAGGCCCTCTCAGCCAGCCGCAGGTTCCGGCAACCCTGCCCACCTATGATGAGCTGATCGGCAGAAACGGTATTGACGCCCATAATTACAACGATCACCTGCTCAGCCTGTTCAAGCCGGAAGAGCTCAATGTCCTCACCATTCACGCCGAGGCCGAAGGGGGGGCATGCCGTGCCATGTTTGCCGATTTTCTGGGAAAGGCACGGGCGAAAAAAATTAACTTTCAGCCCTTAGGCGATCTGCTGGCCGGCTGCCCGAAAATTACTGAAGAGAGAATCATCACTACCCGGATGGAGGGACGTGAGGGCTGGATCTCCTGCCAGGAGCAATGCGACTGACATGTCAGACAGCCACGCACCCTCGCTTGCCGAAAGTCCCCTTTTCCCCCTGTATCTTTCGCTAGGGACTTTTCTTGCCTATATCTGGGCAACGCCCCTGCGCGATCTTTTCGGTCTTGAGACGAGAAACGGCCTGTTTACCAAAATCATGGTCAGCGACGGACCGAGCCTCATCCCCACCGTCATGGGCACCCCCTATGCGGATTACCCGCCCCTCTACTTCTGGTGCTCCTGGCTTTTTTCCCTGCCGACAGGCCAGGTGACCACGGTTTCGCTGGTGCTGCCCAGCGCCTTTGGAGCCGCTGTCATGGTCGCCATCACCTTCATGCTGGCCAAAAAAATCAGCGTGCAGACGGCACTCATTGCCGCCCTTGCCCTGGCCACCTGTCCCGATTACTGGCTGAAGGCCGGGCGGGCCACTATTGATATGCTGCTGGCCCTCTGGGTGAGTCTTGCCATCTTTTTTCTCTATCTCCGTTATCACCGACCAGCTGCAGCGTCCGGTAGAGCGGCGGAGGTCGCCGCATTTTTCATGATGTTGCTGGCCTTTTTCACCAAGGGACCGGTGGGGCTGGTGCTGCCTGTGGGCATATGGGCCACGTTCCTCATCTGCGAAAAAAAATGGCGTCTTCTGCTCTCTTTTGCCATGAAATCGTTGATGTTGGCTGCAACCTGCATTGGTATTGATTTCTTACTCCTGTGGCAATCCGGCGGCAGCGAGCTGATCAGGAAAGTATTTGAAGCGCAGCTGGCTGGCAGGGTGGGCGATGAAGCCAATGAACCCGTCTATTATTATCTCATCTATCTGCTCTCAGGCGCCGCCCCCTGGTGGATCCCGGCCTGTTTCGGCTTTTTCCGGGCCGGTAGGCAGGATAGCAGGAGCATTTCCGGCAGAACCTTCCTGGCAAACCTCTTTTCCCAGGAAGCCATGCGGCTGGCCGCCTGCTGGTTGCTCTTTGTTCTTGCCCTGTTTTCCGCGGCCTCCACCCGGCACAGCCGTTACCTGCTGCCCCTGTTTCCCGCCCTTTTTCTGCTCATCGGCCGAGGAATTGAGCTTTTTGTGGAACACAGCAGCCTGCTGCGCAAACAGGGCTGCGCATCAGTATTCAGATATCTTTTTTTTCTGCTTATGGCGGCATGGACGGTGATGTATATAGCAGCGCCGCTGTCCTATCGTCCTCCGATTTTTTTCTGGCTGATATGGTTGGTCTGCTCCATCCTCATCTACGTTATGGTCGGTAAAACCGGGCAGAGCCTTCGTGCCATCAGCCTTGCCCTGCTCTGTGTCGGCAGCACCATGGCCGCAGAGTCCATGCTGGTTGAACCCTGGATTTCGCATCGGGAGTCGGGCCGCGACTTTATCCGGCAAACCGAGGCGGAAATTGGGCCAACCATCCCGGTTGTGCTCTATAAAATCCACCCGGACGGCGACGGCCTCAAATATGCCCTTTACAGCAGCAGACGCTCCGAGGCCCTTTCCTTTACGGATACTCCCGCAGAGCTCAACAGCCAGCCGCTGCCTTATGTGCTGATAGCGTTCGACAAAACGATAAATGAACTGGCAATGCCTGGTCAGAGCAAAGCAATGAAAGTGCTCGCCCAAGGCCTTGTGCACCGAAAAAAAATCACCTCCTGGCTGATCGGGGAAAAGAAACAGAACATCCAGCCTGAGCAGAAGCTGGGCGGCGCACCTGCCCTGGACAATGGGTATTAAGGCTATGTCATCCGCAAAAAAATACGGCCTTATGGTGCTGCTGCTTATTCTGGCCCTCTACATTGTCCCGCTCGGCGCCCGTCCCATGTTCGTGCCCGATGAAGCACGCTATGCAGAGGTGCCGAGGGAAATGATAGCAAGCGGCGACTGGGTATCCCCCCATCTCAACGGCCTTCGCTATTTTGAAAAACCGGCTCTCGGCTATTGGGCCACTGCAGGCTCGATCATGCTATTCGGTGCAAACAATTTCGCCATCCGCCTGCCTTCTGCCCTGTCTGTGGCTCTTACCGCCTTTATCATCCTCGTCATTACCGGCAGCGAAGCAAAAAAGGATGAGACCAGCGCACCACTTGCCGCCCTTATCTTTCTCACCTCGCTGGAAGTGTACGCAGTGGGCACCTTCTGCGTCCTGGACAGCCTCCTCGCCTTTTTTCTCACCGGCACCATGGCCAGTTTCTATCTGGCCAGCATAGCCACGCCCGGTTCGCGGCAGGAAAAGAAATACCTGATGTTTTCCGGCATCTTCTGCGGTCTGGCCTTCCTGACCAAAGGATTTCTCGCCTTTGCCGTGCCGATTCTGGCCATTGTTCCTTTTCTGCTGACCCAACGCCGTTTTGCCGACATTTTCCGCATGGCCTGGCTGCCAATGCTGACCGCCTTGTTGGTGGCGCTGCCCTGGAGTGTGCTTATTCATCTGCGTGAACCGCAGTTCTGGCATTATTTTTTCTGGATCGAACATGTCCAACGCTTTCTGGCTGAAAACGCCCAGCACAAAAAAACGTTCTGGTATTTTTTCCTCAGTGCGCCGCCCATGTTTCTACCCTGGATCTTTCTTGTTCCGGCAGCGGTTACGGGTCTATTCAGCAATACAGTTGCAAACAGGACAGCTAAACGCGACATTTCCCCCCTCGCCAGCTTCTGCATCTGTTGGTTTATTTTCCCTTTTCTTTTTTTCTCCGTATCAAACGGTAAACTGCTGACCTACATCCTCCCCTGTTTTCCGCCCTTTGCCATTCTCCTGAGCCTTGGCCTGCACAGAGTGCTTAAACGTGGGCGCTTCCGCAGCTTTCAGCTCGGCACTATTACCGCAACCCTGCTCCACGGAGCATTGCTGGTCGCCATCATTGCCTTTTTGTCCGCCACCCACTTTTTCGGCTTCGACATCGCTCTGCCGGAAAACAGGATCTGGAAATGGCTCATGGCAGTCAACGGCCTTTTCGTGATGGTGCTGTTTTTCATCGCCGCCATCCGCAGCAGAAAAGTCAGCCAGAAAATTCTGCTTTTCGGCCTGGCGCCGGTGCTTATTCTTTTTCTTGCCAATTTTATCATGCCTGACCTGACCCTTGAATCAAAGGCCCCAGTGCTGCTGCTCAAACGCCATGAAAAAGACGTGACACCGGCGTCAATTATTTTCTCCGGCGAAAAAACCGTGCAGGCAGCATGTTGGTATTACAAGAGAAACGATATATATATGGTGGAATCCGCCGGTGAGTTGGAATATGGATTAGAATATGATCAATCCGGTTCACGGCTTCTTAAGTTGAAAGAGGTAAGCCGGCTCATCGCCGAACACCCGGGCAGATCTGTGCTGATTGCCAGCGTGAAACATTACGAGAACTGGAAAAAATTTCTCCCGGCTCCCAGCCTGCTGGACAATAGCGGCGTAAAGGGGTATGTTTTTGTCAAATATTAAGGCAATATACCGGCTGTCTTGACTGATATTTTTCATCATGTCACTATATTCATTATTCCCAACTCCTAAAGGCAAGCCTAACCCGGCTTCCCGTAAAAATGAAAGTATTCACTTCTAGCAGGCATCAATGAACAAATATCTACCACTAATCCTTGCCGGCGTTCTGCTCAATGCCCTTGCCCAGCTTGCCCTCAAACAGGGCATGCGCACCATCGGTCACTTTGCCTTTCGCCTGGAAAACGCACCCCAGATTCTCCTGGCTGTCGCCACCAGCCCCTTTGTCCTTGCGGGCCTTACCTGCTATGTGGTCAGCGTGCTGATCTGGCTGCTGGTTCTTTCCCGCGTCGAGGTCAGTTATGCATATCCCCTGCTTTCAGTCGGTTACATTGTTACCGCTCTGGCCGGCCAATTCTTTTTCAATGAAAGCCTCGGGCTTACCCGCTGGTCCGGTATTGTGGTGATCTGCCTGGGAGTCTGGTTGATTACCCGTACCGCTTAATCGCTGATAAAACCAGAAGGAGGCCACCATGAAAATCCTCATAGTTGATGATGAGGAAGAGCTGCGGCAAAGGCTGTGCCAGGCCCTGAGCAAAGAGCAATACATGGTGGATACGGCGAAAAACGGGGAAGAGGCCCTGGATAAAATCGTGGATGATGACAGCTTTGATCTGATCATCCTGGACATCATGATGCCGGGACGGGACGGTCTGAGCGTCTTGAAAGAGTTACGAAAAGAAAACATCAACACGCCGGTGCTCATGCTGACCGCCTTAAGTGATCTCGATGATCGCATTCGCGGACTGGACCAGGGGGCCGACGATTATCTGGCCAAGCCCTTTTCCATGTCCGAACTGCTGGCCAGGATCCGCGCCATGCTGAGACGGGGAAGGGGGAAAAATCCACTACTTACCTGTGGACCTGTCGCTCTCAATACGGTTAACCGTTCCGTTACTCTAGACGATATGCCCATAACGCTCACGGTCAAGGAATTCGCCATGCTGGAATTCCTGCTCTACAACAAGGGAAGGGTGGTTTCCCGATTCAGTCTGGCCGAGCATGTCTGGGGTGACAATTTTGATCCCTTTACCATGTCCAATTTTATCGATGTCCACATGAAAAATCTCCGCCAGAAAATCAAAAAAGGCGACAGGGATACTGTTATCCGCACCGTCCGTGGCGCCGGCTACATTATTGACGACGGTCCATGAAAATTCGCCAGAAAATCACCCTGTGGATTTCCATCACGACCCTTATCGCCGCTGTTTCCTTCTCATCCTTTGTCTTTCTGGAAATGATCGAGCAGCCCTATTATCTCATTGACTCGGAACTGAAACATATGGCGGCAGCCCTGCTCGGGCAATTCCAGCACAATGCCGGTCAAGCGCTGACGGTTGATGAAAAATCCCTGCCCTACCCTACGGCTAAGTACTGGATCAAACTCATGGACAGCAAGGGCGCAACCCTCTTCGCCTCTGCCATGACCGGTTACACCGACATCCCTCTTTTGCCTTTGAAAAAAACCTACAATGTGGAAAAGGTGATCCCCAGGGAAAAGATTCAGCTCGGCCAGGGTGACAGTGACCAGGTTGCCTTCCGGGTCCGGGTGGTCTCCGCCACTCTCAACAACGCCGGCTATACCATGGTGATCGCCAAGCCCATTGAGGAACTTGAGGAGGAAATGCGCGAATTACTGCATGAACTGGGCGCCATTCTGATCACCTGTTTTATCCTTGGCGTGCTGTTCAGTTACAACCTTGCCGGCCGGATCCTGCAGCCGATCGTTACCATTAATCGGCTGGTCAGAGAAATCAATGAAAAATCGCTGGATAAGCGTATTCCGCTGGGAAAAAGCAAAGACGAACTCTACACCCTGTCCGTCTCCTTAAACCAGATGTTTGACCGCCTGCAGAACTCATTTACCCGACAGAAAGACTTTATCGCCAGCGCGTCCCACGAACTGAAAAACCCCATCGCCCTGCTGCTGCTTTCCCAGGAAGAATTGCTGCAGACGCCGGACCTGCCCGACCATGTGCGGGATGACCTGGCAAGCCAGCATAACAGTCTACAGCGCATGAACAGACTGATCCGCAATCTTCTTGACCTGTCAGGCCTGGAGCAGCAGACCGCCTTAGCCCGGGAGCAGGTCGATTTGGCAGAACTGGCGGAACAGGTGCTGGAAGATTATCGGGAGGTGCTGGCTGCCTCACTCATTGCGCTGGAAACCGACTTTGAGGCGGAACTTTATGTCCAAGGGGATCAGGAAAAACTGCGCCGTCTGCTGATCAACCTGATTGATAACGCCATTCGCTACAACAGAAAAACCGCTGGACGTCTGCGCATTGCAGGGGAGAAAAAAATGCACGCCGTGCATCTGTCGGTGTCAAATACGGGTCCGTATGTGGTTCAGGAGGATATCAGCCGGATTTTCGAACAGTTCTACCGGGTGGAGAAATCACGATCAACCCAGTTCGGCGGATCAGGGCTCGGTCTGGCCATTGCCAAACGGATTGTTGAACTGCATGGGGGGGAGATCTGCTTTACCAGCAGAGAGGACGGCTGGAACACGATAACCGTGAGGCTGCCGGGGAAGGAGAGCGTTTGAACGTTCCAGCGATTCAACGTTTGAACGTTTAAGCGTTTAAGCGTTTGAACGTTTAAGCGTTTAAGCGTTTGAACGTTTAAGCGTTTAAGCGTTTGAACGTTTAAGCGTTTAAGCGTTTAAGCGTTCCAGCGTTTCCACGTTTAAGCGATTCCACGTTTAAGCGTTTAAGCGTTTGAACATTTCCACGTTTGAACGCTTGCCTGTTAACACCCTTCGACATCAAGCATGACCCTGTTTTTGCCCTCGCTCTTGGCCCGGTAGAGGGCCTTGTCCACCCGGTCTATCATGCAGGCCGCGTTTTCCGGCCAGGTCAATTTTTCATCACGCCTGCAGCAGGCCAGACCGATACTGAGGGTCGTACCGGAAAAACCGGCCTGCTGGAAACTATGCAGCACCCTTTCCATGATTCTCACCGCCTGTTCTTCGCTGGTCTGGGTGAGAATCGCCGCAAACTCATCGCCCCCATAACGGAAGGTGAAATCCACATTGTGCCGGGTGCAGTCATTTAAAATCATGCCCACGGCATTGAGCACCTTATCTCCGGCAGGGTGGCCATAGGTATCATTAGTATCCCTTGAAATTATCCACATCGATCAGAGCCAGATAAACCTGAAAATCCTGGCGATGGGCGCGCTGCACCTCCTCTGCCAGTTTGATGTCAAAGGAACGCCGGTTATACAAACCGGTAAGGGAATCGCACAGGGAGAGCTTTTCGAGCTTCCTGATCATACTCCGTTCCCGTTCGGCCCGGTTCAGCTTCGCCTCCAGCTCGTCACGTTCAAAGGGTTTCTTGATGAAATCTATGGCCCCGGACCTTATGACCTCGGCATAACCGGCCTTTTCCGTATAACCGGTGGCCACGATTACATCAGTATTCGGGTAGTTCTCCTTGATATAGGCAAGGAGTTCCAAGCCACCCATCTCAGGCATCATCACATCGGTTACGACAATGTCAATGGCATCTTCCTTGAGTTTCTCGATGGCCTCAAGTCCGTTGGCGGCAGTGAAACACTGATAGCCAAACGATTCCACCAGCAGACTCAAGGCCTCAAGCACAAGCGAATCATCATCCACAACAAGAATTTTTACAGTATGGTTATCGGTGAGTTTCATCCCGTCGATGTGCCGGTTATATTTGTTTGCCTCTATTTGTCCTTTCCTGTTTTACTATTCTAGCACATCTCATTTCCATGAGGAATCAATTTGTTGGCAGCCATGTCAGGCACATTCGGAATAGCCGCAGGAATGACAGACGCAGCAGCCCCCCTCATGTTCTATCACACCGCCGCACTCAGGACAGGCGCCGAACATGGTATTCTCGGACAGCGTCTCATCCTTGCAGCCGTTATTGCGCTCCAGGTGCTGACGGATCGCCTGGGCGATTGCGTCGGCGCAGGAGACGACCTTGTTCTCGCCGAAACCGTAGGGCTTATGACAGCTGATGCCGATAAGCTGCTTGACGATAGGCTCAGGCGGCAAGCCGCTGCGCCAGGCCAGGGAGACGAGACGGCCGATGGCCTCGCACTGGCTGGCGGCACAGCCGCCGGCCTTGCCGACTGTATTGAACAGCTCAAAAAACTGCTGGTGGCTGTCCTCGTTAATAGTCACGTACATCGGACCGCAACCGGTGGTCATCTGATAGGTTGAGCCGTTCAGTCGGCGCGGCCTGTCTTTTTTCACCGGTCGGCTCACATCAGCCTGGATACTTTTCTTCTTGTCGGTCTTACCGATACTCAGCACCTGATTTTCCCGACAGCCGTCGCGGTAAATGGTCACACCTTTGCAACGCAGCTTGTAGGCGAGCATAAAGGTTTCCTTTACCTCCTCAACGGTGGCGGAATTGCTGAAATTGATGGTTTTGCTCACCGCGTTGTTGGTGCTCTTCTGAAAGGCGGCCTGGATATCGATATGGTTTTTGGGGCTGATATCATGGGCGGTCTCGAAAATACGTCGGTATTTCAGGGGAATCTCCTCAATACCCTGCACGCTGCCGCTGTAGGAAATTTTCTTGACCAGCTCAGGTGTGTAGAAGCCATTGGCTCGGGCAATCTCTTCAAAAACCGGATTCACTTCAAAAAACTCATCATTGTCCATGACACGGCGGACATAGGAAACGGCAAACAGCGGTTCAACGCCGCTGGAGCAGCCGGCAATGATGCTGATTGTTCCGGTGGGGGCAATAGTGGTCCGGGTGGCGTTTCTTATTGGCACATCAGGGTTCTTCTGGCCATAGATACTTCTGGAAAAGTTGGGAAATGAACCGCGTTTCTCGGCAATGCTCACGGATGCCTGAAAGGCGGAGGTATCGATGTATTTCATTACCTTCTCAGCCAGCTCCAGGGCCTCGGGAGATGAATAGGGAACGCCGAGCCTGAGCAGCATGTCCGAAAAGCCCATGACGCCAAGGCCGATTTTGCGGTTCTGTTTGGTTTTGTCCTCGATCTCGGGCAAGGGATAGCGGTTGACATCAACCACGTTGTCAAGAAAGTGCACACAGCTGGCAACCGTTGCCCCGAGCTTCTGATAATCAACCTGTCCGTCAGCCACCATATTGGCAAGATTGATTGAGCCGAGATTACAGGACTCATGGGGCAGAAGAGGCTGCTCGCCACAGGGGTTGGTGCTTTCAAACAGCCCGACTTCAGGAGTGGGGTTGCCCTCATTCATCCGGTCAATAAAAACGATGCCCGGCTCACCTGAATACCAGGCCTGTTTGACGATCTGTCTGAACACCTTGACGGCACTCTGTTTTTTGACCGCTTCATTATTGCGGGGGTTGATCAGCTCGTACTCTTCATCATTTTCAACCGCTTCCATAAAGGAATCGGTAATGGCTACGGAGATATTGAAATTATTGAGCACCGACAGATCGGATTTGACCTTGATGAAATCCATAATATCAGGATGATCGACCCGGAGGATGGCCATGTTAGCGCCCCGACGTGTGCCGCCCTGTTTGATGGTTTCCGTGGCGCAGTCAAAAACGGACATGAACGAAAGGGGACCGCTTGACACCCCGCGGGTTGAATGAACCACATCATGATGGGGTCTGATGCGGGAAAAGGAAAAGCCGGTGCCGCCGCCGCTCTTGTGGATGAGAGCTGTCTGCTTGACCGCCTCAAAAATGCTTTCCATGGTGTCTTCGACCGGCAGCACGAAGCAGGCGGAAAGCTGGCCCAAGTCGCGTCCGGCATTCATCAGGGTAGGTGAATTCGGCATGAAATCCCGGTTTGCCATCATCTCATAAAATGACAGGGCCAGGGCCTGCACATCGGCGTCCTTGTCATACATCCTGTCAGCCACGGCAATGGAGCTAGCCACCCGCCAAAGCATCTCTGCCGGGGTTTCCGTAACATTGCCCTCCACATCCTTCATCAGATAACGTCTTTCCAGAACCGACAGGGCGTTATCGGCAAACTTCGGTTGCATAACTCCGTCGGGAATTTTCATATCGCCTAATTCCATTTTTCTCCCCATTCCTATTCTCCTGTTCTTCAGCTTATCAATGGTCCAAAGCGCTTGAACCTCGCCATTTATTTTTCAAAAAAGTGCCCGCAGGCAAAAAAGACCGAACACACAAAATGTTGTATGGTGCAAACGATGAAAGCACAAGATAAGGCGAAAGTCAAAGCTTTTCACTTCAAAAAAAAGCTCTATTCAGGACTTTTTTTTAAAACAATCTTAAATCAACAAGATAGGCAAAAATATTTTTTCTGGAAAAAAATCAGCCAAAAGGAACACCAGAGATAAGCCGCATCAGTCGGCTAAGCTGTTGTAAAAAACTAACTGTAACATCAATGCAACTTAAGGCAGAGTTGCAGAGGGGACTGATTTTATTTTTCCTTTTCCAAAGCCGGGGACAGAATGATTTTCGCTAAAACAGCGAAAAAAATTCAGTCCCCTCGGTCTGGAGGAAAAATTAAATCTGTCTCCCGGACATACCGAGAACGGCACAAGGGGCCGCGAAATGGTCATGTCGCAACAACCTGCTAAGTGCTGGGCAGGATATAGCCCTTGTGGATGGCGTATTTAATCAAGTCAGCGGTATTACTGATATTAAGTTTTTTCAGCAGATTGGCCCGATGGTGCTCCACCGTTCTGGTGCTGATCGACAGCAGTTCGGCGATATCCCTGCTCGTTCTGCCCTCGGCGACCATCTTCAATACCTGCCGCTCCCTTGGGGTCAATGGTTCGGGCGGGAAATTCTTGGTCTTGATACAGAGATCGACGTCAGAACTGGAGAACTCCTTGGACAGAACGGGAGAGATAAAGACATTGCCCTTGAGCACCTGATTAATGGCAGTCAGCAGTTCCGTATCAGAGTCCTCTTTTAAAACATAGCCGTCCGCCCCGGCCGACATGGCGTGGCAGAGATACTGTTTACTTTTATGCATGGTGAGAATCAGAATCTTGACATCCGGGCAGATCTTCTTGGCCTCACCGATGGCCTCGATGCCACGCAGGTTGGGCATAGATATGTCGAGAAGGACAATATCAGGGGTCACTTCTTTCATCATGTTCAAAAGTTCCAGGCCATCTCCGACCTGGCCGATAACTTCAAGCGTCGGCTCTGATTCAATGATCTTCTTAATGCCATGACGAATTAAAACATGATCGTCAGCGAGTAAAACCTGATACACTTTCATAGCGATTCCCTACCCATCCGAAAAGGCGGTATTTAGCAATAAGTCCACTGTGAAGAAGAGCATGGGACTGAAACGGCAATGACAGCGCCGTAGACCATGAGGCTGACTGCAGGCAAAGCATCCGGCTAAACCGGCAAACTTACCGTGATCGTGGTGCCTTCCCCCTCTTCACTATTAATATCAATAACCCCTTCCAGAATCCGCACCCGCTCCGCCATGGCCGCTAGGCCCATGCCGCTTTCAGATTTATTCCGATTCTGAAACTCCATCGTATTAAAACCAGTTCCGTTATCTTTCACAATGAGAAAGATACGATTTTTTACTTTTTCAATTTTAATGCTGACATGGGTGGCATTGGCGTGCTTGCCGATATTGTTGAGCGACTCCTGGACAATCCGGTATACCAGCCGCTGGCCCGCTTGACTGAAGAGATGATTGATCTCGATCAGATCAAGAGAAACCTCAATCTCATGCAGCTTGGCAAAATTGGTTATCAGATACTCAAGTGCCGCATCAATACCAAGATCATCCAGGGCAACCGGACTGAGATCACGGGAAAGACGGCGCACATTCTCGATAATGAGATTAATGCTCTGCCGCAGTTCTTCGCACTCCTCCTGGAGCGTATAAGGCACATCGTAGCCGAGCTGCTTCTCCAGGGCACCAACCTGGAGTTTCAGGGCGGCCAGGGATTGTCCCAGTTCATCATGCAGCTCCGCCGAAATTCGGCGGCGCTCATTTTCCTGAACCGTCAGCAGATTAATGGAAAGCAGATGAAGGGTTTCCTCCGATTCCCGCAGGGCCTCCTCAATTCTTTTCCGCACATGGATTTCCGCTTTGAGTTTTTCATTGGCGCTGGTCAGTTCATGGGTGCGTATATCCACCAGTTCCTCGAGCATCTGCTCGGCCTTTTTGCTTTTATAGGTGACAACGGAAAGAATAATGACCGTGGCTTCCAGGGCCAGGGCGATGCCAAGCACGGTCAGTCCGGTCTTTTTGTATTTCCAGAGAATGGACTGCGGCTCATCCGTGACCATGCTGCCCTCAGGCAGGACCTTGTAAGGGATGGCAAATCTTTTCATCCGGTTATAGTCAAAAATCAGGTGATTGGCGGTCGACTGCCGGGTGACGAAATTTTCAACAGGTTCGCCCATGAGAATATCAACAACCATCTTGGCCGCTGCCATGCCCTGGGCTCTCCCGTCAACCATCATCCCCCCTAAAACGCCACTCCCTAGATAAAACTGCCACATGGACAAAATGGGGACCCGGCATTTTGCGGAAATGAGCCCGATACTCCTGCCGTATGAAAAATTTTCCCCATTCTTGTCACGGGTAAAATTAACCAGCAGCACCAGGCCGCCTTCCTGCACCTCCCGCACCTTGTCCAGCAATTCCTCCATGCTGAGATCATCCCACAGATGGAAGGTCAGACGCCCGGCAAAGGCGATCATGCCGTCTTTGATTTTGTCATCATAAATCAGCCCGTCAACCGTGCGGTCATTAATGATGAAAATATCCTTTGTTTTGGGGTATAACTGGAGTCCCGCCTTAATAGTGGCCTCGATATCAATGTTTTCGCAGACTCCGACAAACCCCCCGGTCGGGGCATCCGGGTCATTGGGCCGGCAGCTCACGCCACAATAGAGAATAGGAGTCATGGGGAAAAGTACGGAATGGTACTGCTGGAGAAAAGTTACGGCGGCAGTATCCACGCCGATCACGGCAGAAAATTTCCTGTTACTGTACTTTTCAGTGAGAGAGCGGTAAATATGCTGGGAATTTTCCTTGCCGGGCTGGCGCAGATTGTCCATATATTCAATGTATAATTCGATGTCCTGCCGGTCTTTGGCCAGCAGAACCTCCTCGATACCCTTATTGATATTTTCCACTCCGCCGAGACTGCTGTGGTAGGAATGCAAAATCAGAATATTATGGGGCGGAAGATGAAAATTCTGGGCATGTGCCGACGCCGATTGAACAGAAAACAGCAGAAAAATGAAGCTGAAATAGAAATGCATTTTATAAAAAGACACGAATCGGCCTCGCCCCTGTTCAGCAAAAAAGAATGTTTTTTCGTTTGTCGCCCATGCCAGGCTCATGTATGGTGTGAATCATGTTAGAAAAAGGTTACTATAATCATCTGAAAACAGATCCAGCAAGACATATCCGTAAAATTTTCATCGAGGAAAGCTGCAAGGATCTCTCCTATACCAGGGAAATCCTTGCCCGCGCAAATAATATTGCCGTTGAAATCATTGCCGACCGCGCCATTCCGCAAATCGATGCGGGGCCATACCCGCGCAGCCTGACAAAAGGGAAACAGCATCTTCTCCTGTGCAGCAACCGGGGCAGTTTTTTTAAACCCTGTCCCGGCACCCGAGAATATTGCTGCTGCGATTACCAGGTGTTGAATATCGGCATGAACTGCCCCATGGACTGCGTTTACTGTATTCTCCAGGCCTACCTCAATAATCCGTGGATTTCCTTTTTTGTCAATATCGATGATCTGATCAATGAACTTGACCTGGCCTTTACCCATACAAACCAGTTCTGGCGGATCGGCACCGGCGAGTTTACCGACAGCCTGGCCCTGGACTCTTTGACCTGCCTGAGCAGAATTCTGGTGGAGTACATGCGGGACAAGCGTTCAGCCGTGCTCGAACTCAAAAGCAAAAGCGTCTCCATCGCCCATCTGGAAAATCTCGACCACGGCGGCCGAACCATTGTCGCCTGGTCCCTGAACAGCACCGCCATCATGCAGAACGAGGAACTGAAAACCGCAAGCCTTGAGGAAAGGCTCGCAGCGGCTGTCCAGTGCGCCAAGTGGGGCTACAGACTGGCCTTTCATTTCGACCCCATCATCTATCACCCGGGCTGGCAGGAAGGATACGCGGCCACCATCCAGAAACTCTTTGATACCGTGCCGGCGGAGAAAATCGTCTGGATCAGCCTGGGGGCATTGCGCTTCCTGCCTTCCCTGCGCCCCACGGCCCTCACCCGTTTTCCGAATTCACAATTCTTTCATGAGGAATTCATCATGGGCCTGGACGGCAAATGCCGGTATTTCCGCTCGCTGCGGGTGGAACTTTACAAACACCTGCTCCATCACCTCAGACAACGGGTCCATCCGGCCACCTGCCTCTATTTCTGCATGGAAAGCGAGGAAATATGGGAGGAATGCGGTTTTGCGCCGGGTCAGGCCAAGAGATTACCCCAGGCCCTTGATGAGGCAGTTGCTTTTTCGCTTTAAAAATCGGATTAATTCCTTGCTTCTTTGCCGCTTTGCATATAATTTTTTTTGATTCGGTCGAAACGGCGGGACATGATTGACTGATTGCGCTGCCGGCTGATGTAATTTATACTGTTGAATCTCGTTGAATCTTTTCATATCCTCATTATCTCATCGCCGTTTTTAAGGAGTTTTATCATGATTAATAAAGCCATCATCATCGGCAACCTGGGCTCAGACCCGGAAGTACGCTACACCCAGAGCGGTACGGCAGTGGCAAATTTCAATGTGGCCACAACGGAAAAATGGAAGGGCCAGGACGGCCAGATGCAGGAACAGACGGAATGGCACCGAATTGTGGCCTTTGCCCGTCTGGCGGAAATATGCGGGGAATATCTTTCCAAAGGCTCAAAGGTCTACGTAGAGGGACGCATCCAGACAAGGTCATGGAATGATAAGGACGGCAACAAACGCTCCACCACGGAAATCGTTGCCAAGGAGATGAAGATGCTTGATCCCAAGGGTGCATCATCCTCGGCGGCTGGCAATTACGCCGAGGAGCCGCCTCCGCCCGAACCACGCTTCGGTGATGAAGTCCCATTTTAAAAACTCGATTTTTCGACGTGCAGGATGCGGAAGCAGGAATTCAAGAAGTCAGAAATCAGGAGCCGGAATGAAGAAGTACGGAGCTAAGGGACTCGGAAAATGTTAATTTACCTGGATCGCGCCCGGATTTGGGTCAGATTTGGTTGCGCCGATTGAGCAAAACCGCAGGCGTAGCAGTGCTCCGGCGAGGATTTTGCAATTGAGGCACGGCCAAAGACCTCGGTACCCCCTTGTGGGGTGTGGCCTGAAGACGGGATGCGTTATGGTATTTTGGCATTTTCCGAGTCCCTAAAATCAGGCAACCCCGACTCCTGAATTCCGGTTCCTGACTATGACGCATCCTCTTCCAGGACCTTCCGCACCTTGACCGCCAGCCCCTGGGCCGTAAAAGGTTTCTGGATGAAGTTCACCCCATCGTCAATCACCCCCCGGTGGGCGATGACATTGGTGGAGTAGCCGGACATGAAAAGCACCTTCATATCGGGGTTGCGCCCGGATATCCGATCACTGAGATCTTTGCCGTTCATACCGGGCATCACCACGTCGGTCAGCATCAGATGCACCGGCCCCTTGAAATTGTCCAGTAAGGTCAATGCCGCCTGACCGTTTTCCGCCACCAGCACCGTGTAGCCCTGCCGCCTGAGAATGGTGTGCGTGAAGTTTCTCAGCGGTTCGTCGTCCTCCACCAGCAGAATCGTCTCGTTGCCGCACAGGTCCGTGGGCTCCGCGGCAGTGCTTTTTCCCTCTTCGGGCGTGTCCCTGGCCAAGGGCAGATAGATATTGAAGGTTGTTCCCAGACCCGGCTCGCTGTATACCCAGATATTGCCGCCGTGCTGCTTGACGATACCGTATGAGGTGGCCAGTCCCAGGCCGGTTCCCTTGTCCTGTGACTTGGTGGTGAAAAACGGCTCGAAAATGAGCGCCGCGGTTTCGTGATCCATACCGCAGCCGGTGTCGCTGACCCCGATCTGGATATACCTACCGGGGATGACGCCGGGTTTCTGCGCCGCATAATGTTCATCCAGGTCGACCAGGGACGTCTCGATGATCAGTTTTCCGCCTTTCGGCATGGCGTCCCGGGCGTTGACCGCCAGGTTCATCAGCACCTGCTCCAATTGGGAGGTGTCCGCCATGACGGGAAGAGGCTGGGCCGGCTGCACCAGCTGCAACTCAATATCCTCACCGATCACCCGACACATCAGCTTTTCAAACCCTTTTACCACCGTGGTGATATCCACCACATGCATTTCCAGCAGCTGTTTGCGGCTGAAGGCCAGCAATTGCCGGGTGAGATCCCTGGCGCGCAGAGAGGCCTGATAAATCTGCCGCAGCGGTTCATAGGAGGGATGCTCCTTATGCATGTCCACCATCACCAATTCCGCATAACCCAGGATAATGGACAGCAGGTTGTTGAAGTCATGGGCCACCCCACCGGCCAGGCGGCCTACGGCCTCCAGTTTCTGGGCCTGCATGAGCTGCACCTCCAGACCTTTTTTTTCTCCCTCATCCTTCCTGCGCTGGCTGATGTCCCGCACAATGGCCCACATGCCGGAGGGCTGCCCATTCGACTCCCGCAGCAGATAGGTACGCAGCTCCACCGGGAAGATGCTGCCGTCCTTGCGGCGGTACTGTTTCTCGTACACCTCGGAATAGCCTAGGGGAATGATCTGCTCCACCACGATCCTCTTTTCCATATCCCGCCATTCAACCGGTGTCAGGTCCATATGTGACAGTTGGCGCAATTCCTCGTCCGGGTAACCCAGCATGCTCCGGTAAACCTTGTTCCATTCCAGGAGACGGCCCTCCATGTCAACTACCACAAAGGCGTCCGTCATGCTGTCATGCAGGCGTCGATAATTTGCCTCACTTCGGCGCAGCGAGTCCGCCATCTGCCATTTTTCCGTGGCCCGCCGAATGGTCAGCAGCAGCTGTTCCATGTCACAGGGTTTCATGACGTAGGAATAGGCCCCCAGGTTGACCGCCTCTATAGCGGAATCCTGTGAGGCATGGCCGGTGAGCAGGATACATTGGGTATCGGGCCAACGCTCGCGGATCTGGCGCAGCACGTCCATGCCGGACATATCTTCCAGCCGCAGGTCGAGCAGAACGACGGGGAACTCCTGGCGAACCAGTTCCTCCAGGCCCTGTCGCCCGGTGCCCGCAGACACCGGGGCAAACCCTCTATATTTCAGTATATCCTCCAAGGTTTGACGCAGCATGGGTTCATCATCCACGATCAGGACGCGGACCGGCTCATTCATGATAACCTCTTTATGTGGTAAATAGTCATTTGGGTAAGGGAACCTCCCTTGGCGCCATCCGGCGGCAGGGTAAAATCGTCGAGCTTCCGGAGAAGTACGGCTAGAAGCAGCGGACAGCAGCTTCCATTCATATCCTTTCCTGGTAAATCGGCAGATGGACGGTGAAAGTCGCGCCGCCGGCCGCTTCGTTTCTGGCCCCCATCAGGCCTTCGTTGGTTTCCACCAGCTTCCGGCTCACGGCAAGTCCCAGTCCGATACCACGCACCTTGGTGGTAAAAAGCGGCTCAAAGATTCTGGCCATATTTTCAGCCGGGATGCCCTTGCCCGTGTCCGTCACGCTAAAGACAACCATATCCTCCTCCCGACAGGCGGTCACCGTCAATGCGCCTCCGTCGGCCATGGCCTGGCAGCCATTCACCACCAGATTACCCAGCACCTGTATCATCTGATGCCGATCCACATAGACGGGGGGCAGGTCAGGCGAAATATCCAGCTTTACGGTGATATTGCCGGGCGCAGGAAACCGTTCCAGGGTGTTTGCCACCAGTTCGACAGGGCTGACAGCTGCGCGTTCCACGGATTTGACCCGGGAAAAATCCAGCAGGTCGCTTAAAATCTTTTCGGCAAAGAATACCTCGTTTTGCAGAATACCGAGGTATTCCTTCACCTTCTCCTCCGCCTCGGGCTGAATCAGGCGCAGGTAATAAACCGCATTGGCCATGACGGTCAGGGGTTTGCGCAGCTCATGGCCGATGCCGCCCGCCAGCTGCCCCACTGCGGCCAGACGTTCCTGCCGGAGGAGTTTTTCCTGGGCCTCCCGCAGCTCACGGGTGCGCTCGGTCACCCGCTGCTCCAGTTCGGCGTTGAGTCGGCGTACTTCTTCCTCCGCCATCTTCCGTTCGGTGATTTCCCAGGCCACATCCGCCAGGTAGGAGGCGATTTCCACATCTTTCGGCGTGTAATCAACAGACTTGTTGCCGATGCCGAGGATGGCCACCACCCGTCCGACTCGCAGAATCGGCACCACCAGCTCCCGCACGACCTCTGCGTGACCAGGCGGCATGCCCCTGCGATGCGGCAGCGAGGCATAATCATTATGAATCACCGGCTGCCGTTGCTGCACGCAGTCCACCCAGACCCCTGCCTGGTCGATGGAATAGTGCAGGCCTTTGCCCTCCGCCTTGCAGAATTCTCTACTCGTCCGGGTCGACCAGGCCTGCAGAGTGAGGGTTTTCTGATCACTTTCCACAAAATGATAAAAGCTGATGGAACTGCCGGTCAAGTCCTCCACTTCGTCCAGAATCTTCCGCAGCAGTTCTTCCAGGCGATGAGCTGCGGCAAACTCCAATATCCGCACCCGGAGGCGCAGGAGATCCTCGGCAAACCTGCGGGAGGCCTCTGTCCACTCCACCCTGAGCCGCGCGTCGAGCACCGGCGCGATGGCCCGGCCAAGTGTCTCAAGGAGCGCCACATCTCCGGCCGTGTAGTCCGTTTCCTTGTTTGCCAGCTGGATGAGGCCCACCACCCGGTCCTGATGGATGAGCGGCATGGAAATATACCTGGTTATCGGCAGGTGACCGGCCGGGATGCGGGTCGCAGGCTCATTGCTCCAGATCGTCTGCTTCTCGCGCATGGCTCGGGGCCAGCTGCCGTCGCTCCCGAGCCAGGTCTCGCGGTGAAAAAAGCACGTATTGTCCGGCATCAGACACTTGTCCCGGACCACTTCCGTCATCGTCGGCGCGACGAAATTTCCCTCCGCATCCAGGTAGCCGAACACCCCCAGTCTGCTTTGCATGGCCTCCATGATGATGGCGAGGACCCGATGGTACATCCCGTCATCGACAACCGTGAGAAAAACTTGGGCGATATCGTTTCTGGCGGCGACCTCCCGCATGGCGGCCTGGAGTTTTTCCTGGTTCTCCAGCTGCCTTGCCTTTGCCTGAAAAAGCTCACTATAATGGACTTTGGCCCGGCGCTGCCAGACCATGGCCACGCCGGCCACCAAGGCGGCCAGGACCGCCAGGATCAGCAGCATGATGAGCAGGGAAATCGAGCGCCAGGTATAAAAAACCTCCGCTGCATCGATCTTGGCCACGATAAACCAGGGAGAATCCGGCACGGCGCGCACGGAGGACAACACCTCCACTCCGCGATAGTCCACACCCCGCAGGACTTCTTCTCCGCTCAGCACCCCCATGACCGCCGGCACATCGGTCCGGCTGAGCGGTATGCGCAGTTTAAACGCCGTGTCCCTGCGGTGGCGCAGCTCATTGAGAAAGAGCACCGAGTCCGCCTCACGGCGGACGAGCAGGGTTTCGGCGCTGGGGCTCCGGCCGGGCCAGCTTTCGATCATGGGATAGAGGAACTGGCGGGCCTCGCTCTGCAAAATAACCGCGCCCACCGGCGCTCCCGCCCCGGCCGCATCGACAAAAAGCGGGGCAATGGCATCCAGATGGGCCGCCAGGTCGCCGGGGCCGCTGTGCAGGTCGCTCAGCACGGGCCGCCGCCGGGAAAAGGCCTCGGTCAGGCACTGTAGCGTATCCTCATGGAGCTGAGCAGTCCCGCCGGTGAGAGTCAAACGCACCCCACCGTCAGCACCCACCAGCAGAACATCGCGGTAATGATAATGTTCCTGCAGGGACCGGAAATGGACCAGAATGCTGCCGTTCGTTTCGGGCCGCGGGTCAGCCAGCCATTGTCTCAGCACATCGGCGACAAAGGGGCTTTCACTGGCCAGGGCGGCATCCCCCAGCCGCTCGGACCGCCATTGGGCAATCTGCTCCACCTTCAACCGGGCGACGGCGGCCAGGTCCTCCTCAGCCCCGGCGCGCAGGTGCCGTTCCTGGCTGCGGTAGAACCAGACCCCGCCCGCAAGCAGAATCACCAGCCCGACAACAAACATCACCAGCAGCCACCGGGGGAAAGACCTGGATACGTTTCGCGCCATGCACTGTGTGTTGTCTGCCGGCCCCGGCCCGCCCTTGGTCAGCATTCCGACTTTCCTTTGCGGTATTCAACCCCTGTGCCGTTTACAGAATCCAAATTGAACCCGAAGAAAGAAGACCGGTTGGAGATTTCAGTAAAACATAACATATCTATTATGTATCATGTTCGTGTCAGCTGGTGTCAAACGGTTTCTTTTTCATTTTCTCAGACTTTATTTGCCTGGAAACAGTAACACATTTATTTACTTGATCTTTGCGTCAATTCCATGCCAGAATAACTGAAGAGTTCGTAACTGAATATCTGCTCATTTACCCTTTCCATCCGGCAGCAAAGAATAATAGTGCGGTGTGCATAAATGAAGGTCAAGCCTCATCTGTTGATCATTGATGACGATCCCCCCCTCAGGGATACCCTGAAGAGCATTCTTGAATGGCATGGATATGCTGTCTCCCTTGCCGGCACCGGCGCAGAGGCCCTGCAGTTTATCAGCAGTAACCAGCCTGATCTCGCCTTTGTCGACATGATGCTGCCTGACACCTGGGGCACCGAACTGATCAGAGATATAAAAAAAAATCACCCACGCCTGCTCTGCGTCATGATTACCGGCGACACTTCGACGGATTCGGTAATTGATGCCCTGCATCAGGGTGCGGACGCCTATTTTCAGAAACCTTTCAACATGGAGATCCTTCTCCCCAAGATTGAGTCGTTACTGGAAAAAAAACGGCTGCGCGAGGAAATCCGTCACCTCAATGAACTGCCCAGGATCATCCTTGACGGCATCAACGAGTCCATTGCCATTATAGACATCCAGAATTTTTCCATTGTCACCGCCAACAAGGTATTTATCCGGGAAACCGGGCTGCCGGAAAATGAGGTCAACGGCAAACCGTGTTATAGCGTGACCCATCATCTGACCGCTCCCTGTGAAGCTCCCGAGCATACCTGCCCCATTCGGGAAATTCTGGCCACCGGCAGCCATGCCGCGGCCGAGCACGTCCATTACGATTCCCGTGGTAAGAAATCCTATGTGGAAATATCCGCCTCACCCATAAAGGACGAAACTGGCCACATCGTTCAGGTTATCCATGTATCCCGTGACATCACCAGCAAAAAGGAACTGGAAATCTCCCTGCAGAATGAGAGACTGCTGCTGGAAAAAACCAACACGCAGCTTGAGCAGGCATACAATGAACTGAAACAGACCCAGTCCCAGATCGTCCAGCAGGAGAAAATGGCCTCCATCGGCCAGCTCGCCGCCGGGGTTGCCCATGAGATAAACAACCCCATGGGCTTTATCTCCAGCAATCTCGCCTCGCTTGACAACTATCTGGGGAAATTGACCCATTTTATTACATTTCAGGATTCGCTTATCACCGGCCTGCAGGATGAACAGGCCCTGCGCGAACTGCAGGATAACCGCAAAAAACTAAAAATTGATTATCTCCTCCAAGATATTCCCGCCCTGATTGCCGAATCTCTGGACGGTGCGGAAAGGGTCAAGATTATTGTCCAGAATCTGAAAAATTTTTCCCGGGTGGAAGGTAATGAGATATGCCTTACCAACATCAACGACTGCCTTGAGACCACCATGAACATCATCCACAATGAGCTGAAGTACAAGGCGGAGATCAGCAGGGAATACGGTGAGAACCTGCCCCAGGTAAAGGCTTCTCCCCAGCAGTTGAACCAGGTTTTCATGAATATCCTGGTCAATGCGGCCCAGGCCATAGAGAAAAAGGGGAAAATAACCATCAGAACCTGGCGGGAAAAAAGCAGTGTCCGGGTAGCGATCAGCGATACGGGTTGTGGTATTACCCAACAAAACCTGTCCAGGATTTTTGATCCGTTTTTCACCACCAAGGAGGTGGGCAAGGGAACAGGCCTGGGCATGAGCATCACCTATGACATCATTAAAAAGCACAATGGTACAATCTCCGTGGCAAGCGAGGTGGGCAGAGGCACGACCTTTACCGTGTCACTGCCGGTTGCCGAACAGGCTGCAGAGTGCCCATGACGATGATGTTTGCAGAAAGTACTCCATAAAGTCAAAGTACCAACGTGAAGACAAAATGAACGATATACAGGATTTAATCAGCCAGGTTGGAGATCTTCCCACTCTGCCGGACGTTGCCGCCCGGATCAACAGGGAAATGCAGAGCGAGTCGCTGAACGCCAAACTGCTTGGCGAGATCATCGCCGATGATTCCGCCCTGGCGGCGAAAATTTTGCGTCTTGCCAACTCCGCCTTTTACGGACTGTCGAAACAGGTGACTACCCTTAACAAGGCGGTCATGATTCTCGGCTTCAACGCCGTCAAGAATCTGGCTTTGAGCGTATCGATCCATTCTCTTTTCAAGGAACATCCCGACTCGCTTATAGATGTCAAAGGGCTCTGGCTGCACAGTCTCGGCTGCGCCGTAGCCGCTAAAATCATTGCCGACAATCTGAACAAAAAGTTTGGCGATGAAGCCTTTTTATTCGGCATTCTGCATGATATCGGCAAGATCGTCTTCATCAATACGCGGCCCCAGGATTACGAAAAGGCCCTGGTTCTCCTTCAGGAACGGAATATGACCCAGGCCGAGGCCGAAATAGAGGTGATGGGGTTCAACCACCAGCGCTTGGGTTCCCAACTGCTCGATTTCTGGAAATTCCCGGACAATATTGTCCAGGCGATTAAATACCATCATGAACCGCAGTTAAAGACGGCCAAGCTCGATCCCCAGCTCCAAGACCTTATCCGCGCCCTTTTTCTCGGCAACCAACTGGCCAAGGCACTCAATCTGGGCAAGAGCACCAACCCGGCCCGAGAAGAGATTCCCAAGATAGTATGGCAGTCCTTAAACATCAAACGCAGTCAGGTCAGTGACATCGCCGGCAACATAAGAAACAGTTACGCCCTGCTGCTTGAGGCATGGGACATGGAGGGCAAAGACCATGTTTGAGCAGGTCAAAATCCTCTGCGTGGACGATGAACCCAATGTGCTCCGCGCTCTCAAAAGACTTTTCATTGACGAGGATTATGAGATCATCACCGCAGCATCAGGGGAAGATGGCCTGGCAATGATGGAAAAGGAATATCCCGTGCAGCTGGTCCTCTCGGACTACCGGATGCCGGCCATGGACGGAGTGGACTTCCTCAAAAAAGTCTTCGAAAAATGGCCGGACACAATCCGCATCGTTCTCTCCGGTTATGCGGATACCGCCGCCATCGTTGCCGCCATCAACGAGGGGAAGATATACAAATTTATCGCCAAACCGTGGGATGACAATGAATTAAAGGTGACCGTCGCCAAAGCGCTGGAAGTCTATTTCCTCAATGAGCAGAATCAAAGGCTAACCTGGGAACTGCAGCAGACAAACAAAGAACTCAACAAAATCAACCAGAATCTGGAGGAAATCGTCAGAGAACGGACGAACGACATCCTGTTCCAGAACAAGGTACTGCAGTTCTCCCAGAATATACTGCACTGCCTGCCTGCCGCCGTGCTGGGCATTGACCCGGACGGTCTTATCGTGCAGAGCAACAGGATGTCAAATCAGATTTTTACGGCAAAAGGGGCTTCTCTGACCGGCTTGCAAATGGACGATGCCCTGCCGAACGATATCTGTTCACTCATCCGGTCCATTGCCGGCAAGGAAATCATGTCCACCCGCCTGGAGATCAACAACCGGACTTACCTGGTCAATGGCGTTGCCATGGACAACTCGGATTCGCAGCAGGGGAAAATTCTGTTGCTGGTCCCGGTCTGACAGATTCCGCCCTTACATAAACCGCGAGAACCAAAAAACTTATCGGATGAAACCGGAGCCGCACCATGAACGAGAGCACTATCCACACCATACTTTTTGTCGATGATGAAAAAAGCATCTTAAAGGCCTTACACCGTATTTTCCTGGACGAGAATTACCATGTCCTCACCGCCGGAGGCGGCCAGGAGGCGCTTGATCTGCTCCAGACCGGAGAGAAACCAGCCGTGATCATCTCTGATCAGCGCATGCCCGGCATGGGCGGCGCTGAGTTCCTTGCCAAGGCCAGAAAAATTCTGCCGGACAGTATCCGCATGGTGCTCACCGGTTATGCCGATATCAATGCCGCCATGGAATCCATCAACCAGGGCGGGATATACCGCTATATCCTGAAACCTTGGAACGACGAGGAACTGAGGCTTGCCGTCAAAGACGCGGTTTTAATGTTTGACCTGATTAAGCAGAACAAAAGACTGACCATGGAGCTGGAGAAAAATAACCTTGCCCTGGTTGAGCTGAACACCTCTCTTGAACAGAAAGTGACGGAAAGGACCAGGGCGTTGAGCCAGATTATCCGGGAACTGGAAGGCAGAGACCGCATACAGCAATATCTGATGGAGGTTCACCCCTTAGACGAGCTTCTGCAGACCATTCTCAGCGTGGTGCATGAGGTTGCCAATATTTCCGGCTGCGCGTTCTTTCTGCAAGCCGATGATGATCGCGCGGAACCCGCGCCTGCTGCGGCGGTCAATTTTGCCGAACGGCTGGACACAGACAACCATCAGGCGCTGGCCGAGGCGGTGCAGCAGGTCATGACCGCTGATGCGCTGAAAAATCAGACAATCCTGATCGGGCAATACAGCTATGTTGCCGTGCCGGTCCGTAAAGGCAGCAAAAATTTCGGAGCACTGGTCGTTAAAACGAACGGCGAGACCCCCTTTCACGAAAATACAATCCGGACCATCATCAGCTTTGCCAACCAGGCTGCTATCGGCATTCATGACTGCAAGTTTCAGGAAAACTTTGATGATATCGAGGCCTCACTCGATGATGTTCTGTCGACCCTTTAATGACAAAGGGCGACTGAAAAAAGTATCCGCCGCACTTAATTACCGGAGCCCCGCGTGAGCCCTGCCAAGAAAAAATCCTTTGAATCCCTTGAAGACGCCTATCTGAAGGCTCTTGACCTTGACGAGAAACCGGAGGAAGAGAAAGACAGGCCCTCATCTACCCAGGATCAGCAGGATCTCACTGCCTCCCTGCAGAGGGTAAAGGCATGGCAGGGCAAGGAACTTCTCCTCTCTCCGGACAATATGTCCGTTACTCTGGTGCTGACGGGTGGAGAACCGATTACCGCGACGCAGATCAAGCTTGCCCTGGAACAGTCCGGCATCATTTACGGCATCAGTCCCGGCGCGCTGCAGAAAGTGGAAGAGATCTCCCGCTCACCGGAAAAGACGGGAAAATTTCTCCTTGCCGCCGGAACTCACCCGCAAATAAGCCGCAGGATCACATTCCCCTTTTTAACAAACAGACCTGATGCAGGGCACACCATGCACCAGGCAGCGGCAGAACTCGATTGCGCCGCGCTGCAAAACCTGTTTTCCGCTCCCGACCTGATCGCTGTCCATGCCGCCGCACTGCTGGTCAAGGCAGTGAATGCCGGAGAGGTGCTGCTGAAAATACAGGAAAACCCCGATGCCCAACCCGGCCGGGATATTTACGGCCATGAAATCGAATGTATTGCCGAACCCTTGCCTGGAGGAGGCGACAATGTAGTATTTAATGTAACAGGCTGGAGTTACGAGGCAACGGCATATGGCTACCTCCTCGTTGCCGAAAACACCCTGTCCGTTCTCCCTCCTCTGTGGATAACAGCCGACCGAAACGCCGCCTATTATCTTTGCCTTCCCCAGCTTGCTCCCTGCAGATACCCTACCACAATCGATATAAGCGAGATGCTGCTGAAGGCGGGCATCCATGAAAAATGTATTGATCCTGCCGCCATTGAAAACATGGTGGCACAGATGGCCGCAGGCCTCACCCTTCCCCGCACGATCAAACTGGCCGAAACAGTGCAACCCCTACACGGGCATGCCGCCACCTTTTCTCTTTCCTTTGATGCGGCAAAGAAAGCCGGGGCGCTGCGCCATGACGGTTCACTTGATCTGCGGGAGCGAAACGCCGTGGTCAGCGTTTCCGCGGATACCCTTATTGCCGAAAAGAATCTGGCGACCATAGGTGTTGCCGGATGCACGCTTTTCGGCAAACCCATCAAAGCTACCCCGGGTGTTGACAAGAAAATCAGCATCGGCCAAGGGGTCAGGGTTGAAGAGAAAAAAGACGTCATCCGCTATTTTGCCGAAAAAAACGGCAACGTCAAATTCAGCAAAAATACCCTCGCCGTGCAGGACATATTCGAAATTTCCGGCGATATTGACTATTCTACTGGAAATATAAACGTAAAAACCGACCTGTTGATCAAAGGATCGGTTCTCAGGGGCTTTACCGTCAAATCCGAGGGTGACATCGCCATCATGGGCGCCGTGGAGAACGGGGCAACCGTCATTGCCATGGGAAACCTGACAGTGGACAAGGGGATCATCGGCGAAAACAGCAAGGTTGTCAGCCGCGGCAATCTCCGCACAGGCTATATCCAGGACGCGGAGGTGATCGTCAAGGGGGATGTGATCATCGGCAGCTATCTCTTCAACTGCATGCTCATCGCCAGCGGCAGCATCACCGTCCTCAGGGAGCAGGGGCAAAAAAGAAGCGGCAGGGTGGTGGGCGGCATTATCTGTTCAGCGAAAGGTATCAGGTTGAGCACCATCGGCAGCCCCGGCAAACCGGGGACAGTTGTCGCCCTGCGCACTGATCCGGAAATCGTGGCCGGCTTGAAAAAACTGGAAGAACAGCTCTTGTCCTGCACCAGCAATATCACCAAAATCTCACGCAGCCTTCCCTTTGATTCGTTCGATGCCGGTCAGATAAAAGCCGCTCTGGCCCGCATCCCCGCCGCCAAGAGGGATGGCCTCGTTCTGCTGTTAACCAACCTGAACAAACTGATCAAACACAGGAAAACCCTGTCGGAAACAATGGAGCAGTTACGCAGCCGCATTGATCTTTCTTTACACAATGCCCGCATTGAGGTGATCCAGGAAATTTTTCAGGGAAGTGAGATTCACATCGGCGGCCAGCACTTCATTATACCCCAGGATATGGGGCCCTCTCTCTTTAAGTTGCATGACGGGAAAATCATCCGCGCCTGAATGTTTTACGCCACCAACCCTCACCAGATGGACAAACCGTTGCCACCATTCTTTGTCGACGTAGATTGTTGATGCACTCCTTGAAGATATGCGACTCAAACAGGGATAAAAATGGTTTGACATCACCATTTAAAAAATTATAGCTTATCCTAATGAGTCTGTCAGAGTTATACGGTTGTTTTTCTTAAGAGAACAACCTCGTAGAAGTCGACCGATAATTTTTTTTAACAATTATGTCACTCGTTGTTTGCAGGTTTCTTACCCCAGACTGTTTAAACCATCCAGAACAGGTTGAATCATGAAAATCGAACTTGGCCCCCTGTCCCGCATTGAAGGTCACCTCAATGTCAAGACGACCGTCACCGACAATGTCGTTGTGGATGCCCAGTGCGTCGGAGAGATGTTTAGGGGATTTGAGGTGATACTGAGAGGCCGTGACCCCCTCGATGCCCAGCAGATCACCCAAAGAATCTGCGGAGTGTGCCCCTATGCCCATGCCATTGCCTCTTCCTATGCCCAGGAAAACGCCTACGGCATCACTCCGCCCGCCAATGGCCGCATCCTGCACAACCTGATTCAGGGGGCCAACCATCTTTACGACTACCTCCTGCATTTCTATCAGCTTTCAGCCCTCGACTTTGTCGATATTACCGCCATTGCCAACTACAAAGGATCGGACGCTGAACTCGTCCAGGTGAAAGATTGGGTCAAGGCGGAATTGGCCTCGAAGAAGGCCTTTCCCGGCGCCCCGTTTCTCCCCCGTCTTGAAGGGCAATACATAAAGGACGATGACCTCAATATAGGAGCGCTCAAGCACTATATCGAGGCCATGGAGATACAGAAGAAGGCTATTCGGGCATCAGCGATCTTTGGTGGCAAATTTCCCCACGCAACCGGGATATTCCCCGGCGGTTGCAGCCAGAAGCCGACTATAGACCATATCTCTGCCTATCAGGCCTTGATCGAGGAAGTCAGAGATTTTATCCATCAGAAATATATCCCCGACCTCCTGGCCGTCGCCCAGGCATTCCCTGAATACTGGCACATCGGCCAGAGTCGCGGCGGCTTCATGTCCTTTGGCCTGCTCCCCTTCGCTCCGGCGAGCGGCAGTCGGCGGCTGTTCGCCTCGGGCTTGCTGCTGGACGGCAAAGTCCAGCCTGTCGATTTTGGTCTTATCACCGAAGATGTCAGATACGCCCGCTACTCATCAGCCAGCGGCCTCAACGTCAAGGAAGGGGAGCTGATCCCTGACCCTGAAAAAAATGGGGCCTACACCTGGATCAAGGCGCCGCGCTATAACGGGCAGATGGTCGAAGTCGGGCCAGCGGCCAGGATTCTGGTCGACTATCGGCAAGGGAACAACCAACAGGTGACCACACTGGTCAATCACTTCGCGGGCCTGGCCGGCATCAGTGCCAATGAGTTGAACTCCGTCCTGGGCCGTCATCTCTGTCGAGCGATCTGCGCGGTTGTTATTGCCGACTTTCTGCTGGAGGAAACCGAAAGGATCAACCCGGGCGCCCCGGCCTCACTCGAACTTGAAATCCCCGCCACCGGCGAAGGCTTCGGCGCTACCGAGGCCTCCCGTGGGGCACTTTTGCACTATATCCGTCTGCAGAATCATAAGATCGAGAAATATGAGTGCGTGGTGCCGACGACATGGAACTGCTCCCCCCGCGACGATCAGGGGAATCCCGGAGCAATGGAATCGGCTCTGATCGGCACCAAGGTGGCGAACCAGGCAGTACAGATTGAATCGGTACGGATAGTCCACTCTTTTGATCCATGCCTGGCCTGTGCCGTCCATTAACAAGAGGCTTCTTCGATGCTGAACAGACGTGAATTCATGACCATGGCTGCCGCACTCTGCACCGCCTTTGGTGTGAGCAACCTCCCCGAACCCGTAGCCGCTGCACTCAAACAGATCGACCCTCGGACCATTCCCAAACTGCTCTACCTCCAGGGCCAGTCCTGCTCGGGATGTTCCATCTCTTTACTCCAGGCCAAGGAACCATCCCCCCTCACCTTGATCACCAGATATTCCCAGCTTGCCTTTCATACCGATCTTTCGGCGACCAGCGGCTCACAGGCCATGAATCTTATCGAGCGTTATCTCGCCGGTGAGGCTGGGCAATACATCCTGGTCCTGGAAGGGGCCATCCCGGAGAAAATGCCATCGGCCTGCATGATTGGCGATAAGCCCCTGGCCAGCCTACTCGAATCGGGAGGCAGGACCATGACAGCCGCCATTGCCATTGGCGCCTGCGCCTGCGATGGCGGAATCCCCGGGGCGGAAGGGAATTTAACCGGCGCTATCGGCTTGCCGGAATTTTTTGCCCAGCGGAATATCGAAAAACCACTGATCCAGATCCGGGGCTGTTCCGTTCATCCTGACTGGGTCTGGCAGACAGTAGTCCACCTGGTCAAAGTAGGGATGCCCGAGCTTACTGAAACAGATTCACCCAAGCTCTTTTTTAACCGCAGCATCCATGATGCATGCCCCAGGTACCACGACTTCCAGGAAGAAATTTTTGCGGAGAAACTGGGAGATAGCGGTTGTCTCTTTAAGCTTGGCTGCCTCGGTCCACAGACTAAGGCAGATTGTTCCAGCCGTTGGTGGAATGGCGGGCAAACCTGGTGTATCAATGTCAATGCTCCCTGCATCGGCTGCGCATCCCCCCTCTTTGCCCGACAAAAAAACATGCCGTTCTATCGCATGAAGAAAAAAGCGTGACCAGATTCCCAAAAATGCACCCTGCCCAGGAGGATATACGGCCATGAACAAATCTTTGCTTGCCAGCCGGTCGATAACCGTAAAACTGGTTGTTTCAGTTGTGGTGACGCTGTTCGCTGCGATACTTGTCGGCACGCTGCTGCTGAACAACTATGTCCGCAGTGAGATGACCAGCGCCTACATGATTTCCGTCAACAACCTGGCCCAGTCTCTCCAGCAGGGAGTCAAGGATTCGCTGGAACGAGGGCAGATGGGGAGTTTCCAAAAGCTTCTCCTGCGCCAGAAAGACATTCGAGGGGTAGTGGATGTCTCTTTGTATGACCGGCAGTTACATGGCAACCTCTCCTCCTCCGAGAAATCCATCAAAGGGCAAACCTTGCCGGATGAGTTAAAAAAGGAGCTACTGTCCATCAAAGAACCGCTGGTCAAAATCAGCCCCAAGTCGATTCAGATATACACTCCGCAAATGGTGACGCAGGACTGTATCCGTTGCCATCCCTTCTGGCAGGAGAATGAACAGGGCGGAATGATTGCGCTCACCTTCGACTTGACCCCCTTGCATCAAGCGCTGGGGAAACAGAAAGTTATGCTGAGCGTGGGCAGTCTTGCCCTGATTATGATTGTCAGTGCCATAATCTTTCTCCTGGCGCGTTCACTCACCAAGCCGGTGGTGCAGATGACCAAGGCCATGGTGCGTCTGGCCGACGGCGATTTGCGCGTCGAAATCCCGGCCCAGGATAGAAAGGATGAAATCGGCGAGATGGCCGCCGCTGTCCAGGTCTTTAAAAACAACGCACTCGACCGACAACGTCTCACGGCAGAACAAGAGGCAGGAAAACAGCGGGCCGCCCTGGAAAAAACAGCCCTCATGAACAAACTTGCCGCTGATTTTGAAGCCAATATCGGCGGGCTCATCAGCGGGGTAACGGCAGCGGTCGCCCAGCTGGAGGCAAACGCAAAGAAAATGGCCGACAATGCTTCCCAGACCAAGACAAAATCCGATTCTGTGGCCATGGCTGCGGCGAATACATCCGCCAATGTCATGACCGTTGCCTCGGCCACGGAAGAACTATCAAACTCGGTGAGTGAAATCAGCCACCAGGTCGCTAAGTCGGCTGGGGTCGCCCGCAATGCGGTGCAAAAGGCCAGTCACACCAACCAGATGGTCGGCAGCCTGGCAAATTCCTCAAAAAAAATCGGCGAAGTCGTCAAACTGATTACTGATATTGCCGGACAGACCAAACTGCTGGCTTTGAACGCCACCATCGAGGCGGCCCGGGCCGGTGAGGTCGGCAAAGGCTTTGAGGTGGTGGCCAACGAGGTCAAAGAATTGGCTAAACAGACCACCGCCGCCACCAAAGAGATCAGCGATCAGATCGCCGACATTCAAGGGGCGACCAACGAGGCAGTCGAGGCAATTCGCGACATTGGCGCCACCATCGGCGAGATCGATGAGATTTCGACAAGCATCGCCGCTTCGGTTGAGGAGCAGGGAGTTGTCACCCTGGACATTGCCAAGAATACCCAACAGGCGGCAACCGGGTCCAAGGCGGTATCCGGCGACATCTCCATCGTCGCTGCTGCAGCCGACGAAACCGGGGTGACTGCCGCTTACGTTTTGGACGCCGCCTCCGCTCTCAGCCAGAAGGCCAATGCCCTGCGCCATGATGTCACCCTTTTCCTTGAGACCATCAGGTCGTCCTAACCGGAGCAGTGTATGGCATTCATTGACGACGACGAAACATTACAGTCCTTCAAGGACGAATCCCACGAGCATCTGGACGGAATTGAAAACGACCTCCTTGCCATTGAGGAGGCTGGCGCCGATATCGATCTTGAATTGGTCAACAAGGTCTTCCGCGCCATGCACTCCATCAAGGGTGGCGCCGGTTTCCTGGGTCTCAATGCGGTAAAGACCCTGGCTCATGCCGCTGAAAACCTGTTGAATAAAATTCGTAATAAGGATCTCGTGCCGACCACCCCGGTCATCAGCGGTCTCCTGGATGCGGCCGACCTCGTCAATCGCTTGCTGAACCAGCCGAAAGGGGCCGTTGAACTTGACATTTCCGGCCCCCTGGCTGCTCTGAACAGCATCCTCTCGCCCGAATCTGATCAAGCTGCCCCACCACCTGGTGTTTCCCATGCAAACAAGCCCGGCACGCCCGGTCAGCCAGCTTCCTGGCAGGGCCTGCTTACAGAGCACAGTGCCGAGATCGCCGACAATCGTCTGGGCGGATTCGGAATCTTTGTCCTCGAGTTCGAACGGAGCAGCGATGGCGAACAACAGGGGCTTTCCCCAACCATCCAAACAACTCTCGAGAGTATCGGTCAGGTTCTCGGCAGCCAAACCGACGACAGTTCGGCAGCCTCCCCTCAACCTACCTATGTCCTCTACGCGACCATGATGGAAAGGGATATGCTCGTATCCTTTGCCGGTCTACCACCGGAACGGGTCCATGAAATCCAGGAACAGGCGGAACCTGCCCCCGCCTCGCCTGTTCCGACGGTTGAACCGAGCCCCATCCCGGCACCGGTGGCAGAAGAATCGCCGTCACCATCGCCGTCGAAAAACGTGGCTGCCGACAGTGCCCCGCAAACCAAAGCTGGAACGGACAGCAGCCTTCGGGTCAACATCAAAATCCTTGATAACCTGATGACCCTGGCGGGAGAGCTGGTGCTGACCCGCAATCAGTTTCTGCAAATCGTCCACTCCTCCCACCAGCAAATCTTTGACGCCGTCTCCCAACGCTTTGACCTGGTCACCTCCGAACTCCAGGAAGCCATCATGTGCACCCGTATGCAACCGGTTGGCAACATTTTCAATAAATTCAAACGCGTGGTTCGGGATTTGGCCCATAAACTTGGCAAAGAGATCGATCTGGTCTTGGAAGGCGGTGAGGTCGAAATGGATAAGACCATCATCGAGGCCTTGACCGACCCCCTGACCCATCTGGTACGCAACTCCGTTGACCACGGCATCGAAACACCGGACAAGCGAACAGCAGCCGGCAAAACACCCTGCGGCACACTTCAGATCAAGGCCTTTCATGAAGGAGGCCAGGTCATCATCGAAATAGTCGATGACGGTGGCGGTATTGATACTGCCCGAATCAAAGAAAAGGTCTTGAGCATGGGCACCCATGACAAGTCCCAGATCGAAGCAATGCAGGAACATGAGCTTTTGCGGCTCATCTTCCTGCCCGGTCTCTCCACCGCCAAAGAGGTGACCGATGTCTCTGGACGAGGCGTGGGCATGGATGTGGTGCATGCCAACCTCTCCAAGGTGGGCGGCGTCTTCGACATCGCCAGCAAACTGGGCAAAGGCACCACCATCACCATCAAACTGCCCTTAACCCTGGCCATTATCCCCAGTCTGATCGTCAGTGTCGGCACCGAACGCTATGCCATCCCGCAGGTTAACATGGTCGAGTTGGTACGGGTGCCGGCATCCAAGGTCAAACAGCGAATCGAGAGGATCGACGAGGCGCTGGTGATCAGACAGCGCGGCAGGCTCTTGCCACTCATCAGTCTGGCCGAGGCGCTGGGTATCGAAAAACGCTACTATCAAGTCCCTAAAACGAAGCAGGTCAAGGTCTGCCAGCGGCAATTGATCGAAGACCGCCGGAGCTGCACCGCGCCCTCGGGTGAAGACAGTGAGAACTTGACCTCTGCCGGCTTCGGAGTCACTACAGGCGTCTCTGAAGTTAACCAGGAAAATCGTGAGAGTCCAGACCGTCGCACAAGCCCGCAAAGCGCCGTCAATATCGTTGTTGTCTCGGTGGGTAAATTTCATTACGGCCTGATTGTTGACAAGCTGCTTGATTCGGAAGAAATCGTGGTTAAGCCCCTGGGCTCACATCTGCGTCAATCTCAGCTCTATGCCGGCGCTACCATTCAGGGCGACGGCAAGGTGGCACTGATCCTTGATGTGGTGGGAATCAGCAAGTTCATGAACCTCTCGTCGGGCTCCGTCCGGGTGCGTGATAGAGGGCCACAGGAAACCGAACGAATCAATCCGGATGCTCAGACCTTGCTTCTGGTCCGAAACTCGCCCAAAGAACAGCTGGCCATCCCCTTAAACCTGGTCTCCCGGATCGAAGAAATACAGCGCGATCAAGTTGAACTTACCGGCGGCAGAAGCAATATGCAGTATCGAGGCTCAACCCTGCCCCTGTTTTCTATTAATGAGGTTGCAAAGGTTGCCCCTCTCCAGGAGGACAGCAGCAACCTCTATGTGGTGGTCTTTCCTTTTGGTGAACGAGAAGCCGGGATCATGGTGTCGGAGATCATCGATATCGTCACCGTGATCGGCGGCCTTGATGATACGACTCACAAACAACCAGGTATCATGGGTTCGGTCATTATCATGAAAAAAATCACCATGCTAGTCGATCTCTTTGGCATCGTTGCCGCAATGATGCCGGAGTGGATCCGGCACACCAGCCTTGGCACCAAAAGCGGCCAGGGTCAACATATCCTGGTGGTGGAAGATTCGCCATTTTTTAACCGCCAGATCTGCGGGTTCGTCTCGGATGCCGGGTACAAAGTCTTCAGCGCCACCGATGGTGTTGAAGGTCTTGCCCTTCTCGAGCGTGAAAAAATTGACCTCATCCTCACCGATATCGAGATGCCTAACATGGACGGACTGGAATTCACGGCTCGGGTACGTACCGATGCCCGCTGGTCGGGAATGCCAATCATCGCTGTCACCTCATTAAACAGTGAGGCTGCAGAAAAACGCGGTCTGAAGGCAGGGGTTAACGAATACATGATCAAACTGGATCGAGAAAAAGTTATTCATACGATTAACAGCTATCTCAAACATTAATTCCGCCCGGACACTCCCTATGCAGCCATCACCTACCGCCAATGCCACCAAGCGCAAACTGGCCCTGTTTGAATCCGGGCATCTTCTTTGCGGCCTCGATATCATCCATGTGCAGGAAATTAATAAAAATATCGCTGTGACTGCTGTCCACCGCGTCCCCGACTATGTGCGGGGGGTGATCAACCTGCGGGGAGAGATTGTGACAGTGGTTGATCTGCGCACAAAATTCGGTTTTGCCCCCCTAGCTCAGGAGGCCGAAGAACAGATTGTCATAGTCCGACTCGGCGATGAGAATATCGGACTCCTGGTGGACTCGGTCAGCGATGTGGTGATCGCTGATGAAAAAGATATTGAACCCACACCCCCAAATCTGGCAGGGGTGCCAGGGCACTTCTTCAAAGGTATCTATAAACTTGAACAAAGCCTGGTTGCTATCTTAAATATAGAAAAGCTTCTGGCCAGAGAATTCGAATAGCCGTCACGCTTCTTATACAGGGGGAAATACTGATGTCGCTCAGCACAAAACTCTTTACGGCCCTTGCGGTCACAGCATTGCTGGCGGCAAGCCTGGTTGCCGCCAATCTGTATGGTGCCAGCGCTTATCTTCAATGGGCGGTCACCCTGACCATGGAGATCCTTCTGGCATGGGCCTTTGTCCTGGCGCTCTCCCTGACCAATGACCTGAGGCGCATAGGGGTTGTTTGCCGAAAGACAGTTTCGGGCAGTCCAGCCTCAATTGCCGGAACTGCGAATGATAATGATTTGGCCGCTATCGATGCAGCGCTGACGAAAAATGCAGCCGACTATCAAGAACTTGCCACCACACTCCGGCAAGGAGTCGAAGAACTGATCGCACAGGGCTCAGGACTGTCCTCCCTGGCTGCACAGTCAATGGCAAAGCTTCATTCAGCCTCAGCAATTTCGTCTTCGGCGGAAGCAGCCATCAAGACCCTGGCCCTTCATGCCGCTACTGTAGCCAGTCGCTTTGAGAGATTGAATGCCGGCATGGGCACGGCTACCAACACCGCCAGCGAGTCGGCAGCGCAAGTCAGCATGATTATTGGCGCCACGGAAAAAATGAGCGCCACCATTGCGAACATTGCAATAAGTGCGGAAAAGGCCAGGAGTGTGGCAGGTGCTGCGGTCTCCAATGTCAATGCGGCCTCAAACCGGGTGGACGAACTGGGTGCCGCCGCCTTGGAAATCAACAAGGTAACGGATGTTATCGTTGAAATCGCTGAACAAACGAAACTGCTGGCTTTAAACGCCACCATTGAGGCCGCTCGAGCCGGTGAAGCGGGCAAAGGATTCGCCGTCGTCGCCAACGAGGTCAAGGAACTTGCACTGCAAACCAATAACGCTATCGCCGAAATCTGCAACAAAGTCGAGGCAATGCAGAACTCAACCGACAACACGATCGCTGAAATCGGGGCCATCAATCAGTCCATCAAGGCCGTGAACGAAATTGTAGTCACCATCGCCGGCGCCGTGGATGAGCAATCGATCCCCACCAAAGACGTGGTCAGGCAGTTAAATCAATGGGTGAAGGGCATCAATATCATCAAGGAAGCGGTAAACGCCGCTGTAGCAGAAGTAAAAGAAACATCCGTCAACATCAACAAAGTAGCCGCGATCTCTCAGGAACTGGCTGAAGAATTCGCCGCTGTCGCCCCGAGGGACGAAGACCTCTCCCCACTTCTCGCCTCCATAAAGCAACAGTCCGATGACCTGCAGTCTACCGGCGAAAAATTACTCGCCAAAATAGACGGTGAACAGCTTTGATGGGACGTTAAAGCTATTCCCTTCCCTTTTGGAAATAGATCGTATTGCAACTCTCGTTTCTGATAAAACGGTCGCTGATGCCAAAAATTGACTCCGTAGAACCGATGATCAAAACGCCTTCCGAGCGGAGACAGGTGGCCATCGTTTGAAATAACCGACGCCGATTTTTCTGATTGAAATAGATTGCCACGTTGCGGCAGAGAATAATATCATACACACCAGGTCCCTCGGGGGCGGCGAGGAGATTCGTCTTATTAAATACGGTCATGGCCCGCAAATCGGCCCTGACTTTCAATAATTCTCCCTGAGACTCGAAATATTTCCGACAAAGACCAAGGGGCACCCCTCGTTCCACCTCATAGCGGGTGTAGAGCCCTTTTTGGGCCTTCTTGATGGCAACATCTGAGATATCAGTACCGGTTATGGTGATATGCCACCTCTTCATTTCGTCGCCAAGAAGTTCCGCGATGATCATGGCTAGAGAGTAAACCTCCTGCCCGGTTGAGCAGGCAGCGCTCCAGATCTGCAGCCTGGGCGGGGTTGGGTCGCTTCCGTTTTGTCGTTTGCCAAAAAATTCGGGCAAAATCTTTGCCTGTAGCAACTCAAAGGGCCGCTGGTCGCGAAAAAACGAAGTTTCGTGGGTAGAAATGGCATCCACAACCCGAGCCTCCCATTCCTCTGAGCGGTAGCCGGCATAAAAAAACTCAGCGAAGCTCTTGGCTCCATACTCATCCAGCAACGGCCCCAGGCGGCTTTCCAGGAGATAAGCCTTGGTGCTGTTTAAGACAATTCCACTGCGGGCGTGAATGAACTCCGCAAACAGCTTTACCTCTTCGGGCGTGATGGAAATCATCTCACCCTTCTCATAATTTCAGGGCCTATGTCGGCCAGGGGTATCACCGCATCGACAACCCCGGCCTTCACGGCTTCCATGGGCATACCGTAAACGATACAGCTCGCCTGATCCTGGGCAATGACCTGGGCGCCCTGCCGTTTCATCAGGCGTAAGCCGTGCGTGCCATCACAGCCCATGCCGGTCATAATGACACCAAGGGACTGTCCCTTGCACACTGAAGCAACGGAGCGGAACAAATAATCAGCAGACGGTTGACAATAATTTTCCGGAGGGTCGTCGGTAACCTCCAGCACATAATGCGACTGACCCTGTCCGTGGGCAACCCGCATCTGCCTGCTTCCCGGCGCAATATAGGCTGTCGCAGCTTGCAAAACCTGGCCGGCCTGCCCCTCCACCACGCGAATGGAGCACTTGCTGTCCAGGGATTCAGCCAGGGCACCGGTAAAAAACTTTGGCATATGCTGCACGATGACAATCGGCACCGGGAAATCAGCAGGCAGGCGAGGCAGGAGATCGGCTAAGGCAACTGGGCCCCCCGTTGAAATGCCGATGGCCACAATCTTAATCCCTGCGGTGCGATGTTCTGTAGATTGTCTAATGATACCTGTCGCTGGAGGAGCTCCAACAGGCTTGGAGTCCATACCGCCAATAGTCTGACGCAGAATCTTTTGCGCCATAACGGCATTGAGGATGGGACGAAACTTACCGGCCAGCATCTGGAAATTATGTTGCGGATCATCGCCGTCAGGCTTGGTTATAAAATCATAGGCCCCCAACTGCAAAGCCTCCAAAGTGATCGCGGCACCCTGCCGGGTATGGGTGCTTACCATCAACACCAATGCCTTGGACTTGATTTCCTGCAGTTTTTTCAAGGTGGTCAGGCCATCCATGACCGGCATTTCCACGTCCAGCGTGATCAGGTCCGGGTTCAGCTGAGCGACTTTAGCGAGCGCGATTTCCCCCTGGGACGCCGTGCCGACCACTTCCACACCCGGAATGGCAGTCAGAATCTCGTAGATAATGGTTCGATACAGTATGGTGTCATCGACCACAAGTACCCGCAATAGTTCATGAGACATAATTTCCTGGTTTGGCATGGGCTCCAGTTGCAGCAAAAAAATAATTCCACAATCGGGAACGATTCAGGGGGTAATGTTCCGGTTTCACTTTCCAGGAGTAAAGGACGCTTTGAGTCTCTCTCCCGAACAGTCAGCACGATGTGAATTTTGAGAAAAGCAAGCTTGACTTTTCCTTTGTTCACCCCCTATGCTTAAAAAAAGCAAACTGTTCGTGGCTCTCTGTATCTTTATAGATTAATGGCAAAATTAATTTTCCCAGCAAGAAATCTGTCTGCGTTGCTAAGAACATACAAGAGAAAAAGTGCTACAGGATGCTAACGTTACAGTTGAGAATTCACCGTTTCCTATAGGAGAACAACTGAACATCTATCGAACGCTTACAATTTTGACCGGCTTTGCCCCACTTGATGCCCCAGGCGAGCGATTGCAAGAAACTCGAAGCCATCGGGGTTCCCCCCCCCTCAAACTTCAAAAAAAGATAAAAAATATGAGATTTTTAGTAGTCGACGACTTCGACACCATGATAAAAATTACCAAGAATGTCCTAGATGATTTAGGATATAACGATGTTATCACAGCCCGCAATGGAGAACAAGCATATCAGATTCTCACTAAGGAAAAAATTGATTTCATCATTTCAGACTGGAACATGCCGGTCATGACCGGCATCGAACTCCTGAAGAAAGTAAGGGGCAACCCTAAATTAGCCCATATCCCCTTTTTGATGGTGACAGCCGAATCTGAGAAGGATCATATTGTCGAGGCAATTCAGGCGAAGGTGGACCAATACATCCTCAAACCATTTAATCAAGAGATGTTAGCCCAAAAAATCGGTTTTATCCTGCATAATAAAAAAGAGAAAGCCTGAACGTACATTTTCACCTTGCCGGCAATTCATAGTTCCCGGGATATGGGGGCCTTCTCTCTTTGAAGTTGCATGGCGGCAAAATCGTGCACGCCTGAAAAGCTTCTTTACGGCCAAGCTTATTGTCGGCAAGGAAATGACGTTCCCGTCCGGACCGCTTCTGTTCATCCTGCGACAACAGGAATTTTCACGGTAAAGGTTGTCCCGCGTCCGGTTTCGCTCTCCACCGCGATATCCCCCCCATGCTTCTTGATGATGTCATAAGAGATGCTCAGCCCGAGCCCCGTGCCCTTGCCGACATCCTTCGTCGTAAAAAACGGCTCAAATATCCGGGAAAGGTTCTCCGCAGCAATGCCGCAGCCGGTGTCGGCAATGGAGACAAAAATCCAGTTAGTTTCCTGCCATGACCTGATGCGTATCTCTCCCTGTTTGGCAATGGCCTGGGCGGCGTTGACCAGAAAATTCATGAATACCTGGTTCAGCTGCTGGGGATTGCAGAGGGTCTGTGGAATATCTCCGTAGTCTTTCGTAACGGTGGCCTTATATTTGAGTTCATTCCAGACGATATTCAGCGTGGCCTCCAGACATTCATTGATATCGGCAGCCTGCCGCCTGGCCTCATCAATTCGGGAAAAGCTCTTCAGCCCCCGGACAATGGTGCTCACCCTGCCCGTGCCGTCCAGGGACTCCCTGATCAGGTCTTTGGCATCTTCGATAATATAATCAATTTTGAGTTCTTTTCTGGCCGCCTGCAACTGTTCGCGCAAATCACTGATCACGGCCTTGTCCTGCAGGTCGATGTACTCCGTCAACCGGCCGATATATTTCGCCAGGGTGCCAAGGTTGCTGGAAACAAAACCGACAGGGTTATTGATCTCATGGGCAACGCCTGCCGCGAGCTGGCCGACCGAGGCCATTTTCTCCCGCTGCAGCATCTGCGACTGAGTTGCCTTCAGATCGGCATATGCCTCTGCGAGCTCCTTCACCGCCTTTTTCCGGAGGGTGATATCCTTGAAGTCCTCCACAATGCCTATCAGCTGGCCATCAGGCCCATAAAAAGGAGCCGCCGTCAGAGAACAGGTGATACGCTCATGATCGGTAAGGACTTTATCAACCTCATATTCAACTGTTTTCCGGCCACTTCTGATTAAGGTAAGAGGACAATCGGGGGAATGACATTTCGCTCCGCCGAAAATATCAAAGCACTTTTTACCGATCACCTCTTCCATGCTGAGGCCGACCATTTGCAGAAAATTACGGTTGACCCGGATAACGGTATAGTTGTTGTCAACAACCCGCATACCGGCTGAGGCGGCATTGAAGATATAATTCAGTTCAGCATGGGATGCCTTGATCCGTTTCTCGATTTTCTTTCTTTCCTCCAGTTCATTCTCGAGTTTTTCATTGGTTTCGGCTAACTGCATTGTCCGCTCCCTGACCCGTTCTTCAAGGACTTCATTGGCTTCGTTGATCCGCCTGGTGGTTTTGATGGATAAGCCGATGACCAGAAACACAAAAAAGGCGCCACCCAGAAAAACAAGACTGGTCAGCAGTTCCAGGGAAAAAAGATGATGGGATATCTGCAGGAACAGAAAACCGATATAGGCTGCCAGGCTGAAAACCATCAGGCCGGTCATGAGGTGCCACCTGCCGGCAAGCTCCCGGGGCACATCCCTGTTCCTGCTGAAATTAAGATAAATTGAGGCAGCGAGAAAGACCGCGCCTACGACAACAAAAATAATGTGCAGCAGCGAAATTATTCGCATATCCGATTAAACGCCTTTCAGCAAGTTGATGCCAGCCAGGAAACGGTGTATATATCAAAGCAGAGGGCGCGCCTCCACCCCAGAGGCTGCCGCGCAGAGCGCAGCCGAAGTTCTCCGCCTCCACTCAAGCAACTTGTTCGCAAATTATTATTTCATCTCGCATTTGGAAAACAATTCACAAAACCCGTCAATTCTCAGCATGCAAGGGGATTCTCACGGTGAAGGTACTCCCTTTACCGATTTCACTTTGAACTGTAATCTCTCCTCCATGGTTCTTAACGATCCCATAGCTGATGGAAAGTCCCAGCCCTGTTCCCTTACCAACTTCTTTGGTAGTGAAAAAAGGGTCGAATATGCGTGACAAATCTTTTGCAGAAATTCCTCTGCCGGTATCAGAGATAGATATATTGACACTGGTTTCATCGCTAAAGGTACGCACCGTGATTTCTCCCTGACCATCCATGGATTGGGCGGCATTGACCAAAAGATTAAGAAAGACCTGGCCCAACTGTTGAGGGTAACACTTTATTTCCGGGATATCGCCGAACTCGCGGTTGAGGTTGGCTATATATTTGATCTCGTTCCAAGCGATATTGATGGTAGTTTCCAAGGTCTCGTTCAGGTTAACCAGAGTGCAATCGGTCTGATCTATCCGCGAAAAAGATTTCAGATCCTGCACGATCCGCCGCACGCGATCAGCTCCGTCCAAACTCTCGCTTATGAGATCTTTTGCATCCTTTGATATGTAATCGATCTTGAGGTTTTTTCTGATACCGGCCAACTGTTCGGCATTGGTGACGTCGTCGGCATGGGATATCATCTTATCTTCGACAGCAATGAATTCTGTCAGGCGGTCGATGTATTTACTCAGAGTAGAGAGGTTGCTCATGATAAAACCCATCGGATTGTTAATTTCATGGGCTACGCCGGCTGCCAGTTGCCCGATGGATGCCATCTTTTCCTGCTGTATCATGTGAGCCTGCGTCAGTTTGAGTTCTTCTTCCGCTTTTTTTCGTTCAGTGATATCTTTCAGTATGACCACGGTGCCGGTATATTTGAAACTAATATCCTGCATGGGACGGAAGCGGGCAAGGACCTGACACTCATTACCCTCTGATAACTCAACCAGATATTCATATTCCTTTTCATCGCCTGTTTCCCGGAACCGAGACAACTCATCTGCAAGCCATGGGAAGGGGATGCGGTTCTCCGATTGTGAATAGTAATGTCCACCTGCTTTGGCCGCCGGGTTGATCATCTGCGCTCCGGCTTGGTTCATATGGACGATACGTCTTTTGTCATCCAGCAGAAAAACCGCGGTCGGCAGGCTTTCGAATATGGTAAGGAATTTGTTCTTCTCGTTGGTGATGTCGCGATTGGCGGCCTGTAGCTCGTCAATCGCCCGGTTCATGGTTTCACTGCGGCTCCATTCGGCGCAGAAGGCAATTTCGATCCGGTCGAAGACTCGCTCGATGAAGCGGATAGAGAGCGCCCCATCATCATCGCTTTCGTTCAGGCTTTGCCCTGAAGGCTTTTGCCGGGATGGGTATGACGTTCGAACAAGGTCAAGGTAAGTCTGCCGGTAGTATTTCATCAACCCTATGAACATCTCAAGAGTTACGCCGCGAGAGCGATGTCGCTGTGCTTCCAGAACGCCAAAGGCGGCTATTGGATCAGAAATAAAGCTGTCATCAGGCCCTAATTCCCACGGTTCCACTGAGATGGCAAGCGCTGAGGTGATGGAGTCGGTCAGCCCGACAATGGATATCCTCCAGGCTTCTTCCAGAGTAGAGGTATAACGGCTATATCCCCGTTCCACTGCATAATCACGGATACGGCGCATCAACCACATTTCATTTTTTTTAAGAAGTTCTGCTAAAGGATGCATTTTACCCAGCCTTCGCCTTTGTAGGCAGTGTGTTTAAAACGGCCACTTCCTGTCTGTTACGAGCTTGCGAACATATTATATCATAAGAGTTTTCATGCCGTAACCACGGGAATTTTTACCGTAAAGTTGGTGCCTCGCCCCACTTCGCTTTCCACCGTTATATCTCCCCCGTGCTTTTTGATGATGTCATAAGAGATGCTCAGCCCGAGCCCCGTTCCTTTGCCAACATCCTTGAGTGGTAAATAAAGGCTCAAATATCCGATGGAGGTTCTCCGCAGCAATGCCGCAGCCGGTATCGGCAATGGAGACCAGAATCCAGCCATTTTCATGGCTGGTTCTGACGCGAATCTCTCCCTGTTTGTCAAAGGCCTGGGCGGCATTGACCAGAAAATTCAAAAATACCTGGTTCATCTGCTGGGGATTGCAGAGGGTCAGCGGAATATCTCCGTATTCTTTCGTAACGGTGGCCTTATACTTCAGCTCATTCCAGACGATATGCAGCGTGGATTCAAGACACTCATTGATATCTATCGCCTGCAGCTTGACCTCATCAACCCGGGAAAAGCTCTTCAACTCCCGGACAATGGTGCTCACCCGTGCGGTGCCTTCCAGGGATTCGCTGATCAGGTCTTTGGCATCTTCGGCAATATAATCAATTTTGAGCTCTTTTCTTGCCGCCCGCAATTCCTCTTCCGCTTCACCCGCCACGGCCTTATCCTGCAGATCAATGTACCGGGTCAACCGATCGATATATTTCGCCAGGGTGGCCAGATTACTGGTGACAAAACCAACAGGGTTGTTGATCTCATGGGCCACGCCTGCCGCCAGTTGGCCCACCGAGGCCATCTTCTCCCGCTGCAGCATCTGCGACTGGGCGGCCTTCAGTTCGGTATGGGCCTGGGCAAGCTTCCGCTGTCCCTCCTCCAGTTCCCTGTTCTTCTCCTGCAGCTCAACGGACAGATGCCGCGCCTCGGCAAAGGCATCCTTGAGTTCCTTCATCGACCTTTTCAGAATCGTGACATCCTTGAAGTCCTCGACAATGCCGATCAATCGGCCATCAGGACCATAATAGGGAGCCGCCGTCAGTACGCAGGTGATACGCTCATGATCGGCAAGAATTTTATCAACCTCATATTCTACTCTTTTCATGCCGTTTTTGATCAATACCAGAGGGCAGGCCGGGGTATGGCATTTCACTCCGCCGAAAATATCAAAACACTTCTGCCCGACCACCTCTTCCAGGCTGAGGCCGACCATTTGCAAAAAATTGCTGTTGGCGCGGATAACGGTGAAATTGTCGTCAATGACCCGCATACCGACCGAGGCGGCATTGAAGATCAGATCAAGTTCCGCATGGGAAGATTGAAGACGTTCCTCGATTTTTTTTTCTTTGCTCCAGTTCATCCTCAAGTCTTTCATTGGATGCGGCTAATTGCAACGTCCGCGCTTCGACCCGTTCTTCAAGGACTTCATTGGCTTCATTGATCCGCCGGATGGTTTCAATGGACAGGCCGATGATCAGGTACACAAAAAAGGCACCCCCCAGAAAAACAATGCTGGTCAGCAGGTCCAGGGGAAAAACATAACGGGATAGCTGCAGATACAGATATCCGCAGTAGCCGAACAGAAAAAAAATCATCAGACAGGTCAAGAGGCGCCACCTGCCGACAAGATCCCGGGGAACTTGCTTGTTCTTTCCGAAATTCAGGGAGATGGAGGCAGCGAGAAAAATCGCGCCCACGCCAACAAAAATAATGTGCAGGATGGAAGTCATGGTTATTTCCAATTATATACGTACCGCAATGCCGATGTCACCGGGGAAATTGTTTAAATCGTCCTTCACAACAGAGATTATTGTGATAGTATATTGACCATAACCTATACATGCACAAAATATTTTCAGAAATGTCCCTGATAAACATACGAGAAGAGCAGATGGAAGATAAAACAGCCGTTCTGGTGGTGGATGACGAAGCCGGGACAAGAGATCTATTCAGCCGGTATCTTGCTGGTGCCGGATATTCCACCACATGCGCTGCCAGCGGCGAGGAGGCTCTTGACCTTTTTGCAAAAACCTCTTTCCCGCTTGTTCTGCTGGACATTACCATGCCGGGCTTGTCAGGCATTGACGTGTTACGGCAGCTGCGCAACAGTGACTCTCCCCCGGAGGTAATCATGGTGACGGCAGTGGATGATCCCGCTGTGGCCGAAACCACCCTTGAACTCGGCGCCTGCGGGTACCTTGTCAAGCCGTTTGAAAAAAATGAACTTCTCATTTATGTCGCACACGCCCTGCGCCTTCGGGAACTGGAAAGAAAAAACCGGGAATACCGCGACAATCTGGAACAGCAGGTGCAGGAGCGCACCTTGCAGCTGGAGCAGGCCTTCAGTGATCTCAAGGCATCCCAGGAGCAGCTGCTTCATCAGGAAAAACTGGCCACCATCGGTCACCTGGCCGCCGGGGTGGCCCATGAAATAAATAATCCAACCGGCTATATCGGCAGCAACCTGGGCACTCTGACCAAGTACATGGGACGCATCACCGAATTCATCTACCTGCTGGACGGTTATTGTTCCACCCTGCCGCCGGAGAAATCTGCAGAGCTGGCGGCAGCCAGGAAAAATTCCAAGATTGATTTCCTGGTGGAGGACAGCAAAGACATCCTGATCGAATGCCTTGAGGGTGTGGGGAGGATTAAAAAAATTGTTGAAGGTTTGAAGACCTTTTCCCGTAAGGATCAGAATACTTCCTGCCTGGCCAACGTTAACGACTGCCTGGAAAACGCCCTCACCGTTGCCTGGAATGAGCTGAAATACAAGGCCACCGTGGAAAAGGATTACGGAGATATCCCTCTCATCCGCTGCTATCCTAATCAACTCGCCCAGGTCTTCATGAACTTGCTGGTCAATGCTGCACACGCCATTGACAATCAGGGGATGATACGCATCAAAACATTTACGGAGAATGATCTCATTGTTGTCTCTATTACCGACACCGGCTGCGGCATTTCCCCGGAGATCCAGAATAAAATCTTTGCCCCCTTCTTTACCACCAAAAAAGCAGGGGTGGGCACAGGACTGGGGCTAAGCATCGTCACTGAGATTGTGGCCAGACACGGCGGGGAAATATCTGTGGAAAGCGAGGTGGGGAAGGGTTCAACCTTTACGATCAGCATACCGGTACAAGCATGATGTTGACTCAAATCAACCGGAAACAGTACCTGCACTGGCGGGAAGCTAATGTTTCAAGACTGCTGGATAGCATAGATTTCCTTTGAGCCCCGCCAGGCCACGATTTTTCCTGTGCGACATCTAAAAAAAACAGAAAACCCATGAACAACAAATCGTTACTGCTGGTGGATGATGAACCCAATGTGCTGAAGAGTCTGTGCAGGGAACTGAGTGAGACCGGTTACCATCTCTTTACCGCAGCATCGGCAAAAGAAGGCATGGAGATCGTGAAAGGACAGGATATCGGCGTTGTGTTATCAGACATGTCAATGCCGGAGATGGACGGTATCACCTTTCTCGAAGCTGTAGCGAAGATCTCGGAGGATACGGTGCGCGTCCTTTTGACCGCTTACGGGAGCCATGAAAGCGCCATCGCGGCCATAAACCGTTCGCATATTTTCGGCTATCTGACCAAACCATGGGCTAGGGAAAATCTGCAGGCAACCCTGTCCAAGGCATTTGACTATGCCAATCTCATACGCGAAAACAAAAGACTGCTGCAGCTCACCAATAACCAGAATGAACAGCTCAGGTTCATCAATGAGAATCTGGAAATAATCGTCCAGCAGCGCACCGTTGAGCTTGAGGAGGCGGTCAACGAAGGAATCGAGATGCTTGCCCTGGCAGCAGAGGCAAAAGATGATATCACCGGAGAGCATATCTACCGCATCCGGGCCCTGACCCTGAAAATCTGTTTTTCTCTCGGCATGATGGAAAAAGAAGCGGAACAGATCTCCTTTTTCAGCGTGATCCATGACATCGGCAAAATCAATATCCCTGACAGCATCCTGAAGAAAAAAGGCCCGCTCACTGATGAGGAATGGCAAATCATGCAGACCCATACCACAGCGGGAGAAAAAATTCTGGGGCGCAAAGCCTTTTACCGGACTGCCCGGTTGATAGCACGCAGCCACCATGAGAAATGGGACGGCAGCGGCTATCCTGACGGCTTACACGGTGAAGAGATCCCCCTGCCGGCCCGTATTGTTGCCGTGGCGGATGTGTTTGATTCTCTGACCCATGAAAGGTCCTATAAAAAAAAATGGCCTGCAGGAGAGGCCTTGGCGTATATGGAATCCCTGCGGGCGATCCATTTCGACCCTGGAGTGCTGTCAGCCTTTATGGCGGTCAGCAGGAGAGGCTGAACCTGTTTTTTCACTTGGCGGGATTATCCGGCATCTGAGGAACAGCGTCAGCCCGGTTACCCATCATCGTCAACATCGGGGTAGCGCTCAGCCATGCACTTCGGGCAGATGGCGTGGCTGAATTCTGCATGGGAATGCTCTGAGACATATTTTTCCAGTTGGTTCCAGTAACCGCTGTCATCGCGTATTTGTTTGCAAAAGGCACAGATGGGGACAATGCCCTGTAACGTTTTGATGTCCTCCAGAGCCGCCTGTAGCTGGGCAATGAGGCGCTTCTGTTCCTCTTCGGCCATTTTTCTGTCGGTGATGTCGATTATATATTCTATCATCTGCGTTACTTCACCTGCTTTATCGAATATCGGGTAGCCATGCACCTCCACATAGGTCGTTTTTCCTTCCCCGTTGACGTGGCCGTGTTCCTTGATTGTCGGTTTCCGTGTGCGTATGACGGACTCCATGGGGCAGAAATGATCACTGCGTTCAGCGCATTTTTTTTCGCTGCCATGCGAGAGCGAATGGCAGGTTGTATCGGGCGAAAATCCGTCAGTTGCAGCTGACGAATTTGCCAGGACAATTTTACAGTCTGCTGTGTTAATGACATAAAACGGATAGGGCAGGGATTCGACGACCGTACTTAACATGTCGCGTTGTTGCAGGATGACTTCTCCCGCCTGCTGGCGTTCTACGATTTCTTCTGAGAGTCTGTCATTTGCCTGTTGCAGATCTGCGGTGCGTTTCTCGATCAATTCTTCCAGATGATTCTGATACTCCAGCAATTCTTGCTCCGCTTTTTTGCGTAAGCTGGCTGACCTCAGAGACTGAAGTACCAGCACGCCGGACAGGAAAGAAACCAAAGCAAGAATCCCTACTGAAATGAAAATCAAGCGCCTCGTCAGAAGCTCTGTTTCCTGTCGGACATCTTCGAGATAGATGCCTGTGCCTATGATCCATCCCCATGGCGTAAAACCTTTAACAAAAGAAAGTTTCGGCACGATATTGTCAGGGTTGTCCTTCCATTGCCACATATAGGAGACAAAACCTTCGTTTCCGCTTTTGACCGTTTTGACAAATTCCACAAAAAGATGGACGTCATTAGGGTCGCTGAAATCGGATATATCCTGGCCTTCAAGGTCAGTGCGATAAGGGTGCATGACCATATGAGGCCGCATATCATTAATCCAGAAATAATCCTTGTTCCCGTCTCCGTAGCGCAGCACACGTATCTGCTCGATGGCAGCGTACTGGGCCTGGTCACGGGTCATCTCTCCGCTCCGCTCTTTCCGCTCCAGTCCGGCCAGGATATTCCAGGCTGTCTGGGTCAGCTCCCGGATCATTTCTTTTTTGTCATTCAACAGCCTTTCCCTGTAAGTCGGCAGAAATAATCCAAAGGCTGCAACCACAAATAAGATAACCGCCATAACAGCCGGTGTGACTATTTTGAGATATTCATCAGAACGTTTATAGGGTATGCGCATAAGAGGCCTCATCGCTAAGCCGTTGTAAAAAATTAACATGGCCAGAGAAATGTGCGGAACGGCACTCTTTTCAGTACCCCCTTGAGGGGTATAAGGAGCCGTAACGAAATTGAAAAAATGGCCATGTTATTTCGTAACGGCTCCTAAATATCAGAACCTGGGGGAAGGGCAACTTGTCATGCAGGGCCATGAGCTGAGATTATTTCAAATTATAGTAAAGCAAATGGACTCCGTCCAGGGTTTGTTGCCCGGATAGTGTAATGCCCATAACAGAACACTAACAATAGTTTTTTAAAGAGTGTCCATTCATTTGAAGGGATATCATCCGGAAGGACATATTCATCCACAATATTCTTTAACAATTACTGCCTAAGCACAGAAGCAATTATCACTGGACAAGGAGGACGGAAAAACGCATAATTATTAATCAACTAACCTCAGAACAGGAAAGACGACTTGCTTCAAACCACACACATTTATGTGTGGTTGGTTCCTCTTCAACTCTGTCATCAATATTCTGGATCCGGCCCTTTATTCCCCTTGGGAGAAACTACAATGTATGATTTCTTAAATTTCACAACAGTCGATGCGGTAAGGTGTGGTCGTGAAATACGCTCATTGGGATCGAATGCCCTTTCCATGGAAGAAGCGACGAATGAGATCGTTCACTTTTTCTATGATAATTTTATCGAAAAACATAGCGAAACCAAGTCATGTGTATTGGTCCGGTTATTCAAGACCCATGACTATACCGCGCTTGATGATAACCTCAAGACGTTTGCTCAGAAGCTTTCAGACAAGGCCGACAACGTTCGTGACTTTAAGTGCTTTACTCTTCTCTCAACCTGTGGTGTTAACGCAGAATGGAATTCGAGGAGAAATTCGATAGGACACCAGGCGATCCCTTTGACCAGCATCAGCGTAGTGGAAAAAATACCGATGATGCGCAATTTAATTAAACAAATGGGATTAGAGATTAATACCGTCATTAACCCTGACCCTAAAATTATAATGGACTTGTCGCAAAATACCTTCAGTGTTTTCCATATTCCCGAGGCCCTGGGTTCTCCTTACATCCCGGCTCAGAAAGAATTCGTAATACCCTATAAAGTTAGATCGGTACTTGGATTCGGTGGCGTTCTGCCCTCAGGTAATGTCTTCGTTGTAATTGTTTTCTCAAAGACTCCCATTGCCGTGGAAACCGCGAATTGTTTTGCGACATTGGCCCTGAACGTCAAGATGGTCATATTACCGTTTGAAGAAGCGGTTTTCGTTGGAGACTCAGGGGGAAATGAGCATGTCGCTGAAGGAAAATGAAACGATGAGCTTGCCTGAGAGGCAGATCAGAAAGCTTACTGCCCAAATTCATGCACTCAACGAGCTTCTCGAGGTATCCGAACAATCCTTCCTGGACGGAGCGAGTAAACTGGAGAAGGCCAATGCAAAATTGCAGGCTCTTAACGAAAATCTCAACATTGAAATCCACGAACGAAAAAAGGCAGAAGAAGCTGCAAGGCAAGGGGAACGTTTCCTATCCAGCATTTTAGCCGCGATACAGGATGGGATCAGCGTCCTTGACAACGACATGCGCATTGTTCGGGTAAATGAAACTGTTGGGAAATGGTATGTCCATACTATGCAGTTGGTCGGCAGAAAATGCCATGAAGTGTACCAGTTGAGAAATCGCCCGTGCGAGAACTGTCCAGTGCAGGAAACCCTGAAAACGGGCAAACCCTCTTTTGCTGTTATCCCGTTCACGGAATCCGCAGGAAGTAAAATCAATTGGTTCGAAGTTTTCAGCTTCCCTATCGTCGATGAAACCACAAAAGAAATAAGCGGAATTGTCGAATATTTACGTAACATCACTGACCGTAAAATCGCCGAGGAAAAGCTGAATGCCGCCTTCAATGAACTCAAACAGATGCATGTGCAACTGCTTCAGTCCGAGAAAATGGCTTCTATCGGCCAACTCGCCGCAGGGGTCGCCCATGAGATAAACAACCCCACCGCCTTCATACTCAGCAACCTCACTTCTCTCAGGAAATATTCGGCAAGTCTCACCGAACATATCCAGGTTCTGTCCGATGCCCTTGAAAAAACTTCAAAGCCTACAGAAGAGAGTATGGAATCTATTCTCAAAACAGTTGCCGAGCATCGAAAGGCGAAGAAAGTCGATTATATCATTAACGATATCTGTCATCTTATCGATGAATCCATCGATGGCGGCGTGCGTGTGAAAACCATCGTCCAGAACCTGAAGAATTTTTCCCGCATAGATGACGCGGACGAATATAAAGATGGAGACATAAACGCCGCCATTGAGAACACACTGTCCGTGATATGGAACGAGCTCAAATATAAGGCGAAGGTGATAAAGGATTATGGAAATATCCCCTTGACTCAATGTAATGTGGGGCAGCTGAGCCAGGTCTTCATGAATCTTCTGATAAATGCCGCACAAGCCATCAAGATACAGGGTGAAATCACGATTAAAACACGTTGCGCTGATAACACTATTCTTGTCTCCATTTCGGATACCGGCAGCGGGATCCCCCAGGAGTTCATCGGCAAGATTTTTGAACCCTTCTTCACTACCAAGGACGTAGGAAAAGGAACCGGGCTTGGTTTAAGCATTGCCTATGATATAGTTATGAAACACCATGGGCAAATAGAGGTTGAAAGCCAACCAGGCAAGGGGACGACAGTTACTATCCTAATCCCGGTAGTCGAATGGACCCCGAAGACCGACGCCCCATGAACAAACGGACGGCACCATAGGATTTCCTGAATTCCAGCGGCTGAAACCCGGTGGCAATCATTTTTTTTTGTGATAAACATCAAATTACGTGTATAAATCCCCCCCCGAACTTGACTTCACCGCGAAAATTCTTAACTTACTAGACACTTAAATCAATGATATTTTTTTGCCAAACATACTCGACGAAATTACTGATACATGAAAAATCTGGACTATTATAAAGTACTGGGCGTAGCAAAAGACGCCTCAGCAGATGAAATCAAAAAGGCCTACCGCAAACTGGCCCTGAAATTCCATCCTGACCGCAATCAGGGTAACAAGGAGTCGGAAGAAAAATTCAAGGAGGCCAACGAGGCCTATGCGGTGCTGTCTGATCCGGAAAAACGCAAGCAGTACGACACCTTCGGCTCAAGCGGTTTCCAACAGCGCTATTCCCAGGAAGACATCTTCCGCAACTCCGACATCGGCTCCATTCTCAGGGAGTTCGGTATCAACTTCGGCGGTAGGGGTGGAGGATTCAGTTCCGGAAATTTCCGCACCTTTTCCAGCGGCGGCGGCGGCCGTAGCCCTTTTGAGGAGATATTTTCCCAAGGCGGCCACCCCGGTCAGGGTTGCCGTCCCCAGCAGCCTGTCAAAGGCCAGGATCTCTCTCTTGAACTGTCCATATCCCTTGACGAAGTGCTGCACGGAGCGGAAAAAACCATCTCCCTCGGCCGGGGCGGAGAAAGGGTAACGGTTAAAATTCCCGCGGGCATTGAAAGCGGCAAAAAACTGCGGGTGGCGGGCAAAGGATCATCCTCTCCCATAGGCGGCCAGGCCGGCGACCTCTATCTTCTCATCAAGGTCGAACCGCACCCTTTTTTTGAACGGGAGGGCAACAATCTGGTTATTGAAAAAGCGATCTCTTTCAGCTCCGCTGTGCTGGGCACGGAAATTGACGTCCCGACTTTAAACGGCAAACAGTTCAAGGTAAAAGTACCGGCCGGCATCCAGCCCCAGTCCAAACTGAGGCTGAAAGGCCATGGACTTCCTGTCGGCCCCCATGGCCCTCACGGCGATATTCTGGTGAAAATCGCGGTTGAGATCCCCAAAAAGCTGAACAAGGCACAGAAGAAACTGTTGGGCGAACTTGCCGAGGCAGGGTTATAGAGCGTGCGAACGCTGAAACGTTCAAGCGTTTAAACGTTGGAACACTTGAACGTTTGAACGTTCCCCCGCTCAGGCCAGTCCCCGCTCATAGTTCAGAAAAGAGGTATCTGGCAACTTCCTGTCCTCGACAATTACCCGCAGCACTTCATGCCCTTTTGCCGAAGAGGCGCCGCAATGGCTGAGATCAACAATCATCTGTCTACAGCCCATCCCATGCAGTTCCTGCAGATGACCGGCGAGTGAAAAATCATGTTCACCGACAACCTCGGTCAGGCCGCTACAGTTCAGGATGCGATAGCCTTCGTCCCGATCCGATTGCAGCATTGATCCCGGCCGCACTCCTCTGACCGGGATACGGGACAGAAGAATAGGTTGGGGACTGTAAGCGGTCACAGCCAGGGGCAGAGGAAGAGAGCGGCTGTACAACTCTTTAAAATTGCTGCGGTCATCCTCGATATTCAAGGTAAGCCCGGCCAGCCCCAGTTCCTGCCATGCTAACGCAGCCTGACTGTTCATGGTGTAGCATCTGAAACCTCCCAGCAGCCTTGCCTCCGGTACCCCGGCAAACAGCGGAAGGTGGCCGAGATTGTTCAGACGAAACGTTCTGTATCCCTGCCCGGCCAGCATCTGCACCGCCCGCCGGTAGTCTTGCCACTCCGCCCCGAAAAGCATGACCGGCACTTCCCAGATGATATCCTCTTTGCGGTTGGCGAGTTTTCTCTCATTTTTCTGCACATCAGCCAGATTTTTCGATGAAAGAGGCAACTGCATCCTGGCCACCCGGGGTTGATCCAGCAGCTTGATATCTGCAAACCCGCGCCCTGCCACAGTGAGTTTCGGTAAATCAGCAGCGGGCACTGTTTTTTGCCGAGGCAGCAGCGCGGCCAGGGCCTGATCGGCCATTTCTCTGATGGCCGCAGGCAGAGTTGCGCCGGGAGACGGGAATACTGGCAATTTTTTCAGACAGGCCTCGCTGCTCAGGGTAAAGGCCGCTTTCCCACCCACCTTGAAAACAGCATCGCCCACATGCAAAAAACCTTTGGCAAAATTTTTCACCCGCACGAAATCTCCGGCATCAACCTTCTTGACCTTTTTGTGCTCAAGCAGCATTTCCCGCACGGTAAAGCCGGTGCCCGCCTGGTCATTACGGGGCTGGATACGCAGACGGTCCCCCACATGCAGCCGGTCATTGACCTTCAAGCCGATCAGCCCCTCACGCAGGGAAACGATATCACCCAGATGGCGGCCCAGGGTTCCCTGCTGGGAGGAAACGGCAATACCCGCCGCCACAAAGCCGGTGAGAAAACCCTTGGTGGTCTGCCGGCCAAAAGACAACTCCAGCTGCTCGGCCGCCTCGCGCAAAGCCGTTTTGCGCTCCCTGTCCGGGGCATCCAGCACCAGGCGATACGCCGCCACCACCCGCGCCACATAATCGGCGCTCTTCATCCTGCCTTCGATCTTGAAACTCATGATGCCGGCCCTGATAAGCTCGGGCAGCAGTTCAATGGCGCAGAGATCGCTGGTGGAAAAAAAGTAACCTGGCTGCTCTCTGTTATGGTAACGGCGGCGACAAGGCTGGGCGCAACGGCCGCGGTTGCCGCTCATCCCACTGAGCGTTGAGGAAAAAAAGCACTGCCCGGAGATGGAAAAACACAGCGCCCCATGAACAAAGTGTTCCAACTCAATTTTCGTCTGCCGGCGGATCTCCGTTATCTCCGACAGGGAAAGCTCCCGGGCCAGCACCGCCCGGACAAAACCCATTTTCTCAAGCATCTGCACCCCGGCCGCATTATGCACTGTCATCTGGGTGGAGGCATGCAGGGGCAGCTGCGGAAAGTAGGTGCGGGCTAGCCGCCAGACCCCGAGATCCTGGATGATGATGCCGTCCACGCCGATGGCGGTAAGATGCGCCAGAATATCGATCAGACGGGGCAACTCAACCTCTTTCAGCAGGGTGTTCAAGGTGACGTACAGACGTCTCTTCTGCTGATGGGCATAGGCAGTGAGCCTTTCCACCTCGGGCAGGGTGAAATTCTTGGCCTTTACCCGGGCGGAAAATTCCTTCAGGCCGCAGTAAACGGCATCCGCGCCATTTTCCATGGCGGCGAAAAAGGCCTCGACACTGCCGGCCGGAGCCAGAAGCTCCAAGGTGTTACTGTTTTTTTTCGTCATCATGACCAACAACAGACAGAGACCGTGACCCGCCCCGCCCTCTTTTCTCGTTTAAGGGGAAATTTCATCTGTTCCGTTATACAGTCTTTTCAGCAAACAGGCACTGAAATCCATGTGTACGGATTTAGCATGTGCAGTCTGCTTGCGAACGGTCTGAAAAAAGGATACAGTCGGGAAAGTGCTTAGTGAGGAACAGCTTTCTGTATATCATTCAATCTGGGGTGATATACAGATCTGTAGTATTACTTGTTCCCGGCGACTGCGTCGTCGGGAATCGCGGCGCTGACTTCGTCAAGCCTCCGGCTCGCCGACCGCTCCGCAGGTGAACGCCCGGATTGTGCATTCATACCTGAATCATTGAAGGGGAAATATGAAAGCTGAGACATTTGCAGCAACAATTCGTCGTCTGGACGTTGTTCTTAAAAACTCGAATGATGCCATACTTGTTCACGATTTACAAGGCAACGTAATGGCTTGGAACAAAGGGGCTGAATTAGCTTATGGTTATAATGAAGCCGAGGCTTTGAAGCTGAATATTGCTAAAATTATCCGCGCGGACGACGTTACAAATTACATGGACGTTGTGAAACATGTGGCATCAGGCGTAACTATAGAACCGTTTGAAACGCAACGTGTTTCTTCGGCCGGCAAAATACTAGACGTATTGGTCGCACTGACATGCCTAAAAGACGATTCGGGAGCCATCGTTTCCATCGCAACAACAGAACGTGATATTACAGAAATGAAGGATAGACATAAGGCTGAGCTTAAAAAACTATCTGGGATATTGCCTATCTGTGCAAACTGTAAAAAAATAAGGGATGATAAAGGGTACTGGCAGCAAATAGAGATCTATATTCGGGACCATTCAGCGGCAGATTTCAGCCATTCAATTTGTCCCAAATGTGCAGAAAAATTATATCCAGAAACTAACCCTTATAAGAACAATGGATAAATTGCACACCAGTCAATCCAACCGATCGCTACGCTCCGGCTGATTTCTTCGTTATGAATTCAACCAATGATAACAATGCACTCCGACATTTATTAAAGATTGGCAATTAAATAAGGAGATTAGATCCTGAAAAATTTGAATTTTGGTTTCTTCGAGATTGCATTCAGCTAACCCCCATCTCCGCAAGCGGGAACAACGAAACATGAAAGTTCGAGGGAGCGGGCCCTGCCCGCGACCTTTGGCATTGCCAAAACTCCGTTATCGCGGGCAAGGCCCGCTCCGACTGCAGGATGCATTACGCGCTGGGGAAAGGATTTTCGGATAAACTTTTCATTAACACGTACCTTTTGTCATGAAAAAACGTATTTTTTTTGCTGTCCTTGGCTTACTTATTCTGGCCGGCGTACTCGGCGGTATCAAAGCCCTGCAGATCCGCCGCATGATCGAACAGAAAAGCAAATTCTCGCTGCCGCCTGAGGTTGTCACCACCGCCATCGTCCAATCCGACTCATGGGGCTCAACCCTGACCGCCGTTGGTTCACTGACAGCGGTGCAGGGAGTTATCGTGTCGGCGGAGGTGAGCGGCAAAATCACCCAGATCGCCTTCACCCCCGGCACCAAGGTGCAGGCCGGCGACCTGCTTATCCGCCAGGACACTGCCTCCGAGGAGGCCCAGCTCAGGGCGGCCGAAACTTCCACCGCCCTGGCAAAACTCAATCTGGACCGCTACACCGGACTTCTTGCCCAGCAGAACATCGCTCAATCTCTCTTTGATAATGCCGAGGCGCAATACAAAGAGGCCAAGGCCCAGGCCGACAGCATCCGGGCAATAATCAACAAAAAGAATATCCGGGCTCCCTTTGCCGGAAGGCTCGGGGTTCGCCTGGTCAATCTGGGGGAGATCCTCAAGGAAGATGCCCCCATTGTCTCCCTCCAGGCGCTGGATCCAATTTTTGTCGATTTCCTGCTGCCCCAGCAGCATCTCGGGCAGGTTAAGAAAGGTCTTCCCGTGCGGATCAAAACAGACGCCCTGCCCGGACAGATTCTGGAAGGAAAAATAACAACCATCAATCCTGAAATAGACAGCGCCACCCGCAACATGCATGTCCAGGCCACGGTGGCCAACGAACAGGAACTGCTGCGCCCCGGACTCTTCGTCAACGTCGAGGTGGTAATGCCGACCCAGCGGAATGTCATCGTCATCCCGGCCACTGCTGTTCTCTATGCTCCTTACGGTGACTCGATTTTTGTGCTCAAAGAGACAAAAAACGAAAAAACGGGCCAAAATGAAAACGTGCTGAACCAGCAGTTTGTCAAGCTCGGTGAAAAACGCGGGGACTTTGTCGCCGTGGTTTCCGGCATCAAGGAGGGTGAGACAATCGTCAGCACCGGAGCTTTCAAGCTGCGCAACGGCCAGGCTGCTGTGGTCAACAACGAACTGGCCCCCGAATTCAAACTTGCGCCGAAACCAAAAGAGAACTGATTTGCCGGGCTTCGCAGCCAGAACCGGTGATTTCTCCGCAAACCTCTGCCATCATGTCGCACCATGAACTTTACTGACCTTTTCATCCGCCGCCCTGTTCTTGCCCTGGTGATCAGCCTGGTGATCATTATTGCCGGTCTGCAGGCGATCCGCACCCTGAACGTCCGTCAGTTTCCCATCAGTGAAAACGCTTCGGTCACTGTCACCACCGTCTATGTCGGGGCCAGCGCCCAGCTGATACGCGGCTTTATCACCTCGCCCCTTGAACGCGTCATTGCGGCGGCCGACGGTATTGACTACCTGGAGAGCCAGAGCTCCCAAGGCGTGTCCACCATCACCGCCCGGCTCAAATTGAACTACGACGCCACCAAGGCCCTGGCGGAAATCAGCTCGAAAGTCGACCAGGTGCGCAACGACCTGCCACCGGAAGCAGAAATTCCGATCCTCAACATCGAGTCAGCAGACAGTAGATTTGCCGCCGCCTATCTCAGCTTCACCTCAAGTGTTCTCCAGCAGAACGAGATAACCGACTACCTGGTCCGGGTCGTGCAGCCCCGCCTGTCAGCCCTGGAAGGGGTGCAGCGCGCCGATATCCTGGGCGCCCGCACCTTTGCCATGCGCATCTGGCTCAAGCCCGACCGCATGGCCGCCTATAACATCAGCCCGGCCCAGGTGCGCCAGGCCCTGGCCGCCAACAACTACCTGGCGGCCCTTGGCAAGACCAAGGGCTCACTCATCCAAATCAACCTCACCGCCAACACCGATCTGCGGTCGGTGGAGGATTTCAAGCGGCTGGTCATCCGTGAACAGGACGGCGCGTTGATCCGGCTGGCGGACATCGGCGATGTGGTGCTGGGAGCGGAGGATTATGACAGCGAGGTTCACTTCTCAGGACAGACGGCCGTGTTCATGGGGATCTGGCCGCTGCCCAACGCCAACTCCCTTGATGTGGTGCACAGGGTGCGCACCGCCATGGATTCGGTGCAGAAGAGCCTGCCCTCCGAAATGCAGGCCCGCATTGCTTACGATGCCACCGCTTACATTAATAATGCCATCCATGAGGTCATCAAAACCCTGGGTGACACCCTGATGATCGTCGTGGTCATCATCTTTCTCTTTCTCGGCTCGTTCCGCTCGGTGTTCATTCCCGTAATAGCCATTCCGCTGTCCCTCATCGGCGGGGTGTTCCTCATGCAGGTCTTCGGCTTCACCATCAATCTGCTCACCCTGCTGGCCATTGTGCTGTCCGTCGGTCTGGTGGTGGATGACGCCATCGTGGTGGTGGAAAACGTGGAACGACATTTAAGCGAAGGCAAGTCTCCCATGGACGCGGCCCTGATCGGCGCCCGGGAGCTGGTCGGCCCCATCATCGCCATGACCGTTACCCTGGCGGCCGTTTACCTGCCCATCGGCTTCCAGGGGGGACTCACCGGCTCGCTGTTCCGCGAATTCGCCTTTACCCTGGCCGGCGCCGTCACCATTTCCGGCATAGTGGCCCTCACCCTGTCTCCCATGTTGTCCTCCAGGCTGCTGAAACCCGGGCTGGAAGAGCATGGCCTGGCCGGAAAAATCTCACGGGACTTCAAACGGCTGCGAAAGGCTTACGGCCGCTGGCTGGACGCCACCCTGAGCGCCCGCCCGGCGGTCTACCTGGTGTGGATCGTCGTCAGCCTGCTGACCATCCCCATGTTCCGGATGTCACCGGTTGAGCTCGCTCCCACCGAGGACCAGGGGGTTATTTTCGGCATCATCGATGCGGCGGCCAACTCCACCCTGGACCAGACCAGCCATTATGCGGCAGCGGCCAACAAGGTATTTCTCAGCATACCGGAGACGGATTTCACCTTCCAGCTCACCCGGCCGAGTTCCGGTTTCAGCGGTATGGTTACCAAACCCTGGGACCAGCGCAAACGCACCATCTTCCAGATCATGCCCGAGGTGCAGCAGAAGCTGCATGGCATACCCGGTATCCGCATCTTTCCCGTCTTCCGTCCCTCACTGCCCGGCGGCGGTCAGTTTCCGGTGGAGTTTATCCTGGCCTCCACGGCGGAAACCGAGGAGATTCTGCAGTTTGCCCAGCAGCTGCAGCTGAAGGCCATGAACAGCGGGCTTTTTGCCTTTCCGCCCACCATCGATGTGAAGATCGACCAGCCCCAGTCGGAGTTTATCATCAATCGCGACAAGGCGGCCGACCTGGGGCTCAATCTGCAAGAGGTGGGGTCTGACCTCGGGGCCATGATCGGCGGCAATTACGTCAACCGCTTTGACATCGCCGGCCGCAGCTACAAGGTCATCCCGCAGATCCAGCGGGTGGACCGGCTCAACCCGAGCCAGCTCAAGGACATTTATATCACCGGGCCGGACGGGGGCCTGGTGCCGCTCAGCACCATCGCCACCATCAGCAACTCCACGGTAGCACGCTCACTGAACCGCTTCCAGCAGCTCAATGCCGTCAAGATCAGCGGGGTGTCGGTCGTCCCGCTTGACGAAGCCCTGCGTTTCCTGGAGGATGAAGCAGCCAAGATCCTGCCAAAAGGGTACACCATCGACTACACGGGTGAATCCCGGCAACTGCGCACCGAGGGCAATAAATTTCTGCCGGCGTTCATGCTGGCCGTGGTGCTCATTTTCCTGGTGCTGGCCGCCCAGTTCAACAGTTTCCGCGACCCCTTCGTCATCCTGGCCGGCTCCGTACCGCTCGGGATTTTCGGCTCCCTTATCTTCACCTTCCTGAAAATGCCGGATCCCAACGTGCCTTTCTGGACCAACGGCTGGACCACCACCCTTAATATTTACTCCCAGGTCGGGCTTGTCACCCTGGTGGGTCTGGTTTCCAAAAACGGCATCCTCATCGTCGAGTTTGCCAATAAACTGCAGCTGCGCGGACTAAACAAACTCGAGGCGATCAAAGAGGCTGCCATGACCAGATTGCGGCCGATCCTCATGACCAGTGCGGCAACGGCCGCCGGTCATTTCCCCCTGATCCTGGTGACAGGCGCCGGCGCCGCGGCCAGAAACTCCATCGGTCTGGTGCTGGTCAGCGGCATAACGGTGGGCACTTTTTTCACGCTGTTTATCGTGCCGTCTATCTATATGCTGGTGGCCAGGGACCACTCAAAAGACCCGAATCAGGAAAGCACGACCCTTTCAGATGAAACAAAATCCTTTTGACCTGGCAGCCATCCTGTCTTTCAAGGTTGATGAATTCGTGAAAACTGAAAATTAACCACAGAGAGCACAAAGCCCACAGAGATAACTTACTGAAAATAAAAATATTTTCTCTGTGATCTCTGTGTGCTCTGTGGTGAAAACAGACTTTTTACCCGCAAGGGGCATAAATACGAGTTTATCATGGTTGGTTTTTGCCTTTTTCCGCGGGATGATCAAGAATCTCTCTTACCTTGCGGAGCAGGGTATCGAGACTCAGCGGCTTATAGAGAAAATTGATCCCTGCTTGCAGCATTCCCATTTTGTTTATCTTATCAGAAGGATAACCGCTGACAAACAGGGCCTTTATCGCGGGCTTTACCATGATGATCTCCTGGTAGGCCTCACTGCCGTTTTTGTTCGGCATGATAACATCAAGCACAACCAGGTCAATCCTGTCACTGTTTTCCCGGAATCGATCAACCGCATCCTGACCGTCAACGGACTCAATGACCGTATAGCCATGACTCTGCAGGATCTTCAGCACTAATTTCCTCAGCGTCGGGTCATCCTCGGCCACCAGGATGGTCTCGGTGCCGCCGGAGAGGGGTGTGGCTATAACCGCCTTCCCTGCCGCAACCGCCGCCTCCTTAACCAGCGGCAGATAGATCTTGAAGGTTGTTCCCTGGCCAGGCTCACTGTAGCAGTTGATATAGCCTGCATGCTATTTGATGATCCCGTACACAATCGCCATGCCGAGCCCCGTGCCCTTACCCACTTCCTTGGTGGTGAAAAAGGGATCGAAAATCCTCTCCATTGTTTCCGCATCCATGCCCGTTCCACTGTCTGAAACGCTTATCAGGGCATACCCTCCGGGTTTGATGGCATACTTTTTCCTGTCAACATCTTCAGCCCGCAGTTCAACAGCGCAGGTGTCAATGGTCAGCATGCCCCTGCCGGACATGGCATCGCGGGAATTAGCGGCAAGATTCAGCAGGACCTGTTCTAACTGCACGCGATCCGCTACGACAACCAGGGTTTTCGCGGAGAGATTGCTGCTCATGGTGATATCCTCACCCATGATGCGCCACAGCATCTTCTCCAGCCCCGTAATGATCTCGTTGATATTGACCGGCAAAAGCTCCAGCACCTGTTTTCTGCTGAAGGTGAGGAGGCCCTTGGTCAGTTGCGTGGCCCTGTTAGCGGCACTCAGGATATTGGCCAGAAATGATTTATCCTCATCGTCCGTCAGGGAGCTCTGCATCATGCTAGCGTAGCCGATGATGACATTGAGCAGATTATTGAAGTCATGGGCGATGCCGCCGGCCAGCGTACCGATGGACTCCATCTTCTGGGCCTGGAAAAGCGCGGCTTCCAGCCGTTTCCGCTCGGAGATATCAATGACAACCGATCGGGATTCAATAACCTTGCCCGCAGCATCAAGCACCGGATCAATGGACAAGCTTACCCACACCTGCGAGCCACCCTGTTTTTTCATCTGGCATTCTTCATTGCGCACCGAGTAACCGGCCCGCAATCTACTAAAAATCGCCTGCGCCCTGGCCAGGCCTTGCGGGGTGTCTGCATAGAGATCAAATACCTTTATCATCAGCATGGTTTCCCGCTCATAACCGAAAAGCTGCACTGCCTGATTGTTGCATTGTAATATGGCTCCGTCCTGAGCCCGTATTGAGAAGTAAGCGATAGGGGCATTGTCATAGAGCTCCCGGTATCGTTCTCTGCTTCGGGATATTTCCGCTGCCGCTTGCTTCTGCTCGGAGATGTCCCGGGCAACATGAACCACGCCTGTAAGCTTACCCTGTTGGTCAAAAATGGGGGAACAGGTCACCTGCAGGGGAATGCCGATGTTTGGATCATTTACCTCCTGGGTTGCCGTTTCCCGGGTCTCAAGGGTTCTGTCAAACGGACATCCTGGCCAGGGATGGGCAAGGTCATGCAGCAACTCATAACACTTTCTGCCGATGAGCTCTTCCGGTTTTACCCCGAGATGGTCGGCCAGAGCCTTGTTAACCCGGACAAGCCTTCTGTCCAAATCATGAACCGAAACAAAATCAGGAATGGCGTTAAAGGTGGCCCCCCAGTTCTCCGCCGCCTGAATAAGGGCCGCATCCATGGCCTCCAGCTTTCTTTCATTGCCTATATCGGAGAAGACCCGTTTGATGATATTGGGCAAGAGCTCGACAAACTCGGCTCCCTTGACGATGTAATCCCTGGCCCCGAGCTTCATCATCTCAACGGCCACTCTCTCGTCCCCGTGGCCGGTCATGATGATAAAGGGGACCTCTGTCTCTCTTGCTGCGAGTTCCGTCAGGATTTCCCTGCCGGTCATGTCCGTCAGGACAAGATCAAGCAGCAGAAGAACATCAGGGGCAGCTGTGAGTGCGGCCAGCGCCTCCCTGCCCGTGCCGACCCCCTCCACCTGAAAGCCTTCCCGGCTGAGGTTTTTACGGATGAGGCGGTTCAGCCCCTCGTCATCTTCAACGACCAGCAGCGGCAGGCGGAAATCCTCGGTTATGGTCAGCCTGCTGTCAAGACTACGCTCTGCCATTGTTATCTTCATTAATGTTCTCCATCGACTGACGGCACCTCCACGATCAGGAGAAACAGGCCCAGCTGCCTGACGGCGTTGACGAATTTGTCATAATCCACCGGTTTGGTGATATAATTGCTGCATCCCAGCAGGTGGCAATGTTCAACCTCCCTGGGGTCATCCGTGGTGGTGACCATGATCACCGGGATCTTGCGCAATTCCTTATCCTCCTTGATCTGCCGCAGCACTTCGATGCCGTCGACCTTGGGCATGCGGATGTCCAGCAGCAGCAGAAAGGAGTCCCCGGCTTGGCGATGGGGCCCGGCCCCTTTCCTGAGTAGAAAATCAAGCACCTGCTGGCCATCGGCAAAACGGATAATCTCGTTCTCTATTCCAGCCCTGCGCAGGTTTTTTTTAATCAAGGCGGCATGGCCGTCATCGTCTTCGGCAATGATGATATGTATTTCCTGCTTCATTTTTCTTTTTCCCCCTTGGCTAAAGGTGTCACTGCGATTCTGGCTCTGTTTCCACCTTTCCAGCCCGGCAGGGACACATAAAAACTGCTGCCCTTGCCCTCTTCGGATTCAACCCATATCTTGCCGTCCAGTCGGTCAAGGATGCGGTTGACAATGGCGAGGCCCAGGCCTTCACCTTCACTTGCGGCCGGATTGAGCCGGTGAAAGATCTCAAAAATTTTACCCTGATGCTCCCTGGCAATACCGACTCCGTTATCAGAAACACAGTACACGGACCGGCCTTTGTCCTTTACCCCGTTCACATTGATCCGGCCTGGCCGGCCTGGATCCAGGTATTTTAAGGCATTCCCGAGCAGGTTGGAAAAAAGCTGATTGAGCTGATCTCGGTCACCCAGGCAGGTTGGCAGCCCGTCCACTATGACCTCCACCCCGGCCTCATTGATCTGAAAACCCATGGTGGTGACGATATCGGTCAGCAGACGGTTCATGTCGCACTCCTCCAGGGTGGGACTGGCACGACCAAGCCGGGACAGGCGCAGCAGTCCGCTGAGCAGAGCATCCATCTTACTGATGCCCTTCTCGATGAACTGCAGGGATTCGGGGATATCCTCATTCAGCAAAGGTTCGGCCTGCTGCCGGATCGCCGCGGGGATTTCAGGGTTTTGCCAGAGTGAGAGAAGACTCTTAATGTCTGCCGCTAGTTCCCTGCTGAACCCCTGGACATTGACCAGCGGGGAGCGCAGATCGTGGGAGGTGACGTAGATGATCTGCTCAAGTTCATGATTTTTCCGGGCGAGCTCCATAGACAGTCGGTCCCGTTCCTGCTCGATTTTTTTGCGTTGGTCGATATCCTCTATTACCGAAACAAAATAGGCCGGAACGCCATCCTCATCCCTGACCAGGAAAACGGTCAGATTTGTCCATACCAGTGACCCGTCCAGACGAATGTAACGTTTTTCCAGGGAGTAGGTGAAAATTTCTCCGGCCAGCATCTGCCTGTGAAACTCAAGATCTGCGTCAAGGTCATCGGGATGGGTAATGTCCTGAAAGATGAGCTGCCGCAGTTTTTCCTCCGGGTAACCGACAATAGCGCATAATTTCCGGTTAACACTCAGCCAGCCTCCCTGGGGCGATACAAGGGCAATACCAACAGCGGCCTGTTCAAAGGTTGCCCGGAAACGGTTTTCGCTTTCCCGCAGGGCTTTTTCCGCCTTATTGCGTTCGGCTATTTCAGCGTTTAAATCATCCCGCGAGGCCGTGACCTCTTTCAGATTACTGACCATGCTGTTGAAAGCGCTGGCCAACTGCCCGAACTCATCGTTGCCTGCCAGCTCCATGCGAAAATCAAATTCCCCTTTGCCGATCCGCTCCGCGCCGGCGGTGAGCGCTGCCAGCGAGCGGTTGATGGTGCGGGAAAGCACCAAGGCAAATACCATGCCCGCCATAATCAAAAGAATGGAGACGACGGCGATGCGCGTGCGCAGGACCTCTGCCGAAGCCAGCACCTCATCTGCATCGGTGCTCACCAGCAGGATCCAGCCAAATCCCGGGTAATGCTCTTTTCCCGTGGAGCGGGCATAGGAATAAAACCGTTGCACATTTTGTTCATTGCCGATAAAAAAACCTTTCTCTCCCTGAAGCCGGCTTAATAGATCTGTGTATGAAAAATCCTGCAGAAACCGATAGGGTCTGGTTCGGTAAATAATTTTTCCGTCCCGCGTCAGCAGCCTGGTCCGAGCCGATTGATATCTGCCGGTGGCAATCTCCGCCGTCTTGACAATCGGTCCCACATTGATAATTGCCCTGACCACCCCGAGAAAATTGCCATCGCTATCACCGAGCCGCAGGGCAACGGCGATTCCGTAGGAATCCGATGGGGCATCATAGGCGATATCTTCTAATGACATACCCTGCTGCCGGGCAGTCTGCCACCAGGGCTCTTTGTCCTGCCGGTAACGGCGTGTCCGTCCGGTTGACGCGATAACGGCGCCATAGCGGTTGGTAACAAAAAGGTTGGGAAAGGAAGAATAGCCATAGTTCGCCACGAAGAAATTGATGAGGTGCTGCCGCAGTCTCCGGCTTAGCTCGTTATCCTCTAATTCCCCCATTACAGGGGATGGTGAATCCGGCGGGGCAGAAATCCATTCCCGTTCATTGCGGTTCATGAAATCCTCAGGTGAGTCCAGAGCGGCGAAGGATTGGTTGGACTTGGCGATGAAGGTAAGAATCCAGGCCTGTTCAGCATAGTTCCACACATACATGATCCTGTCATGGATGGTCAGATCAATGCGTTTCATGGTTTCCTGGGCCAGGATCAGCAATTCATGGCTGATCGCCTCCTCCAGCGACCGGCGGCTGGCAAAGTCGGCATAAAAGGCCAGGGCCGCGGTCAACGTCAGGGTGACCAGGAAACCTGCCATGATCTTCTGGCTGGTCCTCATCACTGGATTAACCTCAGCTGGCCCTGGTCAATCCTGGCAGGATAGAGCGGCATCATGATCTCCTGGCTGCCGGCCTTGAGTTCATAATCTCCCTGCACGCCGGAATAGAGGAAGCCCTGGGAAAGAAGAAACTGGACATTCCGCCGGGAAACCTCATTTCCCTCCAGCAGCCCGGCGATCATCTTGACGCAATCATAGCCATTGGCCGCCTGGTGGCTGAATGGTTTGCCGAAACGAGCTTTATAGTTATCTTTGAATTGTCGGGCATAGAGAAAATCTTCATTGTAGACCAGGGGTGTGCCCACATAAACACCATCCGCCTCGGCCATTTCCGTGACCTGGGGATTGGCGGCTTCGGAGGCGGCAATGAGATGCCCGGCATAGCCGGCCTGACGCAGTTGTCTGATGGCCAGGCGGATATGCCCGACCAGGCCCACCACGTAGACAGCCTGCATGGTGCGCACCGTCTCTATCTGGGAGGTCAGGTCCGCCGCATCATAGGCAAAGGCGACATCTGTGGCGCTGCCTCCTGTAGTGGCAAAACTCTGCCCGAGCAGTTTGGCCACGGAATTGCCGTAAGGATCATCGGCATGGAGGATGGCCAGTTGTCGGACCTTGAGAGTATTCAGCATCCGCTGCGCCACCCGGGCTTCTTCCTGGGAGTTTGTATAATTGCGAAACACCCATCTGCCCTGTTCGGCGAATTGCGGGGTCGAGGTCACCAGCCCCATCAGCACCACCTGGCGCCGGGCGGCAAGGGGCGCCAGGACCATTCCCACTGAACTGAGAGCTGAGACATAGAGGAGTGGCTGCTGCTCCTGTTCAAGACGGAGGAAAATCTTTTCCGCCTCAACAGGGCTTGATTTGCTGTCTTCGATGATCAGCTCTATTTTCCGGTCATCAACCCCGCCCAGGGCATTCACCTCTTCGGCGGCCATTACCATGGCGTCACGCAGATCGACCAGATAGCCGCCCACCCCGGACAGAGGCAGGATCGCGCCGATGCGGATCGGCTCTTTTCCGCTTCCGGGCAAATCCTTGAACTTGAAAAGGATTGCCGCAACCAGGATGAGAGCGATGGGAATTACTATTTTCAGTAACGTTGAGCAGGACAATCGTTTGCGGCAAATATTTTTGTCAGGCATAGTTTCAATACCGATGTGAAACTGCCAGGATAAGGTATATCCCGGCAAGCATGAAAAAAAATCCTTATCCCTGATGTCTGCGAAGCTTACGATAAGCTTTCATCTGGGGATATTTCTCTTTGCTGCAGAATTTCTGGCTTCTTTTGGGGCAGGCACTTCAGGTTGAGGATATTGACACGCCTCAGATTGATACGATTTTTTCACCAACCATAATACATGTTAGAGACTGAGAATGACAAATGTCAAGCAATTATCAACGAGATTTCAGATGAAAAATCAGGATGATTGGCCATATTTATAAAGGCACAGAAAAGCTAAGCCTTCCTGAATCGCGGCTCAGAAAAAGCAGGGACGAATCGCATCTGAGGCGAGAAAGCTGTCCAGTTCCTCCTGGTTATAGAAGGCCCGTTCAAAGAAAAGCCCCTGGGCCGGGGCGGTGAAAAGGCTGAGGTTGACCGGCTCCTGCAGGAAACGCTCGAGATCGGCAGGGGTGAGCTGCTCCCGGCCGATTGCCGCCAGCACGCCGACCAGGCGACGCACCATCTTCCACAGGAAATGGGAGCCGACAATACGGACCAGCACCAGATCGTCTGTTTCCGCAACCTGGGCCTTATTGATCATGACCAGCGGCGACTTTTTCTTGATTACCTGCCGGTCAGTAAATGAGGTGAAGTCATGCATGCCCACGAGCAATTCCGCGGCCTGCCGCATGACACCGACCTTGAGCGGTTCATCCAGCTGCCAGACATAGCCTTTGCAGAAGGCGGTCCGACGTTTGGCGAGCTGATAGAGATAACTGCGGCCGATGCAGTTGTGCCGGGCATGGAAGCGGGGTCCGGCCTTTTGTGCCTCAAGAATGTTGATGTCGTGGGGCAGCAGGACGTTCATGCGTCGGGCGATTTCCTGTGGGGCATCAGCGGTTGCCGCCTCCAGATGGGCGACAAACTGCATGGCATGTACGCCGCCGTCGGTACGGCCGTTGCCCTGCACATCCACCCCATTGCCATACAGTTCGCCTGCGGCCGCAAGCAGGCTGCCCTGGATCGTCCTGGCATCATCCTGCTTCTGCCAGCCGCTGTAGCGCCTTCCGTCAAACTCCAGCAGCAGCTTAAAGCGGTGTGTTTTTCTCTCCATATTTTTACCTGAAAAATTTTGCGGTGACCATATCCACCAGACCGGGGTCGATAATACCGAGTTTTTTTGCTGCCGCACTTGTAAAGAGGGCAAAAATTCCTTGGGAGGTGGCGCAGCGCTCCCCGGCGGGATTAAACAACTCGGCAGTAAGCAGCGCCTCCCGCTCACTGGTTTTTTCCCGGACCCGGCCTGCCAGCCAGAGCATCTCCCCGGCAAAAAGCGGTTTTTCGAACTGCACCTGCAGGGATTTGGTCAACACCAGACGCTTGAGCAGATAAATGGCGGTCCAGCCCATAACCTCATCCAGCATGGTGGTGATGACGCCGCCATGCACCACCATCCCCCAGCCGCAGAGATGATCCGGCACCACCACCTGGGAAACCACCGAATCGCCGTCGGAAAAAAAACGCATGCCGAGTCCCGCCTTATTCTGCGGGCCACACCCGAAACAGAATCCTTCCTCATGCCTGGGCAGCGGCTTAAATCCTTCTGTCAATTCCAGTGGGTTCATCAATAGTTCTCCGACTCCTATGATGGTTTTTATTAGTTAGAAGGTCATCGGCAAAATTATTTTTTTTGACACACAAATGCTTACTTTATAACGGCAGCATTGTTTTATCAAGCTGCCGTTTATGATTTTTTCTGCCTAACACTCCATTTTTTTTTGTCTTTCAATGCAACCTTTTAGCGCATCTAACCGTTTTAATAACAAGATCCCTAGCCCGAGTTTCCATTTTACATGTTTCAAATTGAAAGCGATTCAAAAGCAGGTCAAGTTACCGTAACAGCAAAAATGCTGGAGAACAAAGAGAGCACCTGACGTCCTGTAGGCAACAAAAAATTCAGCGAAGGAGATGAAAATAACCGACCAAGTTTTACAGCTAAGCATATAACAAAGGATGCCGGCAGAGTATCTTGTTCCATTCAAAGGGCTCCGGGAATTGGTACAGGCTTCCTAATGTATGGAGGGGAGATTTTATTTTACCAGTTTTGTCTTAAATCTCTCTGTTTATCTGACAATTATCTCAATCCATTCCTATCTGCTCTGCAAAAAATCTTGAAGTCCCCTTAGTTCAAATAGCTGCGGCAGGTATGAAGGAAACAAGAGAAGAAAGTGTAAAAGTCTTATGTGTTACAAAAAAGTAAACACACAAACATCAAACATCAAAAAGGAGGAAAACATGAAGGGTTCAATCAGTAAAATTCTGGCGGTTCTGGTGGTGGGTGCAAGCTTTGTCGCTACTCAGCCGGTTTCGGCAAAACAGCTTCTCGATTGCAGCACCTTGGTGACAGGAGACATCTGCACCATCAATTATGACTCCAACTCAATTGACGTTTCTGCAGATTGTGCAGATCCTGATGCAGTAGTAACCACTGTCTTCGGAATTCCGCTCGATTACCTTGTCAAATGGGAAGTATTGGAGGTGGTCGAAGGTCTAGAAGTAATCATCAATGCCCATGAGTGTCCCACCTCTGGCAAACTCATGGCCTGTGATATCAACGACATCGAACTACGTCAGGGCAACCTTAAAAACTACAAGTAAACTTGGCTGGAAATGACCAGAAAGGCTATTAAACGCCTTTTAAACACAAGATTGCCGGGAGAAAAGGAAGTCTCTCCCGGCAATCTTACTTTGATCACTCAGTAACTGAAGCGCTAATTGAAGTTACCCACGGCGACATCCTGGGTGGCGCTTTCCTTCCATGTTCCCCAAGTTCTGCTCACTGAAGGTGGTACCCTAGGCTAAGTGCACTTTCCACAGGCACTTGGAGGAATCCAGGACGACGACGTCATCCTTGCCGTCGCCGTTAAAGTCTCCCATCCTTACGACCTGATAGAATTCATCCCACTTTTCCCATGAGGTGGTTGAGAAAGCTGAGCCGGTAGATACGGCGACCATGTTCTGTCCGGTCGCGGCATCCCAGGTGAAGAGGTCGTCCTTGCCGTCGCCGGTGAAATCAACCGTGGTGTCTCTCCAGGCTGTGCCGGTGGACCATTATGAGGTGAACGGGGATCTGAAAACAGGTCAACCGGATTGAAACGTATTATGAAACCAGTTTGATTCGGGCGTTATTCCGTAACTTTACCGTTTGAAAGAGCCCGCTTTGTCTCCTTTGCTTTGGCTTTGGCTTTGGCAGTCTCTTTTTCAGCATCGGAATCTTTGTAACGCTGCTGATCCATGTCCTGATCCATGGATTTTTCCTGGTTGATATTTTTGTGCTGTTCCATCTTGCCGGAACTTGTTGCTCCTGCCGATCTTGTCATCATACCCATGGAAGAACTCCTGGCGGATCCTCCACCACCACCTGCTCCGCCGGCTCCGCCACCACCACCGCCTCCCCTTGCAAAGGCTTCTCCATTAAACATCATCAAACAGCAACATACTGTAAAAATTGATAAAAATTTAATTCTCATATTTATTCTCCTTTTGATTTTTTGAGAAATTTATAATTCTAAAACGTTACGATGCAGATAAAAGTTCCATAGCTTTGAATATTTCCTATCGCCGTCACCATAACCCTGAAAGCATTTCCCGCCTTATTACATCGATATGATTTAGAAAATAATTTTTAATATGGCTATTAACAATTCTCAGTTTGAACTGGGGCATGTGCCAAGCACGCATTCAACAATCGAAGCGGCAGCTCGTGTTACCAAAACCTCAGAAAATTGAGATATGTTCTTATCATGCAGCAGGCTGAAGGGTATTCTTTGTCGCACAGGCAGGTTACGATGTCATGCTGCTTTCCAGTTCCCCCTGGATTTCAAGGCTGAATCCCTTGACATCCCACAGCTTCTCTTCCACCGCATCCATTATTTCATCGAGATCTTTCTGGGTCAGGTTCAGGAGCTGCCAGGCCGTCTTGCTGAGCGGTGGAACCCAGACGTCATCTCCGTGTCCGTAGCCCAGCCCCCGTATCAGAATATCACTGAAATGAATAATGGAAGCGCACAGCTGCTCATCCTTGGCCTCCAGAGGATTGTGGTGGCAGGCAATGGGTTCGACAAGCTTGGCCGGAAGATTCCAGCTCTTGGCCAGCCAGCCGCCCACCTCGGCATGATCAATACCCAACAGCTCTTTTTCTGCCTCAATCATGGGAATCTGCCGGTCATGAACCATTTGCTTTAACGTTTCAAATTCCTGCTTCAATTCCATCTTGATGGCCACCTTGCCGATATCATGGATCAGACCGGCAGTGCTCACCTCCTCGGGATCACTGACCCCCAGATGCTTGGCAAGCACGCTGCAAACCACGGCACAGCCCAGGGAGTGCTCCCAGAGTTCCACATCCTGGGATTCCATCAGCTCAAAGATGGAAGAACTGATAATAAGGCTCTTGATAACGTTGAATCCGAGCAGAATCATAGCGCTGTTGAGGGAGCTGATCTTCTGCGGAAAGCCGTAAAAGGCGGAATTGACCAGCTTGAGCAGTTTCGCCGCCAGAATATGATCCTTGCTGATCACCTTGCCCATCTGCTCGGTGGTGGTATCGGGATCCTCCGCCATCCTGGTCAGTTTGACAATGATGCCGGGAAGAGTGGGAAGATTTTTCACCTCCCGCAGGGCCTTACGAAATTGGGATTGTCGAGTATCTTCCATCATGAGGTCTTTCTGCCTGCAACCTTACGCTGCATTATCTTTTTTTTGATATACATGAGAGGTGGGACTTGCTTGACCCTGGAAAATCTTTTTTCAATATCACGCAGTTCCTCCGCCAGACTTTTTTCCCCTTCGACCTTTACGGGGTGCCCCTCAACCGTGATGTAGCTGATATCCATTTTCCTGATTCTTTCAATAATGGTAGAGGTTAAACTCGTCCCTTTGCCGCAGAGAATCCGCCCATCGGAGGTCAGCACATCCTTACCCAGAACCATACCTTCAGCAGCCTGCATACTTAATATCTGTTGCACAATTTCCTCCCACTCAAGTCATTACCGGAAGCAAAAATATTCCCAAACAGTTGACAGACGACTAAAGCAACATTACACTTGATAACGTCGGATTGACTTGTAAACGGCCAGAACCATAATTTACACCATCTGTTCATGTGAAGATCCCGATCAGTTTCCGGCTTCAAATTAAATCTAATTTTATAGATATAGTAAGATTATACCTTTTCCAGGGAGAACTCAAATGCCTATTTATGAATACGAATGCCAGAAATGCAAGAAGGTGACCGAAGCATTTCAAAGTGTATCCGATGAACCACTGACCAGCTGTCCGGACTGCCACGGCAGCCTCAAAAAACTGATTTCATCCAGCTCCTTCCAGTTAAAGGGTGGCGGCTGGTATGCGGATGGATACTGCAGCTCAAAGCAGGGTAAATGCGAATCGAGCTCGTCAGCTCCAACCCCCTGCGGCAAGGAAACCGCCTCCTGCCCCTGCACCACTTGATTTCCCCTGCCCGACAGGAAGGATGAGCGTTCTTCATCCTTCCCGCCGCCTTGTCTCCTCAGGCCCCGGAAATGATCATCGCATCTCCATAACTGAAAAACCGGTAACCGCTCTTCACCGCATGGGCATAAGCGGTTAAAATCCTCTCCCGCCCGACCAGAGCGCTTACCATAAAGAGCAGTGACGATCCGGGCAGATGAAAGTTGGTTATCAGATTGCTCACCACCTTGAAACGATAGCCCGGATACATATACAGATCACACCAGCCCTCTTTTGCCTGCACCGCGCCTGTCGCATCTGCCGCAAATTCCAGGGCGCGGACCGTGGTGGTGCCCACTGCCCAGATCCGTCCGCCTCGGTTGCGCACTTCATTAATTTTTCCGGCTGTCTGGGCCGACACCGTCAGGAATTCGGAGTGAATCTGATGCTGGCGGATGTCCTGGACCCGCACCGGGGCAAAGGTGCCATAGCCCACATGCAGGGTCACGCTCTCCCGTTCAACCCCTTTTTTATCAATGGCGGCAAGCAGCTCCTCGGTAAAATGCAGCCCCGCCGTGGGGGCGGCAATGGCCCCGGTTTCAGCGGCAAAAACCGTTTGATATCTTTCCCTGTCCCAGGGCTCTTCTCCCTGCTCCCGTTTGATGTAAGGAGGCAGGGGCAGTTGCCCGTATTTATCCAACAGGGGGGCCAGCTCACCTTGAAAATGCAGATTCAGCCTGGCTTTTCCTGCCGCAAAAAGCTCGATAACCTCGGCGGTGAGGTCTTCGGCAAAAATGATTTTCTGCCCGGGCCGGAAGCCCTTGGAGCTTTTCAGCAGACCTGTCACGTCAACCTGGTTCCGGCTGCCGGCTGCCGTCACAATCTCCTGTGGGTAATGCAGGATAAGCAGTTCAACCCGACCGCCGGTTTCTTTACGCCCCAGGAGCCTGGCCGGAAAAACCCTGGTGTTGTTCACCACCAGCAGATCACCGGGAGAAAAAAAATCCACGATATCGGTAAAACAAAGATCGCGGATGGCGCCGGTGATGGAGTCCAGGGCCAGCAGACGGGAAAGCTCGCGGCTTGGGGCGGGCTGCTGGGCAATCCTGTCCGGAGGAAGACCGTACTGATAGGAGTCAATGTTATACATCAGGGGAATTTTCTCTACCATATAGGAACTGTAATTTTTATTTGCTGCCTGCGCAGGGGAAATCTATATCAGGTTGGTCTGTTGGGTAAGATAGCAAAGCAGAAGACCCGCGCCCATGGCCAGCAGGCCGAGAACGCGTAAAACCGTGGGATTCACCTCGGAAAGCTGCCTCAACCATTTCTGCATGGCCTCAGGACAGGCCACATACGGCAGCGATTCCAGGATCAGAACCATCCCTATTAAAGAAAGTAAATATTTCATGGCCGGCATACTAGCAGGAGCATGACAGGAATTCAACAGTTTGCCATTTGATCAATAAAATATCCTGATGACGGATTCATCAAATATTCCCAACTTAGCACTTAAAACTTTTCGCAAAAAAGATTATAGTCTCAACGATTATGATTACGAGAAAACCGACAAAACAGATAAAGGTGGGCAATGTGCCCATTGGCAACGACGCCCCCATCGCCGTGCAGTCGATGACCAACACCGACACCCGGGACGTGACGGCAACGGTTGCTCAGATTCACCGGCTGGAAGCTGCAGGTTGCGAGATTATCCGCGTTGCTGTGCCGGACCTGGAGGCAGCCCGGGCCATTCGCTCTATCCGCGACGGGATCAGCATCCCGCTTATTGCCGATATCCATTTTGACTATCGTCTGGCAGTGGCCAGCATGGAAAACGGCGCCCAGGGTATCAGAATCAATCCCGGCAACATCGGTGGGGCGGAAAAACTCGGCAAGGTGGTTGATGCCGCCAAAACCCACCAGGTACCGATCCGGGTCGGGGTCAATTCCGGCTCGGTTGAAAAAGATATCCTGGCCCGCCACGGACATCCGACTCCCGAGGCCTTGGTGGAAAGTGCCATCAGGAATATCCGGCTACTGGAAAATCTCCACTTTTTCGAGCAGAAGATTTCCATAAAATCATCAAGCACCCTGACCACCATCGCGGCCTACCGCCTGCTCTCCGCGCAGTGTGATTATCCCCTGCACCTGGGGGTAACCGAGGCAGGTGGTCTTATTGCCGGCACGGTAAAATCAAGCGTTGCCCTGGGCATGCTCCTGTATGAGGGAATCGGCGACACCTTCCGCATCTCACTCACCCGCGATCCGGTTGAGGAAATCCGCGTCGCCTTTGAGCTTCTCCGCTGCCTGCGCATCCGCGAGAGAGGACCCGAGCTGATATCCTGCCCCACCTGCGGCCGCTGTCAGATTAATCTCTTCAACCTGGCCGAGAAGGTGGAGGAACATATCCAGCACATGGAAACGCCCCTCAAAGTTGCCGTAATGGGCTGTGTGGTCAATGGCCCGGGAGAGGCAAAAGAGGCGGATATCGGCCTTGCCGGCGGCAACGGGGTGGGCATTATCTTCAAAAAAGGGCAGCTCTACAAAAAAGTTCCCGAGGACCAGTTGCTTGAAGTTTTTATTCATGAACTGGATGCCATGGCGCGCAATAAAAAATAACTTTCACTTTTTATATACTTTGTCAAAAGGACTTTCCATGCGTTTTTCTCAACTCCTCTTACCAACCTTAAAAGAAACCCCTGCCGAGGCTGAGGTTGTCAGCCATAAACTGATGCTGCGGGCCGGCTTTATCCGCAAACTGGCCTCAGGCATTTACTGCTACTTACCCCTTGGCCTGAAATCCATCCGCAAGGTGGAACAGATCGTCAGAGAGGAAATGAACAACGCCGGAGCCCAGGAACTGCTGCTGCCCATGGTCCAACCCGCCGACCTCTGGCAGGAATCAGGCCGCTGGCATAAATACGGCGCCGAACTGCTGCGCTTTACCGACCGCCACCAGCGGGAAAGCTGCCTCGGCCCCACCCACGAAGAGGTCATTACCGACCTGGTCAGAAAAAACATCCATTCCTACCGCAGTCTGCCCCTTAATCTCTACCAGATCCAGACCAAATTCCGCGATGAGATACGGCCACGTTTCGGTCTCATGAGGGGCCGTGAGTTCATCATGAAGGATGGCTACAGCTTTGACGCCACCGAAAAGGGGGCTGAAGAAACCTACGAGAAAATGAAGTATGCCTATCACCGGATCTTCACCAGGTGTGGACTCAGCTTCCGGGCCGTGGAAGCGGATTCAGGCACCATCGGCGGCAGCTTTTCCCACGAATTCATGGTGCTGGCCGCTACCGGTGAAGACACCATCGTCATCTGCAAAGAGTGTTCGTACGCTGCCAATATGGAGAAGGCGCGGGCCATGGAAACTCCGGCCCCTCAGGCAGAGGAAGAGCTTCCCCTGACTAAGGTGGAAACGCCAGGCAAACGCAAGGTACAAGCGGTATGCGAATTTCTCGCTATCTCGCCTGCGAATCTGGTGAAAACGCTCATCTACATGGCCGACGGCAAACCGGTTGCCGTGCTGCTGCGCGGCGATCATGAGGTGCAGGAGGTCAAACTGCAGAACCTCCTGGGAGCAACTGAGGTCCGACTGACCGACGACAAGGAAACCTTTGACAGCACCGGCACCCCCAGCGGCTACCTGGGACCTGTGGGATTGTCCCTGCCCCTTGTCGCTGACCTGGAAGTTACAAAAATGGCCAATTTCACCGTGGGCGCCAATGAAAAGAACTTCCATCTGCAGAACGTCAACATCGGCCGGGACTTTACCCCGGCCAGAACCGCGGATCTGCGCATGGTGACCAAAGCTGACCGCTGTCCGGTCTGCGGCGGGCAGCTGGAACTCACCCGCGGCATCGAGGTAGGCCATATCTTTAAACTGGGCACCACCTACAGTGAGGCGCTCAAGGCCACATTTCTCGACGATCAGGGCAAAGAAATACCCTTTGTCATGGGATGTTACGGTATCGGTGTCAGCCGGGCTGTCGCTGCAGCCATCGAACAGAACCATGACAAAGACGGCATCATCTTCCCTCTTCCCATTGCCCCCTTCCAGGTTATGTTGCTCAATCTCTCCACCCAGGATGAGGCAATCAGCAAGGCCGCGGAAAGTCTTTATGCTGATTTCACGACCAACGGCATTGAGGTACTTTTCGATGACCGGGACGAAAGGCCGGGCATCAAATTCAAGGATGCCGACCTCATCGGTATCCCTTTCCGGGTCATGGTCGGCAATAATTTAACCAAAGAAGGAAAAATTGAAATCAGGGAACGCGCCGGCAGCCGGACAACCGCCGTCCCTTTTGAAGAAGCGACATCGAGGCTCAAACAGATGATAGAGTCCGCTATGAAAAACTGCCAACTCTAAAGGTGGTTTCATGGCACGACATCAAATTCATGCAAATCATGATCAGATCACCATTGACGATCTGATCAAAGAGGCTCGGGAATACCTGCCGGAGAAGGATGCGGAAGATGGCCTGCGCAAGGCCTATGACTTTGCCCTCAAGGTGCATGGCGACCGAAAACGACCCAACGGTACACTTTACATCAATCATCCGTTGATCGTTGCCCACATGCTGGCTCACATGCAGCTTGATCTGGAAACCCTGCAGGCCGCCCTGCTGCATGGAATTTTCAAGGATCCCGACAGTCCGGTAACCACTAAAGAGGTGAATGCGGCATTCGGTCCGGTGGTGGAGGCCATCGTTTCGGGCGTTACCAAGATCAACAAGGTTGAATTCAATACCAATCTTGACTACCAGGTCGAAAACATCCGCAAGATGCTTCTGGCCATGTCTTCCGACATTCGGATCCTGCTGGTCAAACTGGCGGATCGCCTCCATCTCATGCAGCTGATGGATATGCCGAATGACCAGAAAAAAGCCTTTGCCCTTGAGACCATGGACCTCTACGCACCCCTGGCCAGCCGGCTCGGTGTGGACTGGATGAAACGTGAGCTGGAAGATCTCGCCTTTGCCTGCCTCCACCCCAAGGAGTATCAGGACCTCGCCGCCAAAGTGGATTCCTCCACCACGGACAGGGCACGCTATGTGGAGGAAGTCAAAGAGCTGCTGTCAAAAAAGCTGCGCGAACAGGGGCTTACCGATTTCAAGATACTTGGCCGCCCGAAGCATCTCTACTCCATCTACAGAAAGCTTATTGCCCAGAACATTCCCCTGGAAAAGGTGTATGACAGGGTGGCCTTCCGCATCATTCTGCCAAGTGTGCGGGAATGCTATGAAGTCCTTGGCCTGGTCCATTCCCTGTGGGCGCCGATTGCCGGCAGATTCAAGGATTTCATCAGCAGTCCGAAATCCAATATGTACCAGTCATTGCATACCTCGGTAATCGGCCCCCGCGGCAATTTCATGGAAATCCAGATCCGCACCAAGGAAATGGATAAAATTGCCAAAGAGGGCATTGCCGCGCACTGGGCCTATAAAGAAGGCACTGCCATCTCCCAGAAAGATGCCAAGATGTTTCAGTGGTTGAAACAGCTCATCCAGTGGCTGCAGGACCTCAAGGACCCGCAGGAGTTTCTTGATGCCTTCAAGGATGAACTCCATCAGGCGGAAATTTATGTACTTACTCCCAATGGAGAGGTAAAGGAACTGCCCGAAGGCAGTACTCCTCTCGATTTTGCTTATGCCATCCACACCCAGGTCGGCAACCGCTGCACAGGCGCCAAAATTAACGGTCGTCTGGTACCGCTTAAGACCAATCTGAAGAATGGTGATGAGGTTGAGATTCTCAACTCTCCTCACCAGCAGCCCAGCAGAGGCTGGTTGTCTCTGGTCAAAACAAGCAGGGCCAAAAGCCGTATCCGGCAATTCCTCCGCCAGGAAGAGATGGAAAAAAGCCTCAAACTAGGCCAGGAGATCTGCGAACGGGAATTACGCAAGCATAATCTCAGCTTGAAGAAACTGATTAAAACCGGTCACTTAAAAGAGATTCTCAAGCGGGCCAACTCCAATGCCCTGGAGGATCTGCTGCGCAAGGTCGGCTCCGGCAAAATCCGCACTGATCAGATTGTCGATCTGATGCTGCCTCCTGAAGTCAAGAAAAGCAAGGAGGAAGCAGCTGCTGCTGCTGCTGCACTCCATGAGATACCGACGGAAACAGTAACACCTCCACGGCCTGGCAAAACACGTTCCGGCGACGCGATAGAAATCGATGGCATTGACAATCTGCTGATCAAAATCAGTCACTGCTGTCTGCCCATGCCGGGGGATGATATCATGGGCTTTATTACCACTGGTCGGGGTATTTCCGTCCATAAGGCCAACTGTCCCAATCTGCTGGCAATGGACCCCATAAGACGCATTGAGGTGCAATGGTCAAGTTCGACCAAGACCCAGCATCGCGCCCATATCCAGATCATCGCTCAGGATAAAAAAGGTCTATTGGTGACGATCTGCAATGCCATCACCAATGACGATGCCAACATTCTCAATGTGGACGCCCATGCCACCAAAGACAACCTGGCCAGACTCAATATCGTTCTTGAGGTAAACAACATGGAACACCTGAGCACATTGCTGCAGCATCTGCGACAGCTTGATCAGGTAATTGAGGCGAGAAGAAGATAAGGGAACCTTGAAAAATTGCCCTCTGGTCCGGTTACTGCTTCGCGGCGAAAAGAAAAATGCTCACATATACCCAATATGCGGAGTTTACACCTCTTGAGGTGCTTTTTATTTTCACCGCTCCTTGTCCTCGAACCAGATGCCTAATTTCTCAAGCCTCCCGTAAGTAAAAAAAAATCCACCTGAAAAGGCAACATGGTGATGTCACATCTTCAGGTGGATAAAAAAGAAAAGAGGTACTGAGAAGTATTGCCGACGGGGTGATTATGCCTTCTGTACAACAGGCTTCACTACCGCACCGGAACGGATGCAGCGGGTGCATACACGAATTTGCTTGGAACTGCCGGCTACGGTTGCAACCCGAACCTTCTGCAGATTGGGCAGCCAACGACGTCTCGTCTTGTTGTGGGCGTGACTGACATTGTTTCCGGTAACTGGCTTTTTGCCGCAGATTTCACATAATTTAGACATAATCATACTCCTTTAAAATCGAAAGGCCGACGCAGCGGACTTCGAGGAAAGGCTCAAAACGAGCATATTTTTTATAAGAACCATGATTTATACCTTGTCCTCCCCGGCATGGCAAGTTTTTTTTTATGAATAAACAGAAGCCGAGAAAAATGTAAAAGTAGCAAGCCTCTTGCAAAATGTTCAACCAGAGAGGACAATCAGTAAAGTTGTTAAGGTCAGACCTACAGAATGAACTGGCTTGACCTGGACAATGTCAATTTGGGCTAAATTTTCATGTACTGCTATGGCAACATGGGCGTACGTCTACCTTGTTTTATATTGTTTACGGTCTTTGAAACTCTATCCGAGCAACCGTATGATCTGATCAGCAAGTGTGTCACCGCCGGCAAAGCCGGTGGTTTTCAAAACCGTGGCCCGCCTAATGCGATATTTTTACAAAATTCTCTGACCACCATTCGAAGGTCAACTATTGTCAACTTTCCTTGAATAGCGCTAGTTGTTTGATTGGCTGGCCTTCCTTTTCCTGATCTCTGACATAAACCTTCAAGCCTTCATAATTAGCATCGTTATGACTCAAGCAATTTACTCTAATATGTTGTTGGAATTTGCAAATTTATGATTTTCATGCTTCATAGTTATTTCAAATCGTTTGTAATTTGTTATCAAGTTTGCCTATAATCATTAAAAATATACCAACCATTCTTACGCATAACACAGAGCGCTCACGTTTTGAAAACGATGACGGACAGCCACTATTTGTGACATTGAGCATCACCCGGAGAGGGAAAAAGACCATGGAACAAGCCGTTCGCCCTCATGATAAGGAAACCGAAAAAACACATCGAAAACATAGGGGATATCATCTCCTGGCAATCACAGGACACTCAATGAAGACAACCATCCGCAAAACCCTTGTGGTGCTTACCATCTACGCCGGCCTTATGATGCCATCGACGGCTACTGTTCTGGCGAAATCTGAGACTGACGATAATTACTTCGACATGGGGCTGGCCCAGTTGATGCAAGTGACCATTACCTCGGTAGCGAAAAAGCCCCAACCCCTGGCCGACACCGCGGCGGCCGTTTTCGTAATCACCCAGGAGGATATCCGCCGCTCCGGGGTGACCTCCATCCCGGAAGCCCTGGCCATGGCCCCGGGGATACAGGTGGCGCGTATCAGTTCAAGCAAATGGTCAGTCTCCTCCCGAGGTTTCGGCGGTCTCACTTCCAATAAACTGCTGGTGATGATCGATGGCCGGTCAGTCTATACCCCAGCCTACAGCGGCACCTTCTGGGACATGCAGAATACGCTGCTCGAGGATATCGACCGGATCGAGGTGATCCGGGGTCCCGGCGGCACTATCTGGGGCGCCAATGCGGTCAACGGGGTGATCAACATCATCACCAAAAAATCGCAGGATACCCTGGGAACAATGGTGCGGGTCGGGGCAGGCAATGAGGAAAAATTCACGACAGGCGCCCGCTACGGGGCCACAATCGGTGATTCCGCCTTCGGCCGCTTCTATGTCACCGCCAACGACCGTGACAGCAATGAACTTGCCGGCAGCGAGCAGGATGCCCACGACGGCTGGCGTAATATCCAGGGCGGATTCCGTATGGACGGGATAGTCGGCTCCAAAAATGAGTGGACCCTGCTAGGGGATCTTTACCGGAATAAAGGCGATCAAATTGTTTTTCCCTTCTGGCTCGAAGGCGTTATTTACCCGGCTACAGATTATGGTGATTACACCTCCGAGGGCGGCAACCTCATCGGCAGCTGGCAGCACAGGTTATCCGGCGGTGATCTTTTGACCTTCAAGGCTTACTATGATAAAAATGACCGGGAGGAATCCTATTACGAACAGACCTTTACCACCATTGACCTGGATCTGCAGTATGAAACCTCACTCGGTGATCGCAATAGTCTAACCATGGGGACAGGTTTCCGCCAGGTCGACGGCCAATTTCTACAAACCTTCCAGGTCATCGTTCCCGACCAGACCAATGACCTCTACAGCGCCTTTCTGCAGGACGAAATCAAGCTGATTGATGATCGGTTATGGCTGACCGTTGGGACCAAGTACGAACACAATGACTTTACCGGCAGCGAATGGCAGCCAAGCGCCCGCCTGCTGTGGAAGCCGGCAATGGATCATTCGCTGTGGACCTCTATTGCCCGTGCCGTCCGCACTCCTTCGCTGACAGAGATCAACGGCGCGGTCACAGTCGGTGTCTATCCGACCGGTTATGGTACGCAAACTATACCGGTAAGAGTAGTCGGCAATTCCGACTTCGAATCGGAGACTCTCATAGCCTATGAAGCAGGATATCGCTGGTTGGTCAGCCAGCATTTTTCTTTCGATGTGGCAGCCTATTACAACGACTATGACAAAATCTACAGCAATGCATACATTCCACCCAGTCCCGACCTGCCACTTGTCAATGCAAAAGAGGGGGATGGTCATGGTGTGGAGATTGCGGCCAACTGGCAGACCAACTCCTGGTTGTCTTTTTATTTTGCCTACACGTGGCAGGAACTCAATATTGACGTAAAAGATTCCTGGAAACCGCTTATTTCCCAGGAAGAGTTCGACACCAATAACATCCCCAAACATCTTCTTTCCGTGCGTTCTGCCATCGATTTAACAGAAAACTGGCAGCTTAACTGCTGGCTGCGTTACGTGTCGGGTATCGGCGATGGCAACAACGTAGATTCATATTATCTGTTTGATGCCAACCTGATCTGGAAACCCAGGAAAGATCTGGAGATCATGTTTGCCGGGCAGAACCTGTTCAACAACAATCAACTTGAATACGTTGCCGAATTTATTACCCCGCCCACTGAAATCGAGCGGAGTATTTACGGGAAAGTCACCTGGTGCTTTTAGTTAGTCCGACTCATGATGAGACTTAAAAACAAAAGGTTTCTATGGCTTTTGCTGATCTGCATTCTTGGCCGTTTCGGTTCTCTGCAAGCCCAGGAAATCTCTCAGGAATATCGGCTCAAGGCAGCCTTTCTGGTGAATTTCGCCCGCTTCATCACCTGGCCGGAACAATCCTTTTCTGCAAAACAGCAGGAATTCACCATCTGTGTGGCCGGAGTCAATCCATTCAGCAATGTCCTGAGTGCTGTGGAGTCCAAGCAAATCAATGGCCGCAAAATCCGGGTTACCTATGTGGATTCCCTCAGGAAGGTTCCGCAATGCCACCTGCTCTATGTCAGCAGATCCGAGGAAGAAGATCTTGCCTATTTATCCACCGGCATCGCTCTGCACCCGGTGGTCACGGTCAGCGATATCCCCGGCTTCGTCAAGGCCGGCGGTTCCATAGAATTTATACTGAAAGAGAATCGATTGTCCTTTATCATCAACCATTCCGCCCTGAAACAACGCGGCATACAGGCCGGCGCCTCCATGCTGGACCTGGCGGCATCAGTACGATAGCGGAGGGAACTATGAAGCAAAGGTTCATGAAACTCCCTATCCGTTACAAACTTTAGAGTATAGTCCTTATGGCAAGCACGGTTGCCCTGCTCCTGGCTACAATGGCCTCATTCCTGATCCAGCAGCAAACAGGGTGAACAATAGATACAGATTCTGTATACTTTTGCTGAGCCATGGTGCACCTCCAACATAATTTTTGTGATGAGAAATTTATTGGATTGTAACATGGCTCGTTATTACATTTTCATCTTTTGTTGTGCTCACGGCGCGCCGTGAGAATGAGAGTTTATATGAAAGTCCTTTCC
>JAHILF010000015.1 GCA_018897105.1 Pseudomonadota bacterium
TCTTGGGATATCGCACCTCCTTTATTGTTTGGAGGTACGTTATCACGTTAAAAGTCAAACTTTCAACAAAAATACGTCATCGTATTTAAGAATACGTGTACTAAGTTAATGACATTGAAAAAAATATTGCAAATATTCCTTTTTATTCCTCTAATTCTTTATATTTTATTTTTATACTTTTTTAGTGTTTACAAACTCAAAAATTCCTGTAAGTGTTTATAGTGTAACTCCGGTACCACTAAAAAAGATTAAATTATTACGAGTGATATGAGCGACTTAACGGCTGGATTTCTTTCCTTATTAAATTATTTCTCACTTAAGTAACCCTTAAGTGCCTATAGAAATTTTACCGTAGTAGTTTAATTAAAGTGAGTTAATTATGTTGCGAGTTTTTTAGCAACAATTCCCAAATACACTGTGAGTTCTTGATATCTATACAAATATAAGAGCCCTGAAAAATATCAGAAAAACCCTTTAATTTCAACCAGATAGGTCAACTCGCAACATAACAGTATATCAATAGTTTGGTCCGACCCGGCAAGCAGTACTATCCGATATACTCGATTCCCCCAGTCCCAAAGGAAAGAAGGTGGAATGCAATGAGGACCGAGCTTATCGAAGCAGCCCGAGCGGTATGTGGCGAATTCACTCTCAGAGAAAAGTGGTGCTTTGCGGGCACTGTGGGCGCCGCACTTCGAACACGGGGGGGGGCCATTTATACAGGCATCTCCATTGATTTGGGATGCGGCCTCGGATTCTGCGCGGAGGTGGCCGCGATCGCCGAGATGCTGAAGAACCGGGAAACCAGGATAGATACCATCGTTGCAGTCACCCCGAATCGCATCCTCCCGCCGTGCGGTCGCTGCAGGGAAACAATGGTACAGTTGGATCGGGCCAACCTGCGAACCAAGGTCATCATCTCTGAAACTCAGAACGTGCTACTTGGCGATCTGCTACCCGATCACTGGCTGGATGGTGGGACAATATGATAGACAGCGCATTGATAACCGGCTGCAACGACAGGAGGGCTGAAACGAGGCACAACATCCTTGCAAGACTTGACGACAGCGGCAAGACACTTCACGATGCAATCAGAGACAAAGGGCTGTATTTCCGTGTTTCTCTCACATCGACATGCAACTTGGCCTGCCCATTCTGCCACAACGAGGGCGCCCCCCGTGGCGGGTGCTTGGCAGAAGTGGATTTTCTCTGCAAGGCAATCGATACAGCCTTATCCCTGGGATTCGATCGGATTCAGTTTACCGGGGGCGAACCACTCCTGCACCCTCACATCTCGAAAATCCTACGAAGAGCGACACAACAATTCCCTGATGTAGGAATTACCACAAACGGCGTCCTGTTGGAGAGGTATTTGCCGCAAATGATCGATGCTGAGATAACACGCATCCACATCTCGCTACAGCAGCAATCCCTATCTAGCACAGGTACCGGACCGTGGAAAGTCCCATCTTGGCTTGGCCCCATCCTCAACCAAGCCGAAAAAGGTGCATTCATCCTCCGACTGAACCTACCGGTACAGCATGACAGATTGAATGAAACACGGCAGTTCCTGAAAGATATGGAGGCCTTCGACTGTAACATCAGGCTCTTCTCTGTGCTTCCCACGGACCACAACCCAGCTTTTGAATACCCATTGGACAGGGTTCTGGAGATCGCGCGTACGGAGAACAAACAAAGACACAGAAAGCGCTGCCTGGGTAGAGTCACTGTCCGCAAATACTTTGAACCGTCCGGAATCCGCTGCGGAGTCTGTCCCCAGAGGCATGTTTGCCAGGAGCAGTCTCGGTCTCTGAGGCTTGGTGCGGACAAAATGCTTCGACCATGCCTTGCCACTCGAGAATGGGACATTCCTCTGCAATACAGGAGCATGGCTGAGGCAATGGAAGAGGCGACTGTATTTGCTATCGATTTCTAGCGAAGCTTTACCTCAAACCGACGTAGGTGAAGGCAGCGGCCCCCCGGGTGGTGGAGCTTCGCGATGCTTAATACTTGATGATTGATGCTCGTTGGGTGGATGTTATCACATCCACGAAAAACTGGATGGAATCTGACATTGACATCTTGGCGGCTAAACTCATGGGGATTGTGCCGGTTTTAACTAAGAGAGACGTCGAGTGCGAGGTGCGTTGATTGCGAAACCGAAAACAAGGAGGAACGGAAGTATGACAACAACTGAAGAACTTGTTCTCATGGATCCGTGGGAGAGCGAAGTTGACGTCCCGGACAGCAAGGATTCCCTATATATCTGCGTGAGTGGAAATTCAGGCGCGGGGAAAAGTTCTCTGCTCAAACAGATATGGGGCGAGATTTTTCGGAAGGACAAGTATTCCATCGCTATCGACGAGAAATCACTGCACCATCCGTTCCTGCTTTCACTGTTTCACGACACTGGGAGGTACGGGTTCCAGATACAACTCAATTTCATGTTACAGCGAACGCTTCTGGTGAAGCGGTGGCTTGACCTTGGGTACAATGTGATAATGGAAAGAAGCCATCTTGAGGACACTGTTTTTATCGAACACCTTCATAACAAGGGCCACGTAAGCGACAGCGAATACAGAACTTACCTTGATCTATGGCAGTGCCTGGCAAAGCAAGTGAGAGTGCCAGACATAATTGTATTCCTGGACGTTCCACCGGAGGTCTCGCTGGCCCGAATCAGAAACGACGAAAAGTCAGGCCGACGCCTCTGCGAGTTCCCGGATGAGGCGACCAAAGAGACCTGGATCAACTCCTGGTATCAGCTTTACATAAGGCGTTTCCGAGAACTCAAGGAACTCCCGGATATTCCTACGCGAATCATCGAGCTTCAAGCGACAGACTCAACGGCCAGTATTCTCCACATGATTTTTCCGGATTGCGAGCTTTGACAGCATCCGGCGGGCAATACCCAAACGAGGTACATCAGCCATGGCAAAACCTTACCTTGCCCCTCAGCCCTCTAGGGGAAACGATCAAGTACTGAGGGTGTTTATCAGTTCCAAGATGAGGGAGTTGTTTGATGTCCGTGCAATGATCGAAGAGTCACTGCGGGCCATAAACATGGAGCCATTTGTATACGAGAGAACCTGCGGATCACGCAAGGAGAGCGCCTACGAAACCTGTCAGGAGGAAGTGGATAAGAGCGATATCTATGTGGGCGTCTTCTCGGAGCAATACGGCGAAGCAACAGCAGAGGAGTTCTACCGGGCTCGGCATCTTGGGATACCATGCCTTGTGTACATTAGGAGCGGCGTACAGAGAGAGCAAAAACTTGAGGAGTTCCTGGGACAACATGTGTATCCCCTGAAAGAAGGGCTGACGTATAGTTACTTCGTGACCTGCATTGAGTTGGGGAAGCTCCTCTCGAAGGATATCATGCGCCTGCTGGTGGGCGCGTACAGGTGTTCAACACGTAAAATACCAATCCAAGGAATTCAGCCTGTTATACGGCTCGCCTGGGATGTTGCTGACTGGTACAAGGCGCTGGGCTGCGAGCTTGTTGCCGAACCCGGGCAAGTCGATGAGCGCACCATGGATCTCAGTATACGGTTTACTCAGAGTATGGCGGGTTTCGCGACTACATCACAGGATATATTCATCCGCTGCCAGCATGGCCGCATTGGCATCCCTGAGGTAAGGAAATTCGAAAAGATTTTTAAGTGCTCCCGCGCGGCAAGAGCGCAGATGATCACGGATCTGACGTTCAGTCCCGAGGCAGCCAAGTATTTCTCCAACCGGGATACATATAGCCTTCTTACACTTGACAAGCTCCTCGATGAAACCATCCGGTTTGATGAATACCTCGATCAACTGGAGCAAGAAATCCATGCACGCAAGATAGACACGTTGTATATCCCCATGGAATGCCGGAGGCATATCGGCGAACTCAACTTGCACGAAATCGACAAGGAACACTGGGCGTTGGAAGAAGGGGGTATTGATAGGTATGTAGACTATTGGCTACAAGACGCTAGCAAAGAGCATCTGTCCGTTCTCGGAGGTTTTGGCAGCGGGAAAACATGGTTTGTCTATCATCTGGCGTGGTTGTGTCTCCAGGAGTACAGAGAAGCAAAATTGAAGCGTAGGCTACTGCCCCGGATCCCTCTGGTGATTCCGCTACTTGATTTCGCCAGGGCCGTGACCATCGAGTCGCTATTTTCCGAATTCTTCTTCCGAAAGCACAATATAGGGTTGCCCAATTACGAAGCTTTTCAGCAGTTGAATCGCATGGGAAAGCTGCTCCTTCTCTTCGACGGTTTTGACGAAATGTCTGCACGGGTGGACCGGCAGAGAATGATCGACAATTTCTGGGAGCTTGCCCGCGTTCTTGTGCCCGGAGCAAAGGCAATCTTAACTTGTCGTACCGAACACTTCCCCGATGCAAGAGCAGGCCGAGTATTGCTCGGAGCCAAGCTCAGAGACTCCGTCGGCACCTCGTCTGCTAACGCTCCACAGTTCGAAGTGGTCGAACTGGAAATGTTCAACGAGCGCCAAATCCAACAACTGCTTAAGAAACGGCACGTCCCAAAGGGGATTATTGACAGCATCCTCAGTAAACCAGATCTTATGGACTTGGCTCGCCGCCCACTCCTGGCAGTTTACATCCTTGACGCCCAGCCCGAAGTGCAAGCCGGAGCAAGTGTGGATGTATCTCGCATCTACCTGTATGCGATTCGGCGCAAAATGAAAGACGACATATCTCAGGAGCGTACCTTCAGTTCCATGGCCGACAAGCTCTATTTCCTTTGCGAGATTTCCTGGGAGATGTTGTCGCGGGATGCCTCTGGACTGAACTACCGTGAATTCCCGACGCGTCTGCGCAATCTGTTTGGGGAGAGTATCCAGTCCCCCAAAGATCTGGACCACTGGCGTTACGACATGATGGGACAGACGATGCTCATCAGGAACGACGACGGGGACTACAGTATGGCCCATCGTTCACTTGCGGAGTTCTTTACTGCATACAAGTTCGTGGCCGAGTTGGGCGTTTTGGCCGCAGACTTCTTCGAGTTGGCACAGCAACAATCCGATATCGATCAAAAGATGATGCCAAAGCAGTACACCTGGTCCACCTACTTCAAACGACAACTCAGGGCTGACGGGACTGCAGAACCTAAGGCCCCGGCCAAGGAGTTTATGACAGAAGATGCCACCGTCTCGGGTACAGCAAGGGACATGGTGGACATTGAACGGCTCTCACCCAATGCCATCGTTTTTGCCTCATACATGATCTCCAAGAATCCGACTGCGCTTGCCAAGCTTTGCAACATTGCGTGGCAGCAGACTGGCCTGCTGGCCAGAAACGCTTTGTATCTCATCCCATATCTTAGGACTGTACATGCCGTTGCCCTCGCCCGGCTATTGGTGAACAGCTGTAAGGAAGGTCCTCTGCGAAACGGGGTTTGCTGGTTGTTGGGAGAGTTAGGCGTAAAATCTGAAGAGGTCAAGTCGGCATTGAAAAGGACTGTCCAACAGTTTGCTGCCGGCAAACACACAAACTCGCATGCTTGGTGGGAATCCGGTTTTGCTCTCGAGAAGCTCGGAGAATTCGGTGATGAAGTCGCCCCCAAAGGCGCGCGGCCAATGGAATTCTTGGGCCGCAATCTACCAGCAGATGCGGATCTTCACAACTCTCTGGAAAACATACGCAAAGCTGTCGTAGCGACAACTCCCGAAGAGGCCGTGCTTAACCAGGCCGATATCGTCGTCATTATTAAGAACCGCAATCGGATCGATGTTGCCGATTTGTACCACAGTCTCAAACAGCTCGACTTCTCGAGGGACTGCATGGACAGACGAGTATATTACTCTGTATGGCTGTGTGGACACCTTGCCATTGAGCAGAGCGTGAGCAATATTGTCAAGGCTACGACCCATCCCCAGGGGTCCGTCAGAAACACTGCCTGTGAAGCGTTGGGAAAAGCCGGGATAATCGATCCTCTCGTAATTAGTGCGCTTGAGCGATGTCTTTCCGACAGCTACTACCGGGCGCGGTTTCACGCCGCCGAAGCACTCGCGTCACTTAAGGCACAGCAATCGCTTCCTTCTCTGCAAAGGCAAATTCGCTTAGAGGAAGTCAGGGAAGTGAGAGAAGAGATGATACGTTCCCAGGATCTATTGCGCTGAAATTTACAAAATTCAATCAATGGAGCCTGAAAAAAAGGCATGTCATACGCTCATTACCAAACAATGAATTGTGGCCAAACTATTCCTATTTTGCTCATAGGGTCGGTAATGATCTCATAGACTACTGTAAGATCAGATCGAGTTTGCCTGAATTTAATATTGCCACATCAAATATCTAACAATATCAACACGGTCTCAGGTTGACCTTACTACTACCCTGGCATTCAGGCATTCCCCTTTTCTTTCAGGGAAATATCCCGCTCTCTGGCAAAATCCATCATGCGCTGCAGGGGGACTAAGGCCCTGCGCCGGATAGATTCTTCAACCACTATTTCATTGGCCCCGGTTTCCAGAACCTGTTTCAGATTGCGCAAGCCATTCATGGCCATCCAGGGGCAGCGCATACAGCTTTCGCAGGTGGCGCTGACCCCGCCTGTGGGGGCCTCCAGAAATATTTTATCCGGCGATGCCTGCTTCATCTTGTAAAAAATTCCCGGTTCGGTTGCCACGATGAATTTCTTCGCATCAGAGGTGATGGTCGCCTTGATAAGAGCGGTTGTCGATCCGACCACATCCGCCATGTCAATCACTTCCGCTGGTGATTCCGGATGCGCCAGCACCAAGGCATCGGGATGCTGTTGTTTGAGAAGCTTAATGCCTTCGGCCTTAAACTTCTCATGGATAACGCAGCTGCCGGGCCAGATCAGCATTTGCACGCCTGTTTTTTTCTGAATGTATGAGCCAAGATGTCTATCAGGGGCCCAGAGGATCTTTTTTTTCTGACTTGCCAGGTGTTCCACGATGGGCAGGGCGATGCCGGAGGTGACAACCCAGTCCGCCCTGGCCTTTACCGCAGCACTGGTATTAGCATAAACAACAACAGTATGGTCGGGATGGGCATCGCAGAACGTTGAGAAGATATCCACAGGACATTCCAGATCCAGTGAACAGGTCGCGTCTTTATCAGGCATTAAAATCCGTTTTTCTGGATTTAAAATCTTGGCGGTCTCGCCCATAAAACAAACACCGGCAACGACAAGTGTGGTTGCCGGATGTTCATTGCCGAATCGTGCCATTTCCAGTGAGTCGGCAATATAGCCGCCCGTTTCCTCGGCAAGTTGCTGGAGTTCCGGTGCAGTATAATAATGAGCGACGAGAACCGCGTCCTGTTTTTGCAACAATGATTTGATCTGCCTGACCAGTTCCGCCTTTTCGCCTGGAGTATAAGCAGCTGTTTGCCTGGCCGCTACAGTCTGGGCTTCTTTAATCCGCCCCTCCGAGACAATTGGTATGGTGATCGATGCTACATCGATGATTTGGTTTTTTGTCGGCATGTCAATTCCTTCATCCTTTTTTCTTAATCTATCCATCTTTATCACCACACCAATATAGTACCACAAAGTAAGACTATCAAGGAGCATTTGGAAGAAATTAACGACCTATTCCAGTTTAGCCGGATGGAAATTTTTCTTTTGTTACTGAAAATACTCATCAAGAACAAGCCGTTGACAAAAACATTGAAATGGACTCGCCTGTCAAACAACTATAGAAAGTGTCGCCACCCTGCGTCAGGGCTGACTTTTAAGCCCCATGACATCTCGATTGAAGTTGAAAAAAAGCAGCAATTGAGCTATTGGTAATGGTAGGAGAAAGTAAGAAGCCCACCCCCATCACATCTTGCAAGACCCCGGCCAAATTGCTTGAGGCCCAGTCCTGCGGGTCTGGTCAACCACGACTTCCAGGGAACGCAAATCCTGAAACAACCGGACAGACCGGCCACTAGTGACCATGGCCGCAGCCGGACTGTTAGTTTTGTAGAATGTAAATGATAAGTACCTCACCCTATTGACAGGAGAAAATCATGAAGAAAAACGTTTTCCTTCTCAGTCTGTTTCTGTTCGTCTTTGCCTGGACGAACAGCAGTTCCGCCTTTGAAGACCTGAAGGTGGAAACACCCAAGCTGCAATCAAAACTGAGTTTTCTCACCTTGAACGAGACTAAGGTGCTGGTCTCGGTGTTAAACGGTGAAAACGAGGCCATCCTCGGTCTGCAGAAAGGGGATTTCCACATCACCAAGGGTCCCAAGACCGCCCAGATCATCTCCGTGGAGGATGTAGCGGAACAGCGGGACCAGGGCCTCAATATCGTTCTTGTGGTGGACAACTCCTATTCCATGAAGATGCGCAAGGCCATCAGCCCGGTGCTTGGCGCTATGGATGAATTCCTCTCCCTGGTCCGGCCCATTGACAATGTCAATGTCATCACCTTTGCCGATCCCCGCAGCAGTGCTCAGACCAGGGTTTCCAGCAGGATTACCCAGTCAGGGGATTCGGCCCTGCTCAATCTGTCCCTGAAGGAGAGCTACTCCGACCCCACCGACGGCACCTACCTCTATGACGCCATGCAGGAAGGTCTGAAAATCATCCGCAATATGCCGGAAAAGAGCCAGAAGTTCATGGTGATCTTCACCGACGGCGAAGACATCAACAGCATCATCAAACCCGTTGATCTGCAGCTGGCAGCCGCCGGGCTCAAGAACTTTACCGCCTTTGCCGTGGACTACATGGACCGACCCGGCCTGGACCCGTTTCTCAGCTCCTTTGCCGAGGGCACGGGCGGCTCGATCCGCAAGGCCAAATCAGCCAGCGATTTTCTTCCCATCTTTAAAGAGTTCTCCACCACCATCTTCCATCGCTATGCCGTGACCTTCCGTTTCCTCAATCCGCCCATCGGCACCCTCAGCAGTGAGCCGGCAACGGTCAATATCGAAGAGATCACCATGGTGGACAGCTCGCCGTTCCTCAACTACATCTATTTTGACACCGGCATGAGTGAAATTTCCGAGCGCTACGTCACCTTTGCCCAGCCCGGAGAAGCAGAGGGATTTGCCATAGAAAAGCTGCAGGATACCATGGAAAAATATCACCAGATCCTGAACATTATCGGCAAGCGTCTGGTGGATAACCCCGAGGCCCGGATAACCATTGTGGGCTGCAATTCCAATACCGGAGAAGAAAAAGGCCGGCTGGAGCTCTCCCGCAGCCGGGCCGACAAGGTATTTGCCTATTTACGCTATGTGTGGGGCATTGATCCCTCACGCATGGAGGTAAAGGCCCAGAATCTCCCCACCGTGCCGAGCACCAGCCGGGTACCGGAAGGGGTCATGGAAAATCAGCGGGTGGAGATCTATTCCGATAATCCCGCCATCCTGGACACCATCAACAGCACCTATCTGCAGGAAGAATGCGACACCAGTGAAATCCGCATCGTGCCGACCATAGAGGCGGAGACCGTTATCGACAAATGGCAGTTCAGACTGCTGGGCGGCGGCAAGGAGCTGCTGACCAGGGAGGGCACCGGTACTCCCCCCGCCTCCTTTGTCTTTGACATCAAATCCCTCGGCGTGCACAATGTTGCCCTGATGGGACAGATTACCGCCGAGATGGACGGGCAGGACAATGAAGGCAATACCTTCTCCATTGCCACGGCAGTACCCACCAAAATTAACTTCCTCAGGCGGGAGGAGCGCATCGCCCAGAAGCTGGAATCCAAGGTCATTGAGAAATACGGCCTGATCCTCTTTGAATTCGACCGCTCCGATCTGAAAGACCGCAACCAGGTCATCGTCAACCGGGTCATCACCAGAATGGCCCAGCTGCAGTCGGCCGCCATGGATATCGCCGGTCATACGGATATCATCGGCAAGGAGGATTATAACATCAAACTGTCCGAACGCCGGGCCAGCGCGGTCTACGGGGCTATGCTCGAAACCGGCATCGCCGTGGGCTCCCAGATCACTTACGTGGGCGACGGGCCCAATAATCCGCCCTATGACAACGACATTCCGGAGGGCAGAGCACTGAACAGGACCGTCATCATCACGCTCATGTATACGGAAAACGGAGAGTAACCCGTGACTGCCGGGCGGGAGTTTGCCCGGCAGCCATGACCAAAAAAACCTGAGACCTGCCACCCATGGGGCGGCAGGTCTTCTCCCCTCACTGTCCGCACTGGTCATGAAGGAATCGGAAATAATCGACAAACTCCGCTGCGAGATCAAACGACTGCGGTCGATCATCGCGGCAACCTCCCCGGATCTGCCCGCTCTGCTTAAGACCCGCGGGCTCACAATCTACAAAAGCCAGCCGGCCCAGGACTTACTGCTCCCGGATGCATCCCATCTCGACAGCTTTTACCGCAAGCTCCTCCATTACTCCTTCCGCATCTTCCTGCGGGATGTCATCAAACACCAGCAGCAGTTCTCGGCCTGTGATGTGACCCGCTACACCTCGCCGGCCAAGGCTGCGGAGTACATTGACTTTCTGACGGATGTAGGCCTGCTGGAAAAATTGGACAACCCAAGCTTCCGTCTGGCCAAAAGGCCGATCCGCAGCTTCGGCGCCACCCTGGAATGGCTGCTGGCGGAGATTATTAAAAGGGAGCTGGGGGCGGAAGCGATGTGGGGAGTGAAATTTCGCAGGCAGGAGACTGGGGGCGATTACGACATCCTGGCCAAGATCAACTGCTCGCTTCTTCTCTACATGGAGAGCAAATCAAGCCCGCCCAAACAGATGTTGCCCAAGCACATCGCCGCCTTTCTCGACCGCATTGGCGATCTGCACCCGGATATCTCCATCTTTTTCATGGACACCCAGCTGCGCATGAAGGATAAAATCGTCCCCATGTTCGCAGAAGAACTGGCGCGCAGAAATGATCATCCCCCGCAGATAAGCAGGGTGGAAAACGAGTTGTTTGCCGTGGGAAGTACTTTGTTTATCATGAATTCCTCAGGCTCCATCCGGGGTAATATTGAAAGAATCCTTATGGAATTTTTCAACCCGGACAGGCAATGAAAAAGATCTTCCTTCCCGTCATCTTACCCGCTGTGCTGCTGGTCGGTCTGCCGCTGGTAGGCGTCATGGCGGACGGGGAAAACCTCAGCCATTACTGGGAATTTCCGCCGCTGACCCGCTATGTGGTCCATGCCCCCTTTTCCCGGCCGCCGTTTGCGGCCCTTGTCCTGCTGGGCGCAGCGGTTGCCGGGCTATTCCTGGTGCAGATGCGCCGCGGTCCAGCCGCGCAGGCAAAGACGAGCGCCGATAGAAAATCCCTGCCGTGGTGGAGCTGGCTGGGTCTCTTGCTGCTCACAGCCGGCTGGGTGCTGGCCTGGAACCGTTTTATCTGGTTTGCCGGCCTGCAGCCCTACACCTTTCTCCCTCTCTGGCTCGGCTACATCCTGGTGGTGAACGGGCTTACCAGGATGCGCACCGGCACCTGCCTGCTCGCGGCCCGCACCGGCTTTTTCCTGGCCCTTTTTCCCCTCAGCGCGGTTTTCTGGTGGTTTTTCGAGTATCTCAACAGATTTGTGCAAAACTGGTATTATGTGGGGGTGGAGGATTTCAGTCCCCTGGCTTACGTCATCCACGCCAGCCTCTGTTTTGCCACGGTCCTGCCGGCGGTGCTCAGCACCGAAGAGCTGCTTGCCTCGTTTCCCCGGCTCAGCGGCCCGCTTGCCGCATCATGGGTGATCAGGGACAAAGGCGTCAGGTATGCGGCCCTGGTCGTCTTTACCCTGAGTGCCCTGGGACTGGTGGCCATCGGCCTCATGCCCGATTATCTCTTCCCGCTGCTCTGGCTCTCGCCCCTGCTGCTGGTACTCTCCCTGCAGAAGATGACCGGCCGGGCCACCATTCTTACCCCTCTTTACCGGGGAGACTGGCTGCCGGTGTGGCTGCCGGCGCTGGCTGCTCTGTGCTGCGGTTTTTTCTGGGAGCTGTGGAACTTTAAAAGCTACGCCCACTGGGAGTACTCCATCCCCTTTGTCCAGGGATTCCACCTCTTTGCCATGCCGGTGGTCGGTTATCTGGGCTATCTGCCCTTCGGCCTTGAGTGCAAGGCGGTTGGCGCGCTGCTGGCCCAATATCTGGAGGAGGGAAAGGGCTGAACCGATCTGCCTCGGCACCAGCGGCTGGAATTACCCAGGCTGCGCCTGCTCGCCATGGTGCGGGACCTGCTCCCCGCGTAACCCTCTGTCCGCGCAGATTATTGCTTGCCCTTGACCCGGCAATGCAGTAGAAAAAAGGCAAGTGATTTGCCATTATCTTAGCCTTCACACCAGCACTCTGGGGCGCAAATGCGCATCCTCGGGATAGAGCGTCCGAATTCCGGATCGCCAGCTTAACCTGCCGTTTTCCCTCAAACCCTACCTCCATATATTGAGGGCTTCACCATATATAGAGGTCAAACAATCCCTGCCTGCCTTCTCTTTTGTTCTCTACGCTTATTTAATCCGTCGTTATTAAAGTCTAATTTTATTTCCGCGCCCATTTTCGCCCGCGGGCATGTTTCTTGCCAATATCATCTTTTTATATCACTGATCATTATGAAAAGGAGGTTGTTATCAGAAAAAATAATCGACCGAAAAAAGTATTCCAAAAACTAATGGAGCAGGAGAAGACATGCGGTATCAAATTCTCGCCACTGATTACGACGGTACACTTGCACACAATGGGGTGGTCGATGCGCCCACCATTGCGGCACTCAAAAACCTGCTGGCCACCGGGCGGCGCCTGGTTCTGGTAACCGGCCGTGAACTGCCTCAGTTGCAGATAACCTTTCCGCACCTGGATCTGTTTGAATGGGTGGTCGCCGAGAATGGGGCCTTGCTTTACCACCCTGCTACCAAAGAGGAACTGTTGCTGGCCGAACCTCCTCCGGCGCGGTTCAGCGAAGCATTGCGCGCCAATGGCTGCGAGCCCCTTTCGGTCGGCCGGGTGGTGGTGGCGACGTATGAACCTCATCAGCAACTCGTGCTGAAAACCATCCAGAATTTTGGCCTGGAATTGCAAATCATCTTTAATAAGGGCGCCGTGATGGTGCTGCCGGCCGGCGTCAACAAGGCCAGCGGGCTGACTGCGGCGCTCAAGGAGATGGGACTTTCGCCGCACAACGCAGTAGGGGTGGGCGATGCCGAAAATGACCAGGCGATGCTGAAACTGTGTGAGTTTTCCGCCGCTGTCTCGAATGCACTCACGGCCCTCAAGGAAGCCGTCGATTGGGTAACTCCCGCCGGTCACGGGCAGGGCGTGGCGCAGCTCATCGAACGGATGATCGCCAGTGACCTGGCGGATTTGGATGGTAAACTCACGTGGCATCACCTGGAGCTCGGCGTTGGGGAGGATGGGCCCGTGTGCCTGCCTCCGTACGGTCCCAGTGTGCTCATTGCGGGCCCCTCAGCCAGCGGCAAATCGACCGTGGCAACCCAGATTGTGGAGACGCTTGTCGAGGGGCGGTATCAATTTTGCCTGATTGATCCCGAGGGGGATTACGAGAACTTCGAGCAAGCCGTCGTCCTGGGCGGCCCCAAGGCGGCGCCGCAGTTAGGCGAAGTGCTGCGGGTACTCGAAAACCCCGAGGCAAGCGTGGTGGTTTCGATGACGGGCATGCCGATCCCCGATCGGCCACCGTTCTTTCTCAAGTTGCTGCCTCAATTGCTGCAAATGCGGGCGCAGCTCGGCCGGCCGCACTGGCTGATCCTCGACGAAGCTCACCACCTGCTGCCGGCAGAATGGCTGCCGCCGAAAGGCATGCTTCCCGACGAGTTGATAAGCATGGTGCTGATCACCGTACACCCGGATCTGCTGTCGGCCGCCATTCTGGAGCGGCTCGATACGCTGCTGGCAATTGGCCCTGAAGCAGCAGACATTTTGCAGCATTTTGCCCAAGCGGGAAAAACGCCGATGCCGATCTGGAAAAACAAACCACCTGCTATGGGAGAAGTGCTGCACTGGACGCGAGCTGGTAACGCTCCGCCCCAAGTCGTAAAAACTCACCCATGCCAGCAGGAGCGCCGCCGTCATCAGCGCAAATACGCGGAAGGCGAGCTGCCGCCGGAACGGAGCTTCTACTTCCAGGGGCCGGAGAAGAAGCTCAACCTGCGAGCGCAGAACTTGATACTGTTCTTGCAGCTCGCAGACGGTGTCGACGACGCGACTTGGGAGCACCATCGCCGTGCGGGGGACTACTCTCGGTGGCTGAAGGGCAGCATCAAGGATGCCGACTTGGCCGCGGAGGTCGCATGTATCGAAGCGATAGCCAATATCGACCCTTTGGAAGGCCGCCGGCAGATTCGTGTGGCAATTGAACGGGATTACACCTTACCCGCGACGGGTCCGCTGCCGGTGCCAGGGGCGAATAATTAGAACTTCCGTTGTTTATCGCGCCTTGCCTGGCAGATGGGCCTGGCAAGCCACCCGATTGATTCCGGTGGTCAATTCATTTGTTCCCGGAATACCCTCAGCTCCTGCGCCATGTCCTCCAGCGCAGCCTTGCGACCCTGCCAGAAGATCTCCGGATCCGGCAGCTCTTTATCATCGCGGGTCGTGAACAGGCTTTGCTCAAGGGCCGTATCTTCCAAGGGAAAAACAGCCTTGTACCTGCTGTCCACATAGGCGATCCGCGACCAGTCGCTCACCACGGCGTACTTCCGTTGCGGCTGCGCCAGGAGATTATAGCCGAGGGAATAGCTGGCGGCCGGACTTGCCACCCCGAGCAAGGGCAACAGAGTCGGGACAATGTCCTGATGGGAGGTCAGCCAGTTGATTTCCCGGTGCTCCGTGCCGGGCACCCGGATAATGAGCGGGACCCGGGTCTGCTGCTCGGTAAACGCGGAATTGTGGCCCCAGTTGCCGTTTTCCAGAAGCTCCTCGCCATGGTCGCCGGTGATGATGACAATGGTCGAATCGAGCAGCTTTTCCTCCCGCAGAAAAGCGAAGACCCGGGCCAGCTGACTGTCAAGATGATGGCAGGCATTGGCGTAACGATTGCGAATCAGACCGATATCTTCGTCCAGCGACATGGTGGCATAGTTGAAGTTCTCAAGATAGGGCTGCCTGATGGCGTCCTCCGGCGGGAAATAGTAGCGGGCGTGGGGCGACTCGAAAAACATGAAGGTCATGAATGGCCGGGCCGGGTCACGCTGCCTGATAAAGGAGAGCATGTCGGTCACATTTTTTCTGTCGCTCTGCCAGCCGGACCCTTCATCCGCTTCGTGCAGCGCCTCGCCCGGCACCCGGGCAAAGATCGTCTGGTCAAATTCCGGATAGGAAAACTTGGCACTGGTATACATGCTGAGCTGATAGTCCTGCTGCTGCAGCACATCCATGATCACCGGACTGCGCCGCTCCTCAAGGAAATGGAACCAGTAGGCGCCGTGGATGCCGTAAAACATGGTGAACATGCCCATGCGGGTGCCGTTGCCGCCGCTGTAATGCTCCCTGAAGAAACTGGCCTGCCGGGCAAAGGCCCAGGTCGCCGGCATGATTTCCGGGTCCAGCATGTCCCAGCGCCAGGATTCCGCCACCAGCCAGACGATGTTCAACGGTTTTTCCGGCCGCTGCATGGCAAGCGCGGCCAGGGGATAAACGAGGCGGCCGCCTTGCGGTTCAATGCTGATGTCCGGATTCTGCCGCACCGGGTAGCCGAAACGTTTGGCCAGACTCCTGAAGGTGAGGGGCTGATAGAGAGGAAAGGCCCGCGCGGCGTCAAGAACGGGTTCGCGGTTCTGCAGGTTGCTCAGGCCGTAAATGACGCTCTGGGTCAGCGCCATGCCGATGATTGCCGCAACAAAAAATTTCCTGCCCGGCAGGCTAAGCCGCAGCGGCAGATGCCGGCCGGCCCTCCCGCTGCGCAACCAGCCCCGGTGGATGAGGGCCATGAGCAGCATCTGCAGCAGCACAAAACCGGTTGAGATGACCCCGTAGGTGGCGTTGGCCGTCACCGTCCCCCCCATTGAACCGAGCCCCCCGGGGGTGGTGATCAGATTCCAGACAAAGCCGTTGAGGTGAAAGCCCAGAATCCGGTAAATCAGTTGATCGGCAAAGAGCAGGATGGTCGTGGCCGAGGTGGTCAACACGGCAACGGTGTAGACGAGCCCCCAACTCCAGCGGCGCACCTGCCTTTTTCTCTGTTCCCAGCCGACGAGCAACCGGTGGACGAGGATGGTCAGAACAGCGGCAGGCAGCAGATAGATCGCGCCATAGCTCAGATAGGTGAGGAAGGTGAAGAAAACTGTCCACGGATCGGCAAACGGGATTTCCCTGAGATAATTCCGGCACAGCAGCAACACCACAATAAAAGTACAGAAAAAATAAATATGCAGGATCGTCGAACGTGCACGCAATTCCATCCCTTACTCCGTTGGCCTTTTTCTTCCAGATCAGACAAAATCACCCTTAGCCGTTATGCGCTGTTCATCCTGCCGGGAACCATGTCCGCCCCGGCTTCGGGTGTTCCATTGGACTCCGGCCGCTGTGGTGGTATGAAGCAATAAGCCGTTAGCCGTTGTAACAAAATAACATTGTCATTCTGAAAACCAAAACGACATAAGGAACAGTAAAGGAACGGTCAGAATTGTCCAAATTATTTCTTAACGAATTCTAAATATATGGTCAGATTGTTTTTTTTTCAACCCATTTGCAGGGAAAGAATTGCTGGTTGCCGGCATCCGGGAGATTTTTTATCGAGGCGGGGCAATGCTGCCTTTATGCCGGGCCGGTTCCCCATAGACGCCGATCAACCGGCTTTTGGCGCAAGCGATGGCAGGCAGACCGGTAAGCAGTCCGGGGATGTAGGGGAAAACCAGCCGGCGTCTGGCCAAACGCTGCTCGATCACCGCCGGCTGGGGCGAGACGGATCAGCTATGGGGGGGCACGGGATATCCGCATCGCATGGCATGGCCGGTCAGGAAAGAAAGAGGCATCGAAAGCTTGCCAAGCAATGAGCACCATGCCAACCCGGATCAAACCTTGTAGACATTGAGGCATGTTGTGTCCGGGAATATCTCCACCGGCGGCAGGATGTGGAAATAAAAAAATTCTTTCCAATTTTTGCTATAGAAATGCTCGCGATATCTCACTGTTCCTATTAATTTACGGCTCATATAGAACGTCCACCCTACCTTGACATCCCTGATGCCGTAACATTGGATTCTTGTTTCAAGAAATTCTATCCGTTTATTGGTGTTCCACTTTTGTTTATAAAATTTCTGCTTCTCTATCAACCCTGCAAATTCGCTTGTGGCCTGCGCTTTCTTTTCGCCAAAAACATCCCTGTATTGACTGGGCTGCAACCCCTTCCCCAACTGGGGTTTGACAAATTTCAACGGATCGGGCTGCACAATTTTCTTGGCGTCTTTGGTCATATGCTGGGCGCGCAGATCATAATCCGCCTCCAGCGCTCCCTCCTCGGTCAACAACAGTTTCTCCGCCTCAGAAATTTTTACGCCCATGGCATTCATATGGCTGATTAAAGGGGCCTGCCTATCTCCTTTAAAATCCAGAGAGCAACCATTCATCATTGCTGTCATAAAAAAAAGAGGCTGGCTTGTCGTCTTTTCACTCTTGAGATTAATGGTTCTGGTACTATTTGCCTGCCAGTCCAGATAGAACAACTCTATATGTTCATCTGTCTTGGGTTTATTGGCATGGATGATGATGTCATATTCCGGCAGATTGGCAATTTTCTGATTTGGCTGGAGCTGTAAACTGTTATTCAACACCTTGGTCGCATAAAATAACGGCACCGCATTTTTATTTATATTCGCCATGTGCCCGGTTATTTTATCTTCGATCAGCTTTCTGTCCGCATCCCCTGGTTTTGCCGTGACATTATTGACGGTAAAAAAATCCTGAACATCACCGCTAAAAAATTTCTCCAGTCGCATTGTTCTCACCAAGCTGATAAGTTGTTAAGCTGTTAATTCTACTTTGTCACATTACCCATCACTCTGCCGTTTGTATGCAGAGTCAATGGATGCTTGCCTTTGCCGGTGTCTGACACTCATCTGCCGGAAGACTTCTTCGTGAGTTATATCCCTCCGTGGAAGAAAGTGAGCAA
>JAHILF010000067.1 GCA_018897105.1 Pseudomonadota bacterium
AGGATTGATGGCTGATGGCTGATGGCTGATGGCGGATGGCTGGTGGGTGATGGCTGATGGCTGATGGCTGATGGCTGATGGCTGATGGCTGATGGCTGATGGCTGATGGCTGAGAAACCAAAAATCTGCCGGGCCGACCGCCCTTGGCGCGGGATTGCCCATGACTCTCTGTGATTATTTTTCCACCGTTACCCTGCCGCAAATGGCAGAACCCTATCCTTCCCTGCTGGATTTTCTGCAGATGCGTTTTCCGCACGTGCCCCTGGGAAGCTGGGAGATGCGCATTGCCGAAGGCAAGGTTATTGACGGAGACGGCCGGCCGGTAACCTTTGCGACCTCGTATGTTCCCGGTAAAAAAATTCACTACTTTCGTGAGGTGACCAGGGAGCCGGTCATCCCCTTTGCGGAAAAAATTGTCTTTCAAAATGACGAGTTGCTGGTGGCCTGCAAGCCGCATTTTCTGCCCGTGGTTCCCGCCGGCCCCTATGTGAACGAATGTCTACTGCACCGGCTGAAAAAGAAAACGGGCAATAGCGATCTTGTTCCGCTGCATAGAATCGACCGGGAGACCGCGGGTATTGTCCTGTTTTCCGCCAACCGGGAAACCCGGGGGCTTTACCATGACCTCTTCATGCACGGTCAGGTGGAAAAAAACTATCAGGCGGTAGCCGACTGCAGTGTTCAGCCGCTGCAGGCCGAATGGATCGTGGCAAACCGGCTGAAGGCGGGCCACCCATGGTTCAGAATGCAGACCGTCCCTGGCCCGGTGAACAGTCGCTCAAGGATCAGGCTCCTGGAAAGGCAGGAAAACCGGGGACGCTTTCTCCTGCAGCCGGAAACAGGCAAGAAGCATCAGCTGCGGGTCCATCTGAGCGGGCTGGGTTTTGGCATCATCAACGATAGGTATTATCCCGATCTGCTGCCGGAAGTTGAGGATGATTTCCACCGGCCCCTGCAGCTTTTGGCCGAGACGCTACGCTTCCGCGATCCGGTTACCGGGAAAAAGATGGAGTTCGGCTCAGATCGCAGGCTGCTGTGGTAACAACCGGGCGAATTTTTCGCGCCAACCGTCGGCATTGTTGGCAAATTTTTTGTTTTCTATCAGGATTTCACGGGTTATGGTGCAAAATAAAATTAGCCGCACAGCTCCCCGGCCTGGATTTGCCAGGGGAAGAGAATTAAACGGATGGCATAAAGGTGACCCATGTTTGATCTGATTAAAAAAATTGTCAGCAGCAGACCAACCGAGAAAGAGCGGGGTAAAGGGATGGTGGATAAAACCCGTCTCGCCGCGGGAGTCCTGCTGCTTGAGACCGCCTATATTGACGATGAGTGTACCGAGGAGGAAATGGCCAATGTGCTCGAAACCTTGAGGTCTGAATTCAATCTTTCACCGGAATATGTGGATGAGCTGGTCGAGCTTGCCAATGCGGAACGGGAAAATGCTCTTGATCTCTGGCAATTCACCTACCAGATGAATCAGCATTACTCTTTGGCGGAAAAGATGGCGTTGATGGAGGCGGTCTGGCGTATCATCTATGCGGATGGACGGCTTGAGGAGCACGAAGACCATTTTGCCCATAAACTGGCAAATCTCCTGCGTTTGACCCATAAGCAGCTGATTGAGGCCAAATTGCAGGCCAGGGCGCAGCTGACCGTTTGAACGGTCAGCATGCCGGTAGGCCGCCTTTGGCCGGGAAAGGATTTTAGCGGTGAAAAAAATTTACAGCGCGCCCAATATTACCATGGTCGGCCTGGTAAAGGATGTGCTTGACAGCCACGGCACCCACACCGTGATCAGGAATCAGTTTCTCTCCGCCGCCACCGGCGAGTTGCCGCCCATTGAATGCTGGCCCGAGCTGTGGCTGATCGATGACAGCAGATATGAACAGTGCCGGCAACTGGTTGAGGAGATTCTGCGCACCGACAACATCCCAACAGACCCCTGGCAATGTCCTGACTGCCATGAAGAGATCGAAGGACAATTCAGCCAGTGTTGGCGCTGCGGGGCCAGCCGGCCGGAGCCGGGGGAAAAGTGAACGGGAAAGCCATGCTACTTCTGGCCGCGGCCATGGTGGTGGTCGCCCTCTGCCTCATTCTGCTATGGGTCGGTATCTGCCCGTTCTTATGATGATGGAAAAAACAGAAAACAGCTGGCATGTCTATATCGTCTGCTGCGGCGACGGCTCCTATTATACCGGCATTGCCAAAAACCTTTCCAGGCGCATCAGTGAGCATAATTCAGCCAGGGGCGGAGCCCGATATACCCGTTCCCGTCGGCCGGTTGAGCTGGTCTATGCGGAACCGGCTGCCTCGCGGTCAGCTGCGGCAAAAAGGGAATATCAGGTAAAGAAGATGCCGCTGAGCAGAAAGAAGGAGCTGATCGATACGGCACAGCTCCCGCTTATCTGACAAGGCCTTTCCCGGGTCGAGGCGTGGAGGATGGGCTGGGGTTGTTCTCAATTTCGGTAAGTGTCTTCTGAAATTTTTCCTGTAAAGGCCCGCCGAGCGCCACCGCCTGTCTGGCGAGATTTAACGCCTCATTGCGTCGTCCCAGTTTCCATAAGACATAGGCCAGATTATTCAAGGCGGGGCCTGACTTGGGGTCGAGCCGGATGGCCTGGCCGAAGGCCTTGGCGGCTGCGGACATGTTATCCGCCCTGTATCTGCAGTTGCCGAGCCCGATCCAGGCGGAAAAATTTTCCGGCCACCTCTTGAGAGCCGTCTCATAGGCGATGATCGCTGCATCATTTTGGCTCGCCTTTTCCAAGCCGAGCACCGCTTCAATCCAGGCATCCTCGCGGACGGTGGCAGGCAGTTCGTCAGGTGGCAGGACCAGGAGCCCCCAGTAATCGCTACGTTCAAAGATATTATTGAAAACCCGCAGGGAGAGCCGCTCATTGGCAATGGTACCGGAATGTAAAATGATTTCCGAGGCAGGCTGGTCGTAGCCCACGGCCACGGCGTAATGCCATTTGGGATAAAAGTCCAAACTCAGGTTGACCAGCACGATGGCCGGATGGTTGGCGGCAAGCTCCGTTACCAGCACATCCATGCCGGAGATGGGATAGGCCACCCGGCCATGGCGGCGTGCCGCGCTGACCAGGGCGGACTGCAGGCTGCCTTCCCGGCCCGGGGTATACACCTCGGAAACAAGTTCCTCTGGGGTAAGCTTCAGACCGCTCCAGTTCAGGACCATGGCCAGGGTCGCCGGGCCGCACTGATACTCCTTCTGGGCAAAGAAGGGCACCTCGGCAATGGTCACACGCTCCGGCGCGTCATCCTGCCAGGGCGAGGGTTGCTGGGCAAGCATACCGCAGCCGGTAAGCGCAAGCAGGCACATGATAAGCAAGAGGCAGGCTGCCTTTCTGCCGACGGCGTGGAGAATTGCGCCCATGGCTGTTATCTGCGGTGATTGACAAAGGAAAAGACGTGGGTCAGCCCGGCAATATCGGTGATGAGCAGAACGATAAAGATCAGGACCGCAGCGCCGATAATTGCGCCGAAGGCGTCACCGCCGGCGGGCAGTTGATCCATGGCCTGGGCGATCTGCATCACCTCGGCATCGGACAGGGCGGCAACCCGCTGTTTGGCTTCCTCAGCGGCAATGCCCTGCTGCTCCATGGCCTGCTGCACGTCCTGCCGGTCCAGAAAGGACATAACCCGTGCCCGGGCGTTTCCCTGTTTGGCCAAGGTGACGATGCTGCCGGTGTCGATCATCTCGGCTTTGGCCTTCTGCACGGTAAAATCAAGCAACAGGAAGGAAAAGATGAGAAAAAAACTGATGGATTTCATGAATCGTTGCCGCATGCTCTTACTCCTTTAGTTAGGGTTCTTGAATGGGGTCGTATGCTCATGGTTTATAATATGTCGGCAGGGTCGGTGCAAGTGCATTTACTGGAAAACAGCAATACTATTTTTCCCGGTCAGCCCTTTTGCAGTAAGGTGTTGGTAAATGCCGACAGGTTGCTGTGGCCTCTGTTTCTCCAAGGCGAAGGCTGACGAGATTTGTCTTTGTATGTGTTATGGTGTTTGGATGATCGCATCTTGGTTCCGGCAGATTGTCGGAGTGATAAAATTGCCCGAGGGGCAGAACAAAAGTGTACAGGGTTGAGAGGATGTTATGACCATTGAAAACGTAAATTCCAGGATTCCTGATCGCCGCGAGATACAAAAAGGACTGCGGGTGTTAATCGTATTGAAGCAGGATCAACGTTCAGGCAGACTGACCGAAGGGATTGTGCAGGATATTTTGACCAAATCAGCCAGCCACCCCCATGGCATCAAGGTCCAGCTGGAAAGCGGTGACGTTGGGCGCGTCAAGGAAATCAAAAAGTGAAAATCGGCTGTCCCGGCTGGCCGCGTTGAGTGGTGAAAATCCATGGAAAGACAAAATGAATTGATTGTGCTGGTGCACGGCTTTTTCCGCACCAGACGGGATATGGCATATCTTGCCGTATATTTTCAACGAAACGGCTACCCTACCTTTCGGCCCACCCTGCCCACCATCTTTAGCTCCCTTGACCAGTGCACCGCCCGGCTGGCGGAAAAATTGCAACAGCAACCCCGGCACTGGGAGCGCATACATTTTGTCGGCCACAGTATGGGCGGTCTGATCATCCGGCAGTATCTGGCCCGCAATATGGTTGTCGGCCTGGGCCGCTGCGTGTTGATCGGCACCCCGAACAATGGCACCAGCCTGGCCGGGATCGCGGAGCGGTATTTCAGGTTCTCCCTGCAGGTCTTTAAACCCATCCAGTCCTTCCTGCCCGGTGGCCTGGTCATTGCCCAGCCCCAGAACAACCCGCCGCCGGAGATAGGGGTGATCGCCGGCAACCGGGACAATATTCTGTTCGGCAGATTTTTTAAGCACTCAAGCGACGGCAGGGTGGCGGTGGATTCCGTTCCTTTTGCCGGGCAGAAGGAGTTTATTACTCTTCCCTACAACCATCTGGACATCCACCATAACCAACGGGTGGCGGACCTGGTACTGCAGTTCATCCGCACCGGCTGTTTCTGAAGCATGTTTTATGTTCTGTAGGGGCGCCCCTCGTGGGTGCCCTGGGATCGGGCTGCCCGTTATTTGCCATTGTCCTGGTGGTTCGGTGCCATCATGGCCAAGTTGCTGCCCGCGCGGAAGAGGGCACCCACAAGGGGTGCCCCTACGGCACCGGAGTTGCCCCTGGTTTTCCACTTCAGGATTCCGATGACTCGTCGGTGAGAGCTGCCGGTTTGATGGTATGGGAGCCGAAGCGGGTATTGATCCGGTCAAGGGCTTTGTTTAATTCTTTGCGGTCTGTTTTTTTGCTGCCGAACAGGTCAAGCTGCCGGGGCAGGGAATCTTCCTGCAGTTTGTCCACGGCTATACCCACTAGGCGCACCGGTTTGTTTCCGGCCAGGGTTTTGGGCAGGAGTCTGAGTACGGCCTGGTAAAGCTCGCGGGAGTCGTTGGTTGGCTGGTTCAGGGTCAGGGAGCGGCTGATTGAGATGAAATCATGGTATTTAATTTTGAGGGTAACGGCCCGGCCGCTGAAGTGGTGCCGGCGCAGTCGTTCTCCCACCCTGGTTGCCAGGCGCAGCAGCTCTTTACGGATCTGCTGCAGATCGGTCACGTCCCGGTCAAATGTTTCCTCGTTGCCGATGGACTTAGTGCAGTGGCTGCACTCCACCTCGCGCTCATCAATGCCCCTGGCGCAGAAATACATGTGACGGCCGTATTTGCCGAATTTTTTCTCAAGGAAATCAAGGGAGAAACGGGTGAGATCGCCAATGGTCTGCACGCCGAGCAGGTTGAGGGTCGGCAGGGTTTTTTTGCCCACCCCCCACAGGCGCTTAATGGGCAGGGGCGCGAGAAATTCGGCTTCTCGGCCATGGGGAACAATGGTCAGGCCGTCCGGTTTATTGAGGTCCGAGGCGATTTTGGCCACCAGTTTGCAACCGGCCACCCCGGCTGAAATCGTCAGACCGATTTCCTCTCTGACCCGCCTGCGGATCATCTCGGCAATCTCCACCGCAGAGCCGAAAAGCCCCTGGCAGCCACTCACATCAAGGAACGCCTCATCCACTGAGATCTGCTCCACTCTGGGGGTATAATGGCGGAAGATGGCCATGACCTGCTCCGATACCTCATGGTAGCGGGACATCCTCACCGGCCGGAAAATCCCCTGGGGGCAGCGCCTGCGGGCCACCACGATGGCCAGGGCGGAATGCACGCCGTAAGCCCTGGCCTCATAGGAGGCGGCGCACACCACCCCCCGGTCGGAGTTGCCGCCGACAATCACCGGCAGTCCTTTCAGCTCCGGGTTATCCAGCACCTCAACCGAGGCATAAAAGGCGTCCATGTCCAGATGGATGATATCACGGTTCATAAGAGGTCAGAAGTCATTAGTCAGGAGTCAGGAGTCATGGGGCGGCAAACCCTTGCTGATATTCAGCCCGATGATCCCTGCGCCATACGTTGCACCGTCCATGGCATGACAAGGTCCTTCACTCCGTGGCCGCAACAGATGGCATGCGGGTCGACAGCCCGGACTGCACGTTGTAGCTGTTTCGTTGCCGTGCGTGGATCAACCACCTGCTTGAATAACCGGGAGTTATGCCGGGGTTGATCGAGATACAGCACTACCCGCAGATCTCTGCTGCTCATAGCCTGGTTGGCAAAAACGCATTCATCGTTGTTATTGGCCCTGATCCTGGCCGTGGCCAAACCAGCAAGGGTTGATTTTACCTTCTCGGCCACCTCGGAATAAACTGTACCTTTTTTGCTTCGCCGGTTCCGAATGTAATCCTTTATCTCGATGAGCCAAAGAACTTGCTCAGGAGAAATAGCGACTAGGTCCAATGCTTTTGTCCCACCCGCAAATGATTGGAAATGATTGCGATGAAACACAGATTTGTCATAAGGCAAAACATGCCAGCCTTGCGGGAAGGAAAATCGTTGCCCATCAATATCGGTGATCTTGCTCATGCCAGAGTCTCCATGAAACGATCCGACTGCGCCTGATCCTCATCCAGTAACACCAATGGATCGATGGAAACGATATCATCACCGGCGCTTACCTCGACGCCTTTTTTGGTTGTATTAAGGGCAAAGTAACGTTCGGGAATTTTGGGGAGATCCTTGGTCCGCCCCAGCACCTCGAACTCCCGGAGCAGAAACAGGCTGTGCGTTGCTAAAATTACTTGCACCCCTTGGCAGACCATCTGACGGAGAGCTTCAACCAGCAAACGCAGCGCTGCCGGGTTCAGATTGGCTTCCGGTTCATCCCAGAATACTGTACTGCCGGCCTCAATCACGCGGTTGCGCACGAGATAAATCAACATCGCCAGTTTGCGGTAGCCTTCCGCCAGGAGTTGCGACTCAAGTTTTCGACCATTATCTTGCAAAAAAATCAGGTTATTGTCTTCCAATCGGAGTTCGCCTCCCAACAAAGCGGCAATCCGTTGCGCTACTCCTGGTAAAAGGGGGGAGGGTGCTGCAGGTTCAAGCGTAGCCAAAGCCACTGCCAAATCCTTATACGTCTCATCAAGCGGGAATTGTCGGTAATTTTCAAAAAGGCCGATCAACCCTTTGAAGAGAGAAACGATCTCCTTGCTGGGCACAAAGATAGCCTTGGGGACAAAGGCGTTTGTGGCCGCACTTTCAGGAATCCTGATGGACTCGACCTGAGCTGGGTGGTTTTTTATGTGCGTCAAATGAATTTCCCATGCCATTGGCTCATTGGGAGACGGAAGCGGTATTTGTTCACCGGGAACAGTGATTATCAGTGTGGGAATGCTTCCTCCGATATCAGCCGCGAGCGAGGCGCCGTTTTTATGCCCTTGGCGCACAAGGCTGGCAAGTTCCGATACTCGAAACAATCCAGCAAGACGTTCTTCCATATAAGGATCAGTACGTTTTTTATCTAATCTCAGTTTGCTGCGCGTCAGGTCCGGCCAAGCCCGGCTGAATAAGTATCCCAGTTTCAGGATATGGGTCTTGCCAGTGCCATTGGCGCCGATCAAGACGTTCAGGCCAGGAGAAAATGAAAACTCGGCATCCGCAAAGGCAGTGAAGTTTTTTATTGTCAGTGAGTTGAGCATGTTGATTTATCCTCGTTCATTCAGCTCTGCGGTATATCGTCGGTGCGCAGCGCTGCAACTTCAAAAAATATTAGATGCGAGACGATGGAATCCTTCAGCTAAAAATTGTTTTTCTATATTGAAAGGCATTAGCCGCATTGTCCAGGCTTGGCATCAAGGACGATTTTGTTATGCCCAGAAGATAAAGCAATTTAAGCAGTTCTTTTGCCTGAGATGCCGGTAATTGAAATCTACCCAAAGCCCCCTTTAATTCGCCGCAGCTCTCGGTTATATCTTCCAATGTCGGCCATCTTCCTTCATGGAGAAAGAATGCATTTGCGTTTGGAATGTATGTGAAAAGACCCTTTTGAACGTGTAAAAAGGTATTGTTTCTTCTTGGTGCGCTCACTAATGATATCCCTGCATGACCATTTCTTATCGGATCTGTATTCAAAAAAAATACTGAAATCAAATCTTTCTCGTCAAGGCACACGCTTTCAGTGGCACCATATGCCAACGCTGCAAAAAATGCCGCAATAAAAGGTGATTCAGACCAATCAATAAGTCGGGTTGGCACACCATGGTGTTGGGCCAGGGCTAGATTAGTTAAGAGATGAGGGGCTGGAAAAGGCGAGTCATAATCAGCATCTTTTTCCCGGTTTAAGGCATTTTTAATTAAATCCTGGTGCTCCCGCGTATTGATATATTCTAATGGAGTGACTATTCCCTGCTTATCCGCTTCTTCAAGAAAAAGAAAGACTGCCCTCAATTCAGCTTTAAGTTGCCAGCCCAAATCCCATTGCCTTTTATCAATCTCACTACATTTATTTTTCCCCGGTGTTTGGGGTGTGTATACTTTTAATGGATCACCAGGGCGGAAAGCACTGGCCAGTAATGGCAGCGAACATGCTTGACCACGAAAAATATACCCATTCAATCCAGGCCTGTTGGCATCAAAAATATGTTGCGGCTTGAAAAGCAGCTCTGCCAGAAAAAAATCAATGAACTCCTTGGCGGATTTGCATTGTTTATCCATCTGGTAAATTGGGTTAGACATTTTTCATCCTTCATAATTCATTTTTCACACTCATGTGTTTCTGTGAGCACAGTGTTACATTAACGGCAAACCGCTCAGCGGGCCACAACAAAGGCATCGGGATAGCCGTTGCTGTTGAACTCCTTTTCCATGTTTCTGGCCACGGTCAGCGTCGAGCCGGCATGAACCTGGACCCGGTAAAAGCGGCTGTCGCCGCGGCCGAATTGGGTCATGACGACAGTGTTGCCCTGCTTTTTCATTTTGTCCTGCAGGCGCATGGCATTATTCTTGTTGGTGAAAGAGCCTATCTGCACATAGAAATCGCCATGCTGGAAATCCTGGTGGGGCAGAAAGCGGGCGACTTCCCTGTTGCCCTGCCGGTACGTCCTTGCTTCTCCCAGGGCAGTCACTTTGACCTTTGCCGTGCCCTGGTTGACAATGCCGAGTTTGCGGGCCGCGGTCAGGCTGAGATCAATGATCCTGTCTTTGACAAAGGGGCCCCGGTCATTGATCCTGACCGCCATCTCCCTGCCGTTCTCCAGATTTTGCACCAGCACCTGGGTATTCATGGGCAGGGTCTTGTGGGCCGCTGTCTCTTCATACATGTCGTATACCTCGCCGTTGGAGGTTTTGCGGCCATGGAACTGGCTGCCATACCAGGAGGCAATACCTTTTTCCTCATACCCTTCTGAGCTTGGCAGGGGGTAATAAGTCTTGCCCATGATCTTATAGGGCCGCTGGGTGGGAGTGATGGCTCCGGGCATGGCGGGAGGGGGGGGCGGCGGAGCCGTTTTGGTGGCGCAGCCGTGGAGCAGCAGTATGAAAAGAAGGATGGGGATGAAAAATAGCTTCATGGATTTTTGTTTGGCAGTTGATTTTTTTCCATATTAAGGGGTTCCTTGAGCAGCTCAAGGTTTTCCTTGAGTCTGTCCTTGAAAAAGGCGCCGGCCTTGCCGATGGTGTGTGGGGTATAGGGCACCAGCCCCATGGCAGGACCGCTGTCCGGGGCAAGGGCATCAAAGACCAGTTCCTCGTTTTCGTTGACAAAGGTGAGATGCAGGTCGAGCAGGGGACGGCAGATGCGCAGCATGCCCTGTTCATCCCTGCAGATAATGGGAAACTCCCAGCGCCGCATTTCATAGCCTTTCATCCAGATGCCTGAATAGAGTTCCCCGGTGATCTTGTCGCTCATAAACACATACTCATAGGTGTCGTTGCCGTACAGCGAGGTGGTCACCTGGTCTTCCACCTCGGAGCTTTCCTGGACATACAGGGCGGCCCATGGAGTGAACTCGTCGGTGTCAATGCGGAAGAGATGCGTGCCCTCATCGGTGAAGGCCCATTGGGCATGGCAGACCGTGCAGTCTGCCTTGTTGCGGTAAGTTGCATGGGCCGGGTGACGAAGCTGCGGCACCTTGAGCCTCTTGCCGCTCAGGCGGCCGGTCAGCGTGAGAGAGCCGCTTTCGTCCTTTAGGTTGTCCAGCTGGATTTTGTCCCCCAGCTGCCACTGGTGGCAGCCGGCGCAGGTGATAGCCTTCACGTCGTTGCCCATCAGCTCCGTCCCGCTATGGCAGTCAATGCAGGAGAGTCCGGCCTGACTGTGCACGTCGCGGGAAAGCTGGTGATATTCCACTCCGTATGGTCGCGGCGGTTCGCCCGTCTTGGTGTACGGGGTGCGGTAATCCCAGTGGTAGTCATGTTCAAAGCGTCCGACGTAATCCGCGCCGACAAAGTTGCCATAGTGGCAATGCAGGCACTGGCTGTCAGGCGGGGATTTGATAAAGGCATGGGAGACCGGCTTACCCTGGGCAAACTCCATGTGGCATGCCGCGCATCCGGTAGCATGCCGGGTTTCCGGATAATTATCCCCGCTGTAATAGAGGTGGCAGCGGAGGCAGCGGCGTCTGAGCATGTCGTCCACCAGGTCAAGCGGGCTGCCTATTTCCTCTTGCTGGGCAATATCAACCAGGGAGGCAAGGTCCTGGTCGGCGCCGAAGGCACGCCGTACTGCATTGATCTCCTTTTTCAGGGTGAAATGCAGCGATTTCCAGGCATTGCCGAGCTGCTTTTCATGGCAGGTACCGCAGGTCCGCTCGAGAAGCAGGGGATGGGCCGGCTGTTTTTGCAGGTTGGTATGGGCCGCTTCCTTTGAGGAGGCACTGGCGCTGCCGTTATGGCAGTCGGTGCAAATGATGCCGGCATGCAGGCTGTCCAGTTCAACCTGATGACAGTCCAGGCAGGAATAGGCATGGACTGCGGCCGCTACCGTAGCGGGCTGCTGTTTTTGCTCTTGGGGCTCATCCCTGCTGCAACCGGTGCAGATGATGAGTATGCAGAAAAGTATACGTAGGATCATGACAACAGATAACCCGAAATTGCTGAAGAGTGCAAAAAAAATTCTGCTGGCCTCCGTTTTTGAGTTAAGCAGGGAAAACCTGGACTATGATAACGGGTTGCGCCAGCTGCGGCGATGCGCCTGGCGGGGCCTTTGGCAATTCCGCCCGCTGAATTTGGTTGGTAATCGAAAAAAACTTCTGATTTTCCCTACAAAATTGTTGTTTGTTTTCTTGTCTTTTTATCAACTTTTTTTATTGGAAAATAGCTGGCAGTTGCTATATAGTGACCTTCATGAAAACAACAAAACAACCCCCCAAAACGAAATTTATTTTTATTACCGGCGGTGTTCTTTCCTCACTGGGAAAAGGCCTTGCCGCTGCATCCATCGGCGCCCTGCTGGAGTGCCGCGGGCTCACCATCACCATGCAGAAGCTTGATCCCTATATCAATGTTGACCCGGGCACCATGAATCCGTTCCAGCACGGCGAGGTGTATGTCACCGATGACGGCGCCGAGACCGATCTCGACCTGGGCCATTATGAACGTTATACCTCGGCCAAGCTGGGGCAGCGGCATAATTACACCTCCGGCCGCATCTATCACTCGGTGATCACCAAGGAACGCCAGGGCAAATATCTTGGCGGCACGGTGCAGGTCATCCCCCATATCACCGATGAGATCAAGAATGCCATCAATCAGCTGGACGGCGACGCCGATGTGGCCATTGTCGAGATCGGCGGCACCATTGGCGACATCGAGGGCCTGCCCTTCCTGGAGGCAATCCGGCAGTTCCGTCTGGATGTGGGACGGGAAAATTCCCTTTTCATCCATGTCACCTGGGTGCCGTATCTCAAGGCTGCCGGCGAGGTCAAAACCAAACCCACCCAGCACAGCGTCAAGGAGCTGCGGGCCATCGGTATCCAGCCCGATATTCTGCTCTGCCGCACGGAAGCACTGCTTACCCCGGAATTGAAAGGGAAGATCTCCCTGTTCTGCAATGTGCCCACCGATGCGGTTATCACCGCCCAGGATGTGGAGAGCATCTACGAGGTTCCCCTCTGTTTCCACCGGGAAGGTCTGGATAACAAGATCCTTGAACTGCTGAATGTGTGGACCGGTGCGCCGCGTATTGAGCCGTGGGAGGAACTGATCCGCAAAATCAAGAATCCGGCCCACCGGGTATTGATCGGCATCATCGGCAAGTATGTTGATCTGAAGGAGTCCTATAAGAGTCTGCATGAGGCCCTGGTGCACGGCGGAGTGGCAAACGACACCCAAGTGGAGCTGCGTTACGTCAATGCCGAGGACCTGGAAAGCAAATCCGCCAAAGAGCTGCTCGCCGGCTGCCACGGTATTCTCGTACCCGGCGGCTTCGGCCGACGCGGGGTGGACGGCAAGATTCGGGGTATCACCTATGCCCGGGAAAACAAGATCCCTTATTTCGGCATCTGTCTGGGCATGCAGTTGGCGGTCATCGAATTTGCCAGGCTTTGCGGCATGAAAGACGCCAACAGCAATGAATTCACTGCAGACACCCAGCACCCGGTGATTTATCTGATGAAGGAGTGGTATGATCACCGCACCAACCAGCAACAGGTGCGGGATGAATCCTCCGACATGGGCGGTACCCTGCGGCTCGGCAGCTATCCCTGCGATCTGAAGAAGGATACCCTGGCCTTTGCCGCCTATCAGGAGGAGAACATCAACGAGCGCCACCGCCACCGTTATGAATTCAACTGTACGTTCAGGGAAGAACTGGAGGAAAAAGGTCTGATCATCAGCGGCACATCCCCGGATAATACCCTGGTTGAAATTGTGGAGCTTGCCGATCATCCCTGGTTTCTCGGCTGTCAGTTCCATCCCGAGTTCCAGTCCAAGCCCATGGCTCCCCATCCGTTATTCCGCGATTTCATCAAGGCGGCGCTGGAGTTTTCCCGAAAAATCTGATGTTCTGCTGATTTGGGGTTACTGCCGATTAATTGAGTCATATTGAGAGTTGAGGAGTGGGGTGTAGGTATGGTTGAAAAGCTCTTTCAAATAGCCATAAGCCATAATGCCAATGATATTCATCTGTCAGAGGGTATTCCTCCGACTCTCAGGATCGGCGGCAAAATGGTGCGCATGCAGGCAGACCCGCTGACCGCCGATGATATCGAACGAGTCATGCGTGCCCTGACTCCACCCCGTTGCATGGTGGACCTTTCCAAAAACGGCCATACTGATTTTGGTTATGATTTTGGGGAAAACCGTTTCCGCATCGCCATATTCCGGCAGAGAGGCGGCATCGGCATAGTCATGCGCCATTTCCGCAATGTCATGTTCAGCCTTGATGAGCTGCAGATCCCGCGGGAGGTGCGCGCCGCCATGGTGCATGACCGTGGTCTGTTTATCATCACCGGTCCGACGGGCAGCGGCAAGACCACCACCATGGCCACCCTAATCGACCACATCAATTCCAACTGCAACAAAAATATCATCACCATTGAAGATCCCATCGAAATTATCCACGAACACAAACTCTGCAACGTTTCCCAGCGGGAGATCGGCGTTGATGTCGTTACCTTTGCCGATGGGGTGCGCTGCTCCATGCGCCATGATCCCGATGTCATTGTCGTGGGGGAAATGCGTGACGTGGAAACCATCAGAATTGCCCTGAAGGCAGCTGAAACAGGACATCTGGTGCTGGGCACCCTGCACGCCAGAACCGCCTCGGCGGTTGTTACCAGGATAATTGCCGAGTTTAGCTCGGATGAGCAGGATTTCATCCGCATGCAGCTTTCCAGTTCTCTGCTGGGGGTGATCAATCAGGTGCTGATCCCCACCGCGGATGGTAACGGGGTGGCCTCGGTGATGGAGATACTGATGAATTCCCCGTCGATTGCCAGTTTGATCCGGCAGGCCAAGGAAAACCAGATCGTTGATGAGATCCGCAAGGGAAAAAATCTGGGCATGGTCGGTTTTGAGGAATCCCTCAGACAACGCTGTGTCAACAAGGTTGTTGACTGGCACGAAGCCAACCGCTATTCCCGTGAGCCGGAGACCTTCAAGACCAGGATGGAGAAAAAATGATTGACAGCGTAGTGGTTAAGGATTTTTTCCGCATCGGTCCCGGCCACCCGCTGCTGCTCATTGCCGGACCGTGCGTGCTCGAGTCCGAGGAGATCGCCCGCCGCATTGCCTCCCATGTCAAGGAGGTTGCCGGCCGGCTGGGCATCTCTTTTGTCTTCAAGGCCTCTTTTGACAAGGCCAACCGCACCTCCCTTGCCTCCTATCGCGGACCGGGACTGACAGAGGGACTGCGTATATTGGCCGCCATCCGTCAGGAGTTTCAGGTCCCGGTTATTTCCGATGTGCATGATGTCACCCAGGTTGAACAGGCGTCCCAGGTGCTTGATATCCTGCAGATCCCGGCCTTTTTGTGCCGGCAGACCGATCTGTTGGTGGCCGCGGCCCGCACCGGCAAGGTGGTGAATGTCAAAAAAGGGCAGTTTATGGCCCCCTGGGATATGGAGCATGCGGTGGGCAAGATCAGGGAAAGCGGCAACCGCAATATTCTGCTGACGGAAAGGGGAACCACTCTGGGCTATAATAATCTGGTGGTGGATATGCGTTCCCTGCCCATCATGCGTTCCCTCGGTTGTCCGGTCATCTATGACGCCACCCACAGTGTGCAGCTGCCGGGCGGCGCCGGCGGCAGTTCCGGCGGACAGCGCCAGTTCATCGCCCCGCTGACCCGCGCCGCGGTGGCGGCCGGAGTGGACGGAATTTTCATGGAGGTCCATCCCGAGCCGGAAAAGGCATTGTGCGACGGACCGAATTCCCTGCCCCTTGACCAGCTTGAATCATTGCTCACCACCATTGTGGCCATCCATAAGATGGCCGACAGCCTGTAGTGCTTGGCTGATAAGCTGTTGCCGGGGGCTTTGCCCTCTGCGAATCCCACTGCCAAGACTGAAAAGGAAAGTGCATAACCCATGCATGAAAACGACGAATCCTGTCCTGCTCCCAATAAAATTGGTGTTTATCCCGGCGACTGCGAGTTCACCAGGGCTCTTTTGCAAAAGGCCGCCAGCCGCAAGGAAAACCAGGAAAAAGGCTATGCCTGGCGCAGGTGTCTGCCCAAGGCCAAAGAGGTGAAGCTGCTGCTGCTTGATGTGGATGGCGTGCTTACCAACGGCTCTATTTCCTACACCGATGAGGGAAGCGAGATAAAGACCTTTAATTCCCGGGACGGTTTCGGCATGAATTTGCTCCGCAAGGCTGAGGTGGAAATCGGACTCATCACGGCGCGCAGCTCCAAGGCCCTGAACCGGCGAGCCCAGGACCTGAATCTCACCCGGGTTTACCAGGGGAAACGCAATAAAGTTGCGGTATTTGAAGAGATTATCGCCGAAATGCAGCTTGCTCCCCAGCAGGTTGCCTACATGGGTGACGACTGGCTCGATCTGGCCCTGCTGACCAGGGTGGGTTTTTCCGCCACCGTGGCGGATGCCGTGCCCGAGGTCATCGAGGCGGTGGATTATGTTGCCAGACGACCGGGGGGCAACGGCGCGGTACGCGAGGTGTGCGACCTGATCCTTGATGCCAAAGGGCTCTATGACGAACTGCTGGGGCAGTATCTTTCCTGATTATGATGCTTTCCGGTTCCCGAAATCTGCTGTGGATAGTTCCTCTGGCGCTGCTGCTGACCAGTCCTGCCTGGAAGCCTGGCTTGGAAGAATTTCTTTCACCCCTTGGGAATCTCAAGGTGAAACCCGGTAACTCTGTGCCGGATAAAAGTTTTACCCTGACCGATGTGCAGCTGAGCCGCTATGAAAACGGCCAGGTTGATCTGGTATTGAATGCCGCCAAGGTGCGGAGCGGCCGCCGGGGCATGGATTCGTTGCTGCTGAGCAAGGTTGATGCCCTGCTCTTTGATAAAGGCAGGGAGCGTGCACACATCACCGGAGGCGAGGGATTTTATGACGCTGACAAGCGGATTCTGACCCTGGTTGAGGATGTCGTTGTTATTGCCAAAAACAGGTATGAACTGAGGGCCGATACGCTACGTTATCTGATCCCGTACAAAACGATCAAAACCGCTGCCCAAATCTTTTTTAAGAGCAAGGATATCACGGTGCGAGGCACCGGTATGAGCTATAACCTCGACAGCGGCGCCTATCGTGTCGGCGGCCGGGTGGTCTGCGATGTGAAATAAGAGCCGGTCATGTATTTCTCCTGCCGGCCCGGGAAATCCTGCTGCCGGAAAAACAGAATTTCCGTTTCTTTCTCTTTTGCTTTTCCCCTCTGCTTTCTCTCCCCAGTTTCTGGTTTACTGTTCACCAGTTCCTGTTCGTTTTCAGCCCCTTTTTATCGGTTCATGATGAAGAGTTTGCTCGGGAAGAAAATTTTTGTTCCCGCACCCCTTTTTGGGGCCACTTTTGCTCTTTTTGCAATCAAAGGTAAGCGAGCCCCGTGGGAATGAGAAATATTTCGTTTCACAGTACGGCGTGATTTCTGAGAAGCTTATTTATGGGTAAGCTCTAAGCCGTTGTAAAAAAATAACATGGCCAGAGAAATGCGCGGAACGGCATAAGGAGCCGTAACGAAATTGAAAAAAATGGCCATGTTATTTCGTAACGGCTCCTAAGCATTTGCCAGATTCGTGAGCATTGCCGGAACACGGCCTTTCCCTCTGCCAGGCAGATGGGTGTGGCGCATGATTTTTGCAAAACTGGCAGGTATGGATTGTCTGTTTTGACGGTCAGATGGGGAGACCTGCGGCAGGGCATTGTGGTGGAATGGCAGGATGTCGCCATCAGTGAACCCGATAACGGAGTTTTGGCAATGCCAAAGGTCGCGGGCAAGGCCCGCTCCCCGCGAACTTTCATGCTTCGTTGTTCCCGCTTGCGGAGATGGGGGTTAACGGGTAATTCCCGATGCCCCGGGCCGATCGGGCGGGCATCAGGGGCAGCATATGCTGGGAAAGGAATCAGCAGATGACTGAGCCGCGGCAGCAACATTTGCCGCTCCGGGGATACATACAAAAAATTACTGGAGCAGTTTTTCCGCGTTTCCCCCCAGGATCTGCTCCTCTCTTTCCTGACCCAGATCAAGACTTTGCAGGAGCTTGATGGTGTTCTGCTGGGCCGCCCACGGCGAATCGGAACCGAAAAGGACTCGGTCCGGGGCATGGGAGAGGATAATTTTTCGGGCCATCTCCTTTGGCAGATATTCCAGGGAAAAGGCGATGTCGAAATACACCTTGGTGCCGACCAGTTCCTCGTGCACCTCCTGCCATTGCTGCCAGGAACCGAGATGGGTGGCGATGAATTTCAGTTCCGGCAGCTGTCGCAGCAGAGCGGCGATCTTGGCAGGATCAGCCCGCAGTTCTCGGGGAAAGCCGATGTCGAATCCGGTATGCATGACCAGGATCAGGCCGAGATCGGCTATCCGGGCAAAAAACGGCAGCAGCCTTTTTTCGTCGAGGAAAAAATCCTGATAGTAGGGATGCAGCTTGATGCCTTGAAAGCCCTCCCGGTGGATCTCGGTGATCTCATCCAGGGCCTGGGGCGACTCAGGATGAAAGGACGGGAAGGGAATGATCCTGGCGCTGCGGATGGAGCGCGACCAGTCGAGAATGGCACGGAACTGTTTCGGCCGGGTGGCGATGGAGCAGACCACGCTTTTGCCAATGCCGGCCTCATCCATGGAGGCGAGCAGGGAACTCACCCGGCCGTCGAGTGCGGCGCGTACCCCGCCCTTCTGTTCCAGGAAAGGGACGGTCGCGGCCGCCAAGGCATCCGGGAAGGCATGGGCATGGAAATCAATACGGTTCATTGGTTTACCTGATGGGATAGTTCTGTTTTTTTACTTCCTGGAGAATTTTGATGCCGATGTCCAGATGCTGTTCCGTATAGGTTTCAAAAATTTCCGAGGCGCTGTCCTTGCTTTTGATGCCGCCCTTTTTCAAGGGCAGATCCGAGACGAGCATGAGGGCTGCGGTGGGGACATTCAAGGCGTAGCCGACGGAGAAGAGGGTGGCGATCTCCATGTCAATGGCGATGATGCGGTGTTTGAGAATATAATCGATGAATTCCCTGTCAAATTCCCACATGCGGTAGTCGGTGGTATGCATGATGCCGGACTTCGGCACCTTGTTGATCTCCTGCATGATGACCTCTTCGGCCACCCGGTTCATGCCGAAGGTGGGCAGGGCGGGAACGTCCTTGGGCAGATAGTGGGCGCTGGTGCCTTCGTCCCTGATGCTGGCCGTGGGCAGGAGCAGGTCGCCGATGTCAAGGGAGTCATCGATGCCGCCGCACATGCCCAGCATGAGCACGCATTTGAGTTCATCGAGAAAGGAGAGGCAATGCATGACAATGCCGGCGGAGGGAGATCCGACTCCGTAGTTTATGATGGAGATGTCCGCGTCATGGTCATGGACAACGCTCCAGTTGTTGGAGAGAATCGGTTTCCCGGAAATTTTGGCAAAGGATCTGATATAGCGGTGAAAGTTGCAGATCAGGATGTGGGAGCAGAATTCCTTGATCGGAGAGCCGGTATAGCGTTCCAGGGTGTGGCGGGCATAGTTGTCCGGGCGTAGCGGTGAGCTCATGAAGTCGTATCCCTGTTGTTAGGAGTCATATGGATGTGGAGGTATGTATAATTTTCAATTTCCGGCTCGGCCGGTTTTCGGGTATTATAACGGTCAAACCTCAATTATCAATTTTTAATTTCAGCCGGGTGGAAAATGGAAAATAAAATTATCCCTTTGGACGAACGGATCATTCTGGCCCTTGATGTGCCGGAGCCCGAGGTGGCAAAGGAATGGGTCAGGAAAACAGAGGGGAAAATAAAGTTTTACAAGGTTGGGCTGCAGCTGTTTCTGGCCGGCTGGTTTGATACGGTGGACTGGATTATCGACCGGGGCCACAAGGTGATGGTTGATCTCAAATTTTTTGATATCCCGGAAACCGTCAAACTTGCCATGATGCAGCTGCAGGACCGGGGCGTGACCTTTGCCACCGTGCACGGCAATGACCCGATTATCCGCGCCTCCCTTGCCGCTAGAAGCGGCAACAATACCGCCCTGAAAATTCTGGCGGTGACGGTGCTGACCAGTTTCGGCGAAGAGGACATGCGGGCCATGGGCATGACCGGCAGCATCGAGGACCTGGTGTACTTCCGGGCCAAGAGGGCTCTGGAACTGGGTTGCGACGGGGTGGTTTCCTCAGGCCTTGAGGCGGCCAGGCTGCGCCGGGGACTCGGCGATAAACTGCTGATCGTTACTCCCGGCATCCGGCCGGGGGCCAATATTGATGACGGCAGCGATGACCAGACCCGCATCATGACCGCCAGCAAGGCCATTGCCAATGGGGCGGATTACGTGGTGGTGGGCAGACCCATCACCCGCGCCGCAGATCCCCTTGGGGTCATTGCCGGCCTGCAGGAGGAGATTGGAGCGGCGCTGCAGGTTCTTTAACATGGCATCCATGCCAATAGTTCATGATCGAGAATTCCGATTGAGGTAATATGAAACGGTCGCTGAGTACTTTTTACATCCTGCTGATCGGGCTGATCTCTCTGGCCGCGATTCCTCCCTGCCATGCTTTTGATCTCGGCGAACATCTCAGTATCAACGGTTTTTTGTCCCAAGGCTACATAAAAAGTTCCGGCAACAACTTTCTCGGCGATTCCCAGGATGGTTCTTTCCAGTTGAACGAATTTGCACTGACGCTCAACTCGGCCGTGACTGACAACCTGCGTCTCGGCCTGCAGTTGCTCTCCCGGGATGCCGGTGCAGAAGGGAACAATGACGTCCTGATCGACTGGGCCATGGCGGATTATCGCTGGCATGACTGGCTCGGTATGCGGTTTGGCAAGGTTAAACTGCCCATCGGGTTATATAATCAGGGGCGCGACTCCGATTTTTTGCGGCCCATGGTCTTTTTGCCGCAGAGCATCTACGACGAAAACAAGCGGACCCTTGTGGTCGCTGCCGTGGGCGGCAGTCTCTATGGTAATTTCTCCTTAGGACGGAGTGGTGATCTCGAATATCAGGCCTATTATGGCCGGGTTGATTTCCGCGGGGATTCAGGGCAGGCGCGCGGCATGGAACAATTGGCAACCCGAATCGCCCAGATGAAACATCTCGGTGCGGTTACTGATATTGAGGCCGACAACAGGTATGTGTACGGCGGCTCCCTGGTTTACACTCCACCGTTTGATGGGCTGCGGTTCGGCGTGTCTTATTTTACCGGGCAAACCGACTTCGATTTTGATCTCGGTGCGGCCCGGGGCGATGCCCAGGGTACCATGAAAGACTTTGTTGTCCTGTCCATGGAATATTCCGCCCAAAAATGGACTGTTGCTGCCGAATATACAGAGCAAACCGGCGACCGTGAGGTTTTGGGGAGTGATATCCCCGATGGTCGGTCCCAGGGGTACTATGTCCAGCTGTGCTATCATCTGTTGGACCAGCTTGGAGCGTCGGTACTGTACGATGTTTTTTATGCGGACAAGTATGATCGCGACGGCAGCAGTTTTGTCGCCCAGGGCCAGCCGGATTTTCTCGGCTGGCGTAAAGACCTGGGGGTGGGGCTGCACTGGGAGATCAACAGTCAGTGGCTGATCAAGGCCGAATACCACATGGTCGACGGGGCCGCGCTGCAACTGCCGATTTTCAATCCGGAGGGGGTCGAGAGGGACTGGAGTTATTTTGTCCTCAAGACTTCATTCAATTTTTAGGCAGGTGACGGTGATGCTGCCAAACCGCTTGATCCTGATCTTCCTTCTGACGCTGCTGCCCACTGCGGTTGCGGCCGCAGACTTCGCGGTGGTGGTTAACAAAGAAAATCCGGTTGAAACCCTGGATAGGAATGAAGTCAAAAAGATTTTTCTGGGCAGGAAAACATTCTGGCCCAATGGGCAGGGAATTGACGTGGTTCTGCAGGCAGACGGTGAAGTTCACCAGAGTTTTGTTCTCGAAATTCTGCACAAATCACCGCGGCAGTTTCAAATGTACTGGAAACTGGCGCTTTTTTCCGGGACAGGCATCCCGCCGAAGCAACAACCCGACGATCAGGCGGTGAAAGCGGCGGTCTCCGCTGACCCGAAGATGATTGGCTATATCGATATTCGCCAGCTTGATGATACAATAAAAAAGATTCAGTTAAAATAAAGAGATAAATATTCCGTGCGGCTGACCAACACCATACGAAAAAAAATCTGGCTCTGTGTCAATGTGGCCTTTGTCGGGTTTATCGTGGCAACCGGTTTTGCCCTGTACTCCAATGATCAGCTCAAAACCCACCTCATCCATATCCGAGACCTGGATTTCTGCCAGGCGATGCGCAGTAACGAACTGCTGAACCAGTTTGTCGTACAGAAGAATTTATACAAAGAAAGTTTCCTGCTCGGTCTGCCTGAAGCCGCGGATAACGCCAATGCACTCGCGCCGAAAATCTTCTCCAGCATCGAGGCAATTATCGAGACGAACCGCATCCGTCGCAATTTGCCTCCTGACAGGAATGAAGCCCTGCTGGCACTGGAAAAGAACTACCGTGTCTATTCCCAGCAGGCCATGCGGCTTTATCCTGTCCTGGCCCGGGGCGATGAGCCTGACGGGCACATCGCAACACTGCAGCAGCTGGCCGCGTCCCAAAAGGACATCCAGAACAATTTAGAATATTTTGCCGACTTCTACCGTGAATCCTTCAGGCGCAACGTAACCGCACTGATGGATATGACCAGTGGGAACAACCGCCTGCTTACCGGTTTTTTTATCGCACTGCTGGCATTCATGTCACTGGTGGTAAACTGGACAGCCAAGCGGACCCTGATCAATCCCCTGGCCCGTATCAAGGAAGCAGTGCGGGCTTTCGGTCGGGGGCAGCGCAGTTTCCCCGCTCTGGAGGTTATGGATGCCCGCGATGAAATAGGTGAACTGGGAGTGGCTATTATCAAGATGACAAAAGACCTGGTAAACACCACGGTCTCCAAAGCCTATGTTGAAAGCATTCTGCACAACATGAATGACAGCCTCATTGTAACCTCCGGCGACTTTCTCATCCGCAGCGTCAACCGGGCGACCCTTGATCTGCTCGGCTATCAGCAAGATGAATTGATCGGCCGGCATATCAGCATGGTTCTCATGGAGTTTCCTGACGCCGCTTCAGACTCCGGATCTATCGATGAGGGCAATTTTGCGGCACACCTGTGCCGGAATGCGGAGAAAACCTTTCTCACCCGGGATGGCGAAGGAATTCCGGTGCTGTTATCCACCTCCCGGCTCAAGGACGGAGAAAGTGCGACGCAGGGTCTGGTCTATGTGGCCAAGGATATCACCGAACGTAAAATAGCTGAACATAAGCTTGAACAGATGGCCCTGTATGATTTTCTGACCGGCCTGCCCAACCGCCTGACCTTTCACGACCGGTTGCAGCATACCCTTAAGCAGGCACATCGTGAAAACCACCAGGCAGGACTGATGTTTGTTGATCTTGATCGCTTCAAGTCAATCAACGACACCCTTGGCCACGCCTCTGGGGATGCCCTGCTCAAAACCGTATCCAGGTGGCTCTGTGGTTGCGTGCGCGAGTGCGACACCGTGGCGCGTATCGGCGGGGACGAATTTGCCGTCATTCTCGACAACATTAATCAGCCAGGGGATGCCGTCCATACGGCCAAGCGTATACTGGCCGCCTTTACCGAGCCGGTTATGTATGAAGGCAAAGAAATCTTCACCGCAGCCAGCATCGGCATTGCCATCTACCCCCTGGACGCCCGTTCTACCGAAGACCTGCTCAAGAAGGCCGACATTGCCATGTACCAGGCCAAAAAGGGTGGCGGAAACGGTTTTTGCCTCTTTTCCAGCGAAATCGGGGAAACAGCGCCGGAAGTATCCCAGGTTGCGGGCTGTTCCGTGAAAGGCACGCCCATTAAAACATGACCGCGCTCTCCAGCTTCTCTCGTGGATACTGGATACTGCCTGCAAAATATTGCCGGATGAGTCCTACCAGTTCAGCCAGACCTTGAGCAGCTGCATGACGAGCAGGGTGTAGATGCCCGCTATCACGTCATCAAGCACAATGCCAAGCCCGCCGTGCAGATGGGCATCGGCCCAGTTGGCGGGAAAGGGTTTGACGATGTCGAAAAAACGGAACAGGAAAAAGGCAATGATCAGCGGCACCGCCTTCAGCGGCGCACCGATCAGACCGATGAGCATGCCGATGATTTCATCGATGACCACAATGCCGGGGTCGCCCCGGTCGAGTATCTTTTCCGCGCTCCCGGCAGTCAACACTGCCAGGACAAAGATGATGGCCAGGCTGGCATAATAGCCGCCCGGGGAAAGCCGGATGAGCAGCAGGTGCAGGGGGAAGGCGACCAGGGTGCCCCAGGTGCCCGGCGCGATGGGCAGGTAGCCGGTGTACAATCCCGAGGCAATGGCCATGATCAGTTTATCCATAGAGAGTGCCTGAAATGCCTAAAGTGAGCTAAAATGCCTTAAGTTGAAACTGCCTGAACTTCTTAATGGCACGTTGCCTTTAGAAAAATTTTAAACACTTTCTTTCTCTGTATTGTTTCCTGCCGGCCTGAAATCCACCAGGGATGCCCGGCCCACTTCCCGGTAAACCTGCTGTAAGGGGATTTTCTTTTCCAGGGCCAGCCTGCGGCAATCTTCATATTCCGGATAGAGGATGTCCCCGGCGGGGGTTGTCACCTTTTTTACGGCTACCTCTCCCAGGCTGGTGGCAACCGTTCCGGCTGTCCGGGGCAGGGTCCAGCGCTGTTCCCGGTGAAAGCGCAGGCCGATGGCCGAACTCTCGAATAAAATGCAGCGCTTCAGTTCCCAGGCAGTGGCCGGATCGGCCACCACCCGCAGCAGAAAGCCGGGCCTGCCTTTCTTCATCTGCATGGGGATGACGGCAACGTCGAGAGCGCCTTTGGCAAAAAGCTGCTCGCTGAGAAAGGGGAAACCTTCCGGCTGCCAGTCGTCAAGATGGGTTTCGATAACCTCCACCTCCTGGGCTTCAGCGACATCTGCGGAAGTGCCGATGACAAGCCGCAGCAGGTTGGGGCGATGGTCGGCCAACTTGTGGCTGCCCGCCCCGTATCCCACCTTTTCTATGGTCATGGATGGAAAGGGGCCAAAGGAGTGGCCGCAGCCTTTGAGGATAGCCGCCCCGGTGGGGGTGACAAGTTCCTGAGCCAGATCCGTGCCATAAACCGGCATGCCTTTAACCAGCTCGCAGACCGCGGGCGCCGGCAGGGGCAGTCTGCCGTGGGCGCATTCCACCCAGCCTTGGGACAGGGGCAGGGGAGAGGCGATGAGCTGCTCGATGCCGAAGTAATGCAGGCCGATTGACGCCCCTACAATGTCGATGATTGCATCAACCGCACCCACCTCATGGAAGTGCACCTCATCAGGCGGGCAGCCGTGCACCTGTGCCTCGGCCTGGGCCAGCGCGCTGAAAATGGCCAGGGATTTTTCCTTTACCTCGGGGTGAAGAGTGCTTTTTTCAAGCAGGTTCTTGATGGTGCGGAAGGTGCGGTGATGGTGGCCGTGGTTGATGGTAATGGTGATTTTTGTGGCGGCAAGATTGTGCTGCTCGGTTTTGGCGGTTTGCAGCTGGTAGCCGTCCAGGGCAAGTCCGGCCAGCTCTTTTTTCAGGATCTCTTCAGGCAACCCGGCATCAAGCAGGGCACCGAGGAACATGTCGCCGCTTATGCCGGAAAAGGCGTCTGCGTACGCAACAATCATTTTATCCCGAACCGTATGCCGGTCTTCAACGGCCTGCCCTGCAGAAAGGCATGAACAGGCATGCGTTTAGCCCCTTCCCGCTGCACCTCCCGCACCAGAAGATAATCGTGGCCGGTGGCGATCATCATGCCGTCCCGGTCAAGGCGACACAGCGTGCCGGGGGGTTCCATCGGCTCACCGCTGATAACGGACGGGCTGAAGAGACGAAGCCGCTGTCCTTCACACTCAGTGTGGGCCAGAGGCCAAGGGTCAAGACCACGGATCAGACAGCTGATGACAAAAGCTGATCTGGTCCAGTCGATTTCCGCCTCATCTTTATTGAGCGGCGGGGCCTCGGTGGCCAGATGATTGTCCTGCCTGGTGGGCGGAAGTTCATCTCTGCGCAGCAGTTCCAGGGCCTCGATAAGCAGCCTGCCGCCAAGCCTGGCCATTTTTGCCGCCAGGGTTGCCGAGGTGTCATCCGCCTTGATGGGCAAACTGTCCTGCAGGAGAATGTCGCCGGTATCCATTCCCTCATCCATCTGCATGATGGTGATGCCCGTTTCTTTTTCGCCTTTCAAGATGGCCCGCTGGACAGGTGCGGCGCCGCGATATTTGGGCAGCAGGGAGCCATGCACGTTGATCGTACCCAGGGGAGGCAGGCGCAGAAGCGGTCCGGGCAGGATTCTGCCGTAGGCCGTGACGATGATCAGATCGGGTTCGAATTCCCGGATGGTGTCAAGGTATTCCTCGGTGCGGATTTTGGTCGGCTGCAGAACAGGAATTCCGGTATTTTCAGCCAGAATCTTGACCGGAGGTGGAGAGAGTTTTCTGCCCCTGCCCTTGGGACGGTCCGGCTGAGTCACCGCGGCCACCACATTTTCCTTGTGGTCGAGCAAAGCCTGCAGGCTGGGAACGGCAAAGTCGGGCGTGCCCATGAAAATGATGCGGTTGATCTTATTAATCATTATTCTCAGCCCGTTCCTGTTCCTCTATGAGGAGCTGTTTTTTGCGTTTTTTCTTGTACAGAGCCCGCTTCAGTGAGCTGAGATGATCGATAAAGAGCTTGCCGTTCAGGTGGTCGACTTCGTGCTGGATTACCCTGGCAAACCAGCCATCCGCCTCAAACTCAATTTCTCTGCCTTCAAGATCCCGGGCGCACACCTTGATCTGGGAAAAGCGTTCCACATTGGCGGCATAATCAACCACACTCAGGCAGCCCTCCTCGTCAATCACTGATCCTTCGCCTTCCAGGATTTCCGGATTTATCAGGGGGATCAGTTTGTTTTTGTCATCTTTGGGGCTGACATCAATCACCACAATCTGCAGCAGCACACCTATCTGGTTTGCCGCCAGACCGACTCCCGGCGCTGCGTACATGGTCTCCGCCATGTCTGCCACCAGCTCCTTGAGTTCTGCATTGAATTCGGTTATCGGACTGGCCTTTTTGCGCAGCAGCGGATCGGGATATTTTATGATCTCTCGTATAGCCATATTCCCAGGAAGTTGCTGTTATTGATTTTAGGGTGTCTTGAATAATTAGAATTTTCGCCTGAGATCAAGAAACAGTTAAAATGAAAAAGCGCAGCATATTAGGTATATGTGAGCATTTTTCATTTTGGCTGTGACGCAGAAATCGGGTGAAAAGGCAATTATTCAAGATGGCCTTTAATTTCTGAGTGACACTCTATAGCAAATGTAACTTTTTTTTACCATGAGAACTATAAAAAAACAGGTGTTCGCAAAAATGAAGCACGTTACATGTGGTAATTTCTGGCTGGCACAACCTATAGTATTGTGCCATTTCAACAAAATGTGCAGCTTGCCACACATAATAAAAGATTATACAGGTAATGTCGGGTGTTTTTTTTGAAAATAATTCGTAATAGCCAAATTTGCCCTTGATGGGTTGTTCGCATGCAATATTATTACAATGCCGTTAACTTAAGCCTTTTCGCCGGTTGCCTGAGCCCAGGTTCGTCATTCCGGCGAAGGCCGGAATCCAGGTAGTTACGACAATTCTGGACCCCGGCCTTCGCCGGGGTGACGACGAGTGTAGTCAGTTTTTCTTA
>JAHILF010000068.1 GCA_018897105.1 Pseudomonadota bacterium
GAAAAACTGACTACACTCGTCGTCACCCCGGCGAAGGCCGGGGTCCAGAATTGTCGTAACTACCTGGATTCCGGCCTTCGCCGGAATGACGAACCTGGGCTCAGGCAACCGGCGAAAAGGCTTAAGTTAATGACATTGTCTGTGATTTAACAAGTTGCCGCATAGACTTTTTTATGCGTGGATTTATTTGGCATGGGCTGCGGGGAACAAGAGCGCCTGCAGGGAATAGTGCGGGGAAGGAATCTTAAGGCAATAAAAAAGGGACCCAGGAAAACCCTGAATCCCTTGTAAAATCAATGGTGGGCGGGATGAGATTCGAACTCACGACCTTTGGCTTCGGAGGCCAACACTCTATCCAGCTGAGCTACCCGCCCTACAGATCATATCCCAATACTTTTACCATGAATCACCTGGACCGTAAAGATTTTTGTCCTGGCAGTCGGCGGTCTCATATAGAAAAGTTACCGCTCAGCATAGCATGTCGTCGCCCCGGACAACTGCCTTGCCGGCTCACCCGATCTCAATTTAATCCCCAGCCATCCCGGCAAACCACCAAATGCAAGCGAACAGGAAACTGAAATTTGCCATTGCTGAATTAACCCGTTAATCTTCAATGAGAAAATAAATGATTTCTGCAAATTCCTCCTTGACATCCTGGTGCCACTACGTGTTACTTTACCTCAAGCTCTACCGGGGGGGGGATATTACGAAGTAACCGTAAAAAAATCAATAATGTCACCGGTGCAGCTGAAGCGGCGCACGATGCGCTGGCTAATCAACCTGCTGCACAGGATAACCCGCTGAAATCCTGACTAGTTTCATCAGTCACAAAACTGACCGGAAAATACCTGGCTGGAAACAAGGGAAAAACAATCCTTCCCATAGGCAGAAAATCTTGACAGTACGATTTACCATCGGCTACTTTAGACGATAACAGCAGCCCCGACAAGAGGTTATGCATACCGAGGGAGAACACTCCCAGGATTCTCATCACCATAAAAATCCCAACAACGCATGCACCTTTTTGAATCCTTGAAAATGACCGCCCAAACAAAGGCAATCCTGCTCGTCACCTCGACCATCACTGTTCTTGCGCTGTTCTACTCTCTCCACCAGGTGGCAAATTACAACAAACAGATTGATTCCTATATTGTTGAGGAAAAGAAGGATTTTCAGCAGATTTTCACCTCTGCCCAGAATTTTTATTTTTCCATTTACAACAACTGGCTCACTAACTTCATCGAAAGCAACCCGGAAAATATCAAGGCATTTGCCGAGCGGGACAGGGAGAAACTCTACAGGCTGACCCGCCCCATGTACGACTCCCTGAAAAAATCATACCCGTATACCTTTGTCATGCATTTTCACCTGCCTGACGGTCAGGCATTTCTCCGTATGCATAAGCGGGACTTTTATGGCGATGACCTGCGGCAAATACGGCCTGCCATTCAGAAAGTAAACAATAATTTCAAGCCTCTTTTTGGCTACGAAATCGGCGTATATGGCGCCTTTTACCGTATCATCCACCCGGTTTTCCATGAGGGTAAATATGTGGGAGCACTGGAGATCGGCATCCGGACCGAAGAGATCGTCGATGAACTGCGCCGCTCAACCGCTAAGGAGACATCAGCCTTTTTTGCCCGCAACTTCTGGCAGAAGGCCTCCCGAAACACGCAAAACCATAAGGTTTTCGGCCAACATACCCTGGTTGAAGACCAGTCGCGCATTGCAAATATTCTTCCCCCGGACTTCACCTTCAGCAAGCCGGCGGAACAGATTGTTAAAGATGGTCGAACATATCTTGTCCACACCTTGGAAGGATTTAAAAACTGCGCCCAGGAACCCATCGGCGGCATCATCGCCATGCAGGATATTTCGCAGCAAATCGCTGAGAAAAAACAATTCATCGTCCAGTCTCTACTGATCAGTGCAGGTCTAGGCTCCCTCTGCATTCTGCTTCTCTCTTTCAGTTTCCGTAACCTGATCGGCAATCTGGAAAAATCAAAAGAAATGCAGGGGCTGCTGATCAATGAGCTCAACAGGGAAATCGAGTGCCGGACAGAAACCGAAAAGGCCCTGACCATGAGCGAAATAAGGCATCGCCATATTCTCAACAGCCTGCCGGACAACATCTTCCTGATTGACCTGAATTTTGTCATCAGCTGGGCCAACGAAACAGCCCTGAGTCTTGCTCCTGATTTTATCGGCACCACCTGCGACTATTGCCGCAAAGCCGGTAATTTTCCCCGGGAGAGCTGCCTGTGCCGGAAATCATTTACCACCAAATCCATCCAGCGGGCGACCATCCACCTGCCTGCCACCGAGGAGGGCCTGCCGGAAAGATACTTTGAATTCATCGCCATTCCCCAGCTCAAGAGCCAGGGACAGCTCACCGGATCGCTTGTGGTCATGCGGGACATCACCCAGCGGATCAAGACCGACCAGCAGGTTGAAAAGCTGAATCGCCAGAATCGGCTGCTCCTGGAGTCCGCCGGTGAAGGAATTTATGGGGTCGACATCAAGGGCAGGACCACCTTCATGAATCCTGCCGCTGCCAGAATGACCGGCTTTACCGAGGCGGAAATGCTCGGCCGGAATCAGCATGAGCTGCTGCATCATACCCGAGCGGACGGCCATCAATACCCTGTCTGCGACTGCCCGGTCCATGCCACGATTTCCACCAAAAAAACCCATATTGTCATTGATGAGGTCTTCTGGAAAAAAGACGGAAGCAACTTCCCGGTTGAATATGTGGTGACACCTGTCCTGGAAGATGATGAGGTCATCGGGGCGGTTGTCCTGTTCAGCGATATCACCTCACGGAAAACGCTGGAAAAGCAGCTCATGCATGCCCAGAAGATGGAGGCGGTCGGCCGTCTGACCAGCGGCATAGCCCATGATTTCAACAATCTCCTCACCACTATTCTCGGTTACAGCGAACTGCTTCTTCTGCAGCTGAGCAAAGACGATCCGGGACGGGACAAGCTGCAGATGGTTAACCAGGCAGGCAAGATGGCCGCCGGCCTGACCCGGCAACTGCTCACCTTCAGCCGCAAACAGATTCTTGAGATCAAGACAATCAATCTCAACCCGGTCATCGACCGTCTGACGAAAATGCTGAAGAGACTGATCGGTGAAAATATTATTCTTGATATCAGGTATCACTCGCCTGAATGTTATATTCAGGCTGATGCGGGTCAGTGCGAACAGGTTATCATGAACCTGGCCATTAACGCCAAGGACGCCATGCCCAAGGGAGGGCAACTGCGCATCAGTTCCGAAGTGGTTCATCTGGATGCGGAAAAACACACCGGTTTCGATGATATCCTGTCAGGTTCCTATGTACTGCTGCAGATAAGCGACACGGGTGAGGGAATGACCGAGGAAACGCAGAAGCTGATTTTTGAACCGTTTTTCACCACCAAGGCACAGGGCAAGGGAACCGGCCTCGGCCTGGCCATGGTTTACGGCATCGTCAAGCAGCACAATGGCTTTATTTCCGTGACCAGCGCACCGGGACAGGGCACCACCTTTGACATCTACTTTCCCCTTTCAGATGCCAGGCCGATCCTGGAGGCTCTTGTCGCCGGGGATATCATGCCCAGAGGAACCGAAACAATCCTGGTGGTTGACGACGCCCCTTCCATCCGGCAATTTATCCGCGACGCCCTTGATCCGCTGGGATATAGGATTCTTGAAGCTGCCAATGGTGAAGAGGCCCTCAAATATCATCATGCCGGCGGCGACAGAACCATCGATCTGCTGCTGACCGATATGGTCATGCCGGGACTGAGCGGCAAGGAACTGGCCCGGGCCATGCAACCCGCCCACAGGGCCATGAGAACCTTATACATGTCAGGCCACATCAGCTCCGACCTTGGGGAGAATCAGACACCCACCGCCGGCATGAACTTCATCACCAAACCTCTTTCAGTGCGGGAAATCGCCCTCAAGGTCAGAAATATTCTCGACAGCAGGGCTGCATAAGGGTGCACCCTTTTCAACCTGACGCAAAATGCGGGAATATCCGCTGAAGAATCGTCACTCCGGTCAACCGTCATCCAGATCCCCTCTGCCGGCGGTTATCCCCTCAGGATAGCTGAACACAAGGTGCTGCCGGCCCTTCTTCATGCGCAATCCACGGGAGAAATGCAGCCTTGCCCCGGTTTCTCCATGTGCCGCGACATGCAGAATCTGCACAATTTTCTTAAACTGGGGCCTGCTCTGCAGGGCAATAAATACCTTTTCCGCCATCCGCCTCTGCAAGGCCCGGTCAAGCGAGAGAAACGCTGCCAGGTCAACCGAGATAACGGGCAGCCCATCCCCGGCATTACCGGGCAATACCATGACGATCTGTTCCCAGTAGCTGTCGGTCAATGCCGCCAGGATCATTTCTTCGTCCTGCAGCACCGTTGCCGTCTGGCGCAGGGTCTCCGAAATGTTGGGATTAAATTCCCGCAGATAGGGAATGAGATCAAGCCGAACCCGGTTCCGCAGATAATTGCGCTGCAGATTTGAGCTGTCAATGAGAAAGGGTATATGCCTTTCCTCAAGATAGGTCAGCAGCTGTTCTTTGCCCGTGGTCAGCAAGGGACGGATGATTTTGCCGTCGCGCATCATTTTCATGCCGGACAGACCGGATCGGCCCGTGCCCCGAATAAGCCGCAGCAGCACCTCTTCGGCCTGATCGTCCGCCGTGTGCGCCACGGCAATTTTTCCCGCCTGAAACTTTTCCGCCACCTGGCCGAAAAAATCATAGCGCAGTTCACGCGCGGCATGTTCGATGGAAATTTTTCTTTTCTCCGACTCGCCTTTGACATCAATGCGACAGGTGGCAAAAGTTGCCTCCAGAGAACAGGCCTGCTGTTCAACAAGATGCCCTTCCTGCTCCGCCTCAGCCGGACGCAACTGATGATTGACGTACACGGCAATGATCTTGAGGCCTAAGGTGGGCGCCAGGGCCGCAAGCACATGAAGCAGGGCCATGGAGTCCGGCCCGCCGGAAACACCGACAACAACCCCCTCTCCCGGGGAAACCAGGCCCGCTGTCCTGATGCCCGCCAGTATTTCTTTTTCCAGTGGATGCATGGTTATAATTGACAATTCTGCATTGATAATTGATAATTGCAGGATAAATTTTTAACTGTGTCGAGTTTTGTCCACAAAGTGTAAAGTTTTACTCCCGCGCATTGTTCATGGTTCTCAGGCTTAAATATCTTTCGTACAGAATTATTTACGCAGGTTGCTTCATCAGGCTGAACCATACCAAATTTGAGGAGAAACAACGAATCAATAAACACCTTTCCCCATCAAAGTTACAAGAAGTCCACTGCGCCGGCAATAACAACTCCAGACTTGGGATGCAGAACTCCACACTGCGGTTGCCCAACCATAGCATGCAAATCAAATCCAAAGAGATGAGAATATGAGAGTACGCAAAGCAGTGATTCCCGTTGCAGGTCTTGGTACACGTTTTCTGCCGGCCAGCAAGGCCATCCCCAAAGAGATGCTCACCGTGGTCGACCGACCCACCATCCAGTACATCGTCGAAGAGGCGGTCGCCTCGGGCATTGAAGAGGTTATCCTCATCACCAGTGAGGGGAAATCCGCCATTGAGAACCATTTTGACTACAATTTCCATCTCGACAAGATCCTGGACGAAAAGGGGAAAACCAAACTGGCCGAAGAGATGCGGCATCTGTCAAACCTGATTGACATTGTTTCCGTCCGCCAGAAAAAACCCCTGGGCCTGGGCCATGCCATCTGGACGGCCAGAAACGTTGTGGGGAATGAACCGTTTGTCGTTCTGCTCGGCGATGACCTGGTGCTCAGTGAACCGCCTTGCACCAAACAGATGATCGACCTGTTCAATGATGTGCAGGAATCGGTGGTTGCCGTGCAGCGGGTACCCCTGGAGGAAACATTTCAGTACGGCATTGTCGAAGGCAGACATGAAGGCAATCGAGTCATCAAAGTCGACCGCATGATGGAAAAACCAGCGCCCGGCACCACCAGCTCGGATCTGGCCATTATCGGCCGTTATATCCTGCAGCCGGACATCTTTGACTTGCTGGAGAAGACCACCCCCGGCCATGGCGGCGAAATCCAGCTCACCGACGCCCTGCTTGCACTGTCAAACAAAAGAGGCATGTTTGCCTTTGAGTTTGAAGGCACCCGATTTGACGCCGGAGACAAACTGGGCTATCTCAAGGCGATCGTCGCCTTTGCCCTGCGCCACCCGGATCTCTGCGATGATTTCAGCGAGCATATCAAGGAAGTTGCCTCCCACCTATGATGGCGTCGTCGCAAGAAATCGCCAGCTACTGCGTTGCGCGGCATTGTCTCGTCACTGCGGCGTACAGAAGTACGCCTCCCTCCTCGAAATTTGCACGCCTTGTATCTGACGTTTCTCACCCTGAAGGGTATAAATGCTTAGCCATACCCAATTTCAATTTTTTTTGGCTTTACCACCTATGATTCACCTGGAAGTGGCGGTGGCTGCCCCTGTCACCGAGACCCTTACCTACGGTTTCCCGGCTGCAGAGGCATCCCGACTGCAACCGGGGATGCGATTGCTTGTTCCCCTGGGGCGGAGACAGGCCACCGGCTACCTGCTGACCATAAGGCCTGCTGCTGATACGTCTTTCCGCATAAAACCGGTTACCGATGTCCTGGACAGCAAACCTCTTTTCCCGGCAGGCATGATCCCCTTTTTCCACTGGATTGCCGCCTATTACCGTTATCCCCTGGGGGAAGTCATCAAAATCGCTCTGCCAGGCGGCCTGACCCAGCAGAGTGAACGTCACATCAGCCTTACCGAGGCAGGCAAGGAGGTGCTGGCCGATTTTCTTGCCGCCCACGGACCGGATGCCCCACCCTGGCTGGCCGAGCTGACTGATCGAGAATCCCTTTCCCCGGCCCGGGTGCGCCTCATATGGAGCTCGCGCAAATGGCGCAAACTGCTCGAAACATGGCAAAATGAGGGTGCGGTCACCATCAGCGAAGCCGTCAGCGCTGCCCGCACCAAGGCCAAAACCGAGATCTGCGTCGGACTGATCAACGAGGCCCCGCCCCTTGTCGATATGCGGTTGAAAACATCCGAAAAGAAGGCCATGGCCCTGCTGCTGGAGCTGCTCGCCAATCGTCTTCCCCCTGTTGTCCCGGTAAAGGAACTGAACCACACTTACAGCGGGGCAGGCAAGGCGCTGAAATCCCTGGCGGCAAAGGGCCTTGTTTTTTTTCAGGAACAGCAGGTTATCCGTGATCCCTTTGGCGAAGAACCGACTTATTTCCCGGAACCGCCGCAACTCTCCAGCGATCAGGAAAAGGTGCTGGCCGAACTGCTGCCGGCCATTGACAGAAAATCATTTGCCCCCTTTCTGCTTTTCGGGGTGACGGGCAGCGGCAAAACGGAAATCTACCTGCAGGCGGCCCGCAGGGCACTTGCCGCAAACCGCAGCGTTCTGGTGCTGGTGCCGGAGATTGCCCTGGCAAGCCAGCTTGAAGCCCATTTCTACTCCCGCTTCGGCAAGACCGTGGCCCTGCTGCACAGCGGCCTCAGCCAGGGTGAACGTTATGATCAGTGGCACCAGATCATGGGAGGCGAGGCAAAGATTGTCATCGGCGCCCGATCCGCCATTTTTGCCCCGCTCAACGATCCAGGGCTCATCATTGTCGATGAGGAACATGACAGCGCCTACAAACAGGAAGACACCTTGCGCTACCAGGCGCGGGACCTGGCGGTTCTGCGGGGAAAACTGCAGCAGTGCCCGGTGCTGCTCGGTTCGGCCACCCCCTCGCTGACCACCTTTTACCACGCTTCCTCCGGCAAGTATCAGCTTCTCACCCTGCCAAAGCGAATTGAAAACAGGCCGCTGCCGCAAGTGACCATTGTCGACCTGCGCCTGACCCGCAAAGAATCCGGCGGCCATCCCTTTTTCTCCCGGCTGCTTCTTGAGTCAATCAAGGACAATCTCGAGCAGGGGGATCAGAGCATCATTTTTTTAAACCGGCGGGGTTACGCCAATCTCATGATCTGTGACGATTGCGGCGACCCGGTCAAATGCCCGCACTGCGACATTTCTCTCACCCTGCATAAGAGTGAAAAAATCCTCTCCTGCCATTATTGCGGCTTTCAGGCCAGAAGCTCCATCATCTGCCCCTCCTGCCGCTCTGCCAGGGTAAAGGAAATCGGCTTCGGCACCGAACGGGTGGAGGAGGCGCTCAGAGAGCTTTTCCCCCAGGCCCGTATCGCCCGCCTCGATCGTGACACGTCAACGAACCGCAAAGATTTTCTCAAAATCCTCAAGTCGGTCCACCAACTGGAGACGGACATTCTGGTGGGCACCCAGATGATCACCAAAGGCCATCATTTTCCCCATGTCACCCTGGTAGGGGTCATCTGGGCCGATGCCGGGCTGGGAATGCCCGACTTCAAGGCCGGGGAGCGCACCTTTCAGCTCATCTCCCAGGTAACAGGCAGAGCGGGCCGGGGAGACAAGCCAGGCCGCGTCATCGTCCAGACCCACCAGCCGGACCACTACTCCATTACCAACGCCGAGAATCATGATTACCGAGGTTTTTACGAAAAAGAGCTGAAGTTGCGGCAGGCCCTGCAATATCCTCCCTTTTCCCGTCTTATCAACCTGCGTTTCACCGGGGACAGCGAGGAGCTTGTCCGCAACGCGGCAACTCTTACCGCCCAACAGGCGCGGCAGCTGGCAGATACTCTCCGGGTCACCCTGCTGGGGCCGGCCGCATCGCCCCTGGCCAGAATTAAAGACAAATACCGCTGGCAGCTCCTGGTGAAGGGAGCGGAAAGCAATTCTCTGCACGCATTGTGCGACAGTCTTGCCGGCCAACCCGTTCCCGCTGTGCGTGCCACAAAAGTGACAATGGTGGTGGACGTAGACCCCGAAAGCATGCTATAAATGACAAGCAATCATATTGTCGGGCCTCCACAGGCTGTAACCAATTATATTTCTTGAAGCCCCTGAAACTTTCTGCAAAAAATTACTCCTGTTCATTACAGTTCATAGTCACTCTTTCATTTCAACCTAAACGAAAACAATAAACATGCATGCTTCTTTTGCTCTCTCACGACGTATACTCTTTCCCCTGCTCATTATTGTCCTTTTTATTGCCGGCTGTTCAGATGACAAGATGGAGGTCGGACAAACCTCCTCTGCTCCGGAGAAACCCTTATTTTCCCAGGAACCAAGCTCTACATTCCACTCCATTTCCGTCGCCGAGGCAAAGGAGATGATCGAGAAACGGCCCGACATCGTAATCCTGGACATACGCACCCCCCAGGAACTCAGGGAAGGTGCCTTAGAAAACTCCACCCTGGTGCCGTTCTGGGCCATCATGCAGAACAAACTCACACTGCCGAAAGAGACGCCGATCATGCTGGTCTGCGCAGTTGGAGGCCGAAGTTTTGCGGCTGGACAGATGCTGGTAAAATATGGTTACCAGGAAGTGTATAATGTCAGCGGCGGACTTGTCGCCTGGAAGGAAGCAGGGCTGCCGGTGAAATATTGAAAAAGAAAAGGTCGGGCCACCCCTAGCGGGTGTCCTCTTTCGGCCGTGTCAAAGGGCAGGACCAGTCCCACCGTGCCGGAAAACTGCAGCTTGTCCCAGCCCTTGAGAAAAAGGATGGCCGGGGCCAGATTGCCGCTGCCGTTGCCCTGGTAGACATCGCTGTCACCGCTGGTGCTTTCGTAAACCAATCGGCCGCTCATGATGAAATCCTGGGCAGGATTATAGATAAAGGAATACTGGAGACCGGCGGCGATATCCAGCATGCCGCTGTGGTCGTCCAGGGAGTTGTCCGGCTCGCAGTCCACATAACCGTCCTTGACTGCCACCAGCGACAGGCGTTCATTAAAAGGCGTAACTGAACTGCAGGGCGACACCTTTGACTTCGCCCCCCAGATCCACCTTGGTTTTGGTGCCGCCGAATTGTCTCACCTTTCTCATATTATGTGGATAATGCCCGGTTTGCAGCCCTCCGCTGCAAACCGGTACTGCAACAAAAATAGCGGCAACTGTCTTGTGGCGACAGGATATTCCCTCATTTTCATCCGCCAAGGAGCAACCCTGCTATATCGACATACTGCTTGACCTCAGCAGCCCAAATGCTTTTTTATAGTAATAATTATCATCAAGATAACAAGCTGGCTTGTGGGTAAAATTACCTAATAATATTCAATGCCGTTAACTTAAGAAAAACTGACTACACTCGTCGTCACCCCGGCGAAGGCCGGGGTCCAGAATTGTCGTAACTACCTGGATTCCGGCCTTCGCCGGAATGACGAACCTGGGCTCAGGCAACCGGCGAAAAGGC
>JAHILF010000016.1 GCA_018897105.1 Pseudomonadota bacterium
CCTTTTCGCCGGTTGCCTGAGCCCAGGTTCGTCATTCCGGCGAAGGCCGGAATCCAGGTAGTTACGACAATTCTGGACCCCGGCCTTCGCCGGGGTGACGACGAGTGTAGTCAGTTTTTCTTAAGTTAACGGCATTGATTTGCAGAATTGAAATAATTGTCGAATTTTATCGCTCAACAACTGTTACCTGCCCTTTTTAAACAGGGCGTCCAGTTTCTTCTTCACCTCGTCGACGGCGTGCGGGGCGGCGGCCTGACCATCCGCCGGCCGGAAATACTCGCAGAAATTGGCCTTCTCCTTATCCAGCACCAGCTCGGCGTTTGACTCCCGGCAGTCGTTTTCCGCGCCGGTATCGTAAAACAGGCAGTTTTGGCAGATGTGCAGATCAGCACGGCAATGGGGGCATTCATCCCGAAAGAGAATCTTGCCGCCCGTATCCACGATTTTGTTACAGGTTGCGCAGCGCATAATATGATTACCCCCCTCCTCTGGGCGTTCAGCAAATTGTTCGGCCGGCATTGTGCAACCTGCCGCTGTCAGCTTTGCAATTTATCCCGGTAGACTCCCGGTGACGAGCCGGGTATCTCAACGGCATTGACTGTTCTGGCATAAAAGTCCACATTACCCGCACCGCCGATAACGCCGTAAGCATAGCCGGCTGCCGCCATGCTGTGCAGGCAGCGCAGCAGCAGGGCAGTGCCGATGCCTCGGTGCCGGAAATTTTCGGCAACCCCCACTGGCCCGAAAAAATTTTTCATGGTGCTGTCATGGCAGGCAAAGCCGGCAACGCTGCCGTCAGCGATGGCGATGAAACAGGAAATGGGGTTATTGGCAAAGGCCACGTCGCATTCCCCGGCCCAGCCTTTGCCGAAATGGGTCAACACCCAGTCAACCACCTGAAATTTTTCATAGGCCATGGCCCGGCGGATGATGATGCCGGCATCGGCGAGCCCTGCCAGCAACGGCCGGTCCTCCGGCAGTTCATAGAGTTTAACGAGCAGATCAGGCATGAGTCAGTCCCATGGACCGGCAAGCCGGGTCAGCGGCTCGGCAATGGACTGGAAACGGGCCAGCCGCACCCGGTCCTGATGCAAAAAGGAGAGCAAAGGCATGAACCCCCTGTCCATGATCAGCTCCGCGGCCCGCTGGGTAAGCACCACCTCGGCGCAGGGCAAGGTCTGCGACTCGCCGTCTTTTTGATAAACATGCAGGGGCAGATTGCTGATTTCGTCCACCTCACCCGGCGCCATCGCCCATTCCCGGCGGCTGAAGGCCTGGCCGAGGAGCAGGGCGCAGGCCAGGCAGGGATTGCCCCACAGATAATTTTCATGACCGCCCTCCTCCCCCAACTCGTCAAAACTCATGCTGTCAAGCGGCTCGGTGTCCGCCCCATAGGGCAGCCGCAGCAGAAAACGGGGCAGCACCAGCCCCACATATTGTGCCTCGGGCAGGCTGCGCAGCAGCTGCCACGCCTCTTCCGCCTTCGGTTGGGCCTGGGGCTGCCAGTCATCGGGATCAGGTGTCTGGTGCAGGGACTGGCCGCAGAGCATCCGATCGCTTGCCGCGGCGATAAACGGCGCCCCGGCTGCTCCGGTAATCTGGGCCATACGGGCAAGCAGGCCGATATCCGCCAGGTTTTTTCCCATGGTATAACATCCTGCCACAACCGCCCACGGTTCTCCGCCCGGGGTCTGTACCGCCTCCTCCACCAGCAGGCGGAAGATGGCACTTTTACGCAGATCACTGTTGCCGGCGAGATCTGCGGCAAGCTCATCTTTGCTCAGATCCAGCAGATAAACGCCGAGCTGGTCATCGGTTTCGACCCTGGCGACCAGAAACTCAAGCCCGCGCCAGGCCGCCTCCGCCGCCTGAAAATGAGGATGACTGATTATTCGGCGCATCAGCTCACCGCTCGCCAGGTCCACCGCATCGATCATTTCCTGCTGCCTAGGATGGGCCTTTGCCACCAGATGGGGTCTGACAATCTCCCGGACAAAGCTGTCCAGTTGGGAGGCGGGCCTCGGGGAGACCGGCCGGGATGAGGGATGCGCCGTCTGATCGATAATCTGGTCCAGCAGTCCGCCTCCTGCCGGGGGCGGCTCAAGCGGCGGCATCTCAGGCTGCGCTGTCGAGGGCGGTTCCCGCAGCTCGTCGGCCAGGGCGGCCAGTGCGCGCGGATCGTCCAGGCCTTCCCGCATGTCCCGCAGTTCCGCAAAAATTTCCAGGCGCTGATAGATGCTGTCCGGATGAAAATCTTCCATTGCGGTAAAACCGATGGTGACCGGGGCCTTGTCATTGCCGGCCAGGGGCAGAGCGATCTCCACCTTCATTTTATTCAGCACGCTATCGATGTTGTCACGGTCAACCTTCACTGGCCGCAACCTGGCGGTGTCCCCCGTCCCCCGGCTGGTCCTGCAGCTGAAATCACCCATGAGCAGGATGCGGAACGGTGTTTCCGGCAGAGGTTTGCTTTTACGCTTTTGCAAATCGCCGACAATGGCAAAATCATACTCACTGATGGTGACGGGATCAGGCATTGTTAGGCCCCCTTTTATACGTTAGTGCTTCACAAAAAATAGATTTTGTTTTACGTAAAGTAAACAATCGTATATTTTCATTAAAATAGCGTATTTACTTCCATCTGTCATGTCAAGAGATAGAAAAATCTCAATCAAGGGGTGAAGCTGCCCCAGCAACTCGTCTCTCGGCGTAGGAGCGGGCCATGCCCGCGACCTTTGGCATTGCGAAAACACTGTTATCGCGGGCATGGCCCGCTCCTACGCCACAATGACATGCATAACTTCTCCCAATTACTTGGGAAGGATGATGATGATGCCGGACTCTGATAGCACTCCTTTATTCGCTTTCTCCGATGCGGACGATTACCAGCGCCTGCGCGATCTGCTGGAAAAGGCCGGCTTTCTTGATGAAAGCGTCCTTGAGGCCATCGGTATCAACGATCTCCCCTCCCTGGTAAGCGATCACCCCCTACTGCTTGACCGGACCGCCGGCGGCTCCGTCCTGCATACCCTGATCCGTCTCTTTCTCATGGAGGTGCCGGTGGTGGCGGACACCTTTGCCCAGGCCATCCGGCCCATGACGCCCGACTCCTGGCTGCAGGCCGGCCTTGTGCGCCGCCACGACAACCAGGTGATCGCTGCGGTAAAGTTGCTGCCTTTCCGCAACCTGATCCTGGCCTTTGATCTGCCCGCCCTGCTGCAGACTCCGCAGCGCAGTCAGTACGTCATGGGCATCGGCGGCAGCACCATCACCTTGAGCCAGCTCACCATCCGCAAACCCTCCCGCCATACCCTTGATCTGGGCTGCGGCTGCGGGGTGCATGCCTTTCTCGCCGCCCCGCACAGCCAACGGATCGCGGCGGTGGACCTCAACCCCCGGGCGGTGCAGCTCGCCGCCTTCAATGCCAGGCTGAACAATATCAGCAATGTCGATTGCCTGCAGGGAGATTTCTTCGGACCGGTAGCAGAGCGGAAATTCGATCTCATCATCAGCAACCCGCCCTTTGTCATCTCGCCGGAAAGCCGCTTCATCTATCGCGACGGCGGCATGGAGGCCGATTCCGTCAGCCGCGGGATCGCCCGGGAGGCGCCTGGCTTTTTGCATGAGGGCGGCTTCTGCCAGATCCTCTGCAACTGGGCCCAGAAAAGCGGCAGCGACTGGCAGCAGCAGATGGCCCACTGGTTTGCCGGCACGAGCTGTGATGTCTGGGTGATGCGCTCGGAATCATTGTCCCCTGCAGCCTATGCCTCCAAGTGGATCCGCCATACCGAGTTCAGCGACGAGGAGGCGGAGTTCTCCCAGCGCTTCCATCAATGGCTGGATTACTATGAGCGGTTGGGCATTGAATCATTCGGCGCCGGGCTGATCACCATGCGCCGTCGGGCGAACGGCCCAAACTGGTTCCGCGCCGATGAAAGCCCGGAAAGAATGATCGGCCCCTGCGGCGAGCATATTGCCAGGGGCTTTGAACTGCAGGATTTTCTTGAGACGGTGAGAGAAGACAGAGCGCTGCTTGCCTGCCGGCTAAAGTATTCGCCTGATCTACGGCTGGAGCAGCAGTTCACCCCATCCGAGCAGGGCTGGAAGGTGACCGGCTCCGCCATTCACCTGGCCAAGGGGCTGGCTTTTCGGGGCAATTCCGACACCTTCATGGCCAACCTGATGATCCACTGCGACGGCAGGAAGACCCTGCAGGAGCTGCTGCCGGACATGGCTGCGGCGCTTAAGGCTGAGCCTGCAAAGCTCGCCCCGCTTGTCTGCCAGCTCATCCGCAAACTTGTGGAGCAGGGATTTCTGATGCCCGCCGGGCAATGGAATGGGAGATGAAAGAGGCAACTTCTTCGCCATCTCGACGGGATGAACTATCGGATCAGCACATGCAGGAACGAAAGACCGATGCCGACCGCAAGGAAAATAAAGGCCAGACGCAGCCAGACGGTGCGGGTGATGGTTTTCCTGCCCTGCTCCCTCAGATAATCCCGCCAGGATAAGCCGAAAAAAACCAGCGCCAGGGCGACAAAGACGATTCCAATTATCAGATTGATCTTCATGGCCGTCCGCTATTTCCCGCCCAGCAGCTTCTGCTGCCGGAAACCGGGGGCCCGCACCTCAAACAAGGGCTGTCCCGGCTGCAGCAGGGCAAGCTCGATGGCGGCAGCGGCCCGCTGCCGCTGAAAGCCGGTGCGCACGACCTGCTGCAGGTGCTCCCGGTTGATCGGTTTCCCCACCAGATACCTGACGCCACTCACGAATTCCCCCTTGTGGGCATCCCACCAACGGGCAATGAGTTCGGGTGCGGGCCAGGGGAGATCTTCATCCGGGTCCATGGCCACATCCTCATCTTCCGGCTCTTCCGTGGGGCCGGCGCTAAAGCCTTCCGGCCATTCGCCCTCCAGATCCGCATACGCCAGATCCACCCCGGTTATCATGGAAAATGCCTCGCCTGCCGGTCGGGCCAGTTCAGGGATTTCCATAATCTGTAAAAGCCAGGGGATGGCAGCGGGATCGCCCAAAATCCCTGTGCCGGTGACGGCCAGCCTCTGCCGCCCCTTGTTGCCGGCCAGGCTCTTCAGCCAGTCATGAGCCTCGGCAGGAGGCATGCCACGCACCGCCATGGCGCAGGCCTGCTCGCTCTGTTCGCTGTCACCTTCGGCAATACCTTGCATAACCGGCACCGCCCCTTCTCCACCCAGCAGCATGGTTGACCGGGCGGCATGAAACCGCAGATCAGGATCGTCAGCCGCAAGATTACCGGCAATATGAAAGAGCAGATCAACTCGCCCCAGCTCACCTACGGTCCGCAGGGCGCGGCACCTGAGCAACAACTCATCGTTTACCAGGCAGGCGGCAAGGGGTCGGCCAGGGTCCTGACGGTGAGCAGCCGCCGCGGCAATACCGAGCCTGCTGGCCGCAGGCTCGCCCACCTCCAGCAGACCTTGCACATATTTTTCTGCCTGCCCCCACTCCAGCCAGCCCAGGGCGGAAATGATGGCGCGGCTGAGTTCATCTTTTCCGGCTGCCACCGCAAAAACCTGTTCCAATCGCTCCTCAATACCGCTCTCAAAGGCCAGCACCGCTGCGGCAAAGACCTCCCCTGCCTCCTCCAGGGCCAGGGCCTCACGACAGATCTGCCAGCCCGGCTCGCCAGCAATGCGCAGGCCGTCCAGGTGGGCCTCCACCCGCTCATCCAGTTGCGCCAGATCACAGAGATCGAAATGAGGTTGTTGCACTGCAGCGTCCCGCAGCAACCAAAGGAAGGCTGCTTCTTCGGCGTGTTGAGAGATAATGTCGATGATAACTGCCATAATTTCAGTTCTTATCAAATCGAAATTCTTAAAGGCATTTGATCCCTGAATTCATAATACGTTCTGTTATTCCTCGTGAAGAAATACCGGATCATTCAGAACCATCCTAAAGATCCTCATCTTCCACTAGTTCTTTGTACATTTCCTCTGATTTATTCAGGAAATCCCAGAAATCTTTATAAACAAAATCGCTGCTTGCACTCAAATACATGACAGGCCATTCTTCAGAAAATAATTCAAACTCTTTTTTCCCCGCATTTACATCTGGCACCACCAGCAAATATTTTGCCTCAGTAATATCGGAAGTGCCTATAACAACAACGTTCTTCGGATAATCCAAACCATGTTTTTCCATATCGTCATACCATTTTGCGAACTCCTTGTTTTCGAAGGAGTTCTTGATATCATGGGATGATATGAGAGAAACGTGGGCATCTACGAAATCCCAACCATTAGAAATCGACAAAAAAAGCCGGTAAGATGGAGGCAGCTGATATCCTATCGACGCCTCCAAGTCCAAAATTTCTGCGTCGGATGCACCATCATGTAACGCGGAAACCGGATCAGTCTCATCATAGAAGTATCGGTTTCGTATCTCTGCACCACGTTTTAACGCTTGGCGCATGTCTTCTGGTGTTAATTTTGACATGGGATTAGCATCCTCTAGTTCTGAACTTGGTTACAGTAACGTTGCCGTGTTTCTCGCGTATAGACTTGATCTGTGATCCGCTTGAACGGTTTACTGAACGATCTAACCAGCGAAACGGGCCATCAGCCCTTCCGCCAATGAGTTGTTTTTCCATAACGTGATCGGCATCCCACCCTTCAGCATCGTCCCAATCCATCTCTTCCGCACATGAATCATAAAACTGACTTGGTTGATTGCAAGGTTCCTGATCTTCGTGAGCAAACTTTCCGGTAACATAATCTTTGTCCCAGTTGTTTGCGTAACGACGTTGCGCACGCCCAGAAGCGGCCTCCATAGCCGGACTCGGTTTGCGGAGCTTAGTCTTCCCACCTTGAGCCCTTAACTGTTTATTCATCTCTCGCACCTTTCCCCTCAACTGAGCCTTCTGGCAATCAGTCCAATCTGGATCGCAATCAAGAACAATTTCTCCCTCTCCTGCCACGGGCCCCTGAATAAACCCAGCAATGCAAGCTGTATTCCCATGATTCATCATCATTTTGTCGCTCAATCGACAGGCATTCTTCCCCTCCAGTTTCACATCAAATGAATAAAGCAACCATGTGGCCTCTTTCATGTTGGTGCTGGACTTCACGCCCCCTGCGGTTCCCGGTTCATCACCTGTGCAGCGGCTAAACTCCGATCCTTTGATTGCCGCAGAATTGCCGCCGTCAACCTTAACGGTTTTCGTTCCCTTGACCAGATCACTGGACATTGAAATGATGACTGGATAGGGAATGGGAACAGGGCCACCAGGCGAAGGGGTCTTACACACGTCGGGTACGGTCGATTTAGCGATCCCCATACTCCCTTTATGAACGAGGGAATTCGATGTGCCGTTCACATGGATGGTGACGCCCATCAGCCCAATCCTCTCTCTTTCATTTCAGCATAAACGATGCCCGCACTTCGTTCGCCCCCTTCCGAGCTGGTCCAGAGAAGGGTATGGGAGCCTTTGGCGTAGCCTTTTTCCGCTGCGGCAATGACTGAATTGATAAAAAGCGGCCCCGACGCCGCCCCCACATCCCCCCAGCAATCTGCAGGGGCCATGTAATCAGAAAAATCGACAAAACATTCAGACAGCCTGGCCAGCATGAAACCAAACTCATCAGCCCGATATGCCTCACCATTCTGGTCACAGATCGTATAATCGATCCGGAAGTCTCCAGGAAGTTCGTGGAGGCAGTTTTTTACTGCTTGGGTCAGCCCCTTGCCGAGACACACTGTTTCCGTCTTGATCCTGTTTTCTTCAATGGCAGTCGATATTGCCAGCAACTGTGCCCTGACAGCCAGTTTATACTTTTTTGCAGTATCCAGAGAGCAGAGGAGACAGAATGAGGCAGCCTCACCGGGGATAAATCCCCAGGCATTTGAAGGAACGTGCAGTTGCTCATTATCCTCAATCCAGTCCAGGGTATCGGGATCTATATAGCTGTCAACCCCGCCAACCAGACAGAACTCACAGGTGCGGTCCAGAATTTTTCGGCTTCCTGCTTCCAAGGCCATCAGTCCTGCTGCATGACCTTTTTCAATAAATGCAATCTCGCTAATGGCATAAGTCTCTGCGTTATGTTTCTTCACCTCTTCAGAAAGTCTGGGCTGTAAATCCCTGGGAAATCCCGGCCGATCTTCCGGAAGACCAATCTGCACCTCCACCTGAAAAACAGATTTATCGAATTCTGTTAATGACCTGAGGGCCTCATGCATTGCCGGCAATGCCAACTGGATAGAGCGATCCGCCCCCATGATTCCCGTTTCCAGGGACGGCACCATGGCCAGCACATACGGATCGCCCTGCCGGTCGATCATATAGGGGTGCTCATTGAAATTTGCAATTCCGGCGCGGGCTGCCGCCGCGGTGGCAGGCGCATTGAGGCCGATTGCTGTTACAGCGCCTATACCAACGATGCACACGGGATTATACATGGATATCAAATGGTCATTTTGAACAGCAGGGCACGGATATCCCCCTGTCCGATACTATTGTTCTTTCGAGCTTCAATACCTTAAAATGACATGGCAGCTTGGTATGCCACACCATGATCAGCCGCGGGTGGTCAGGTTCGATTATCACCGTGTGCAGATCAGCGGCATGGGTGACGGTTTCCCTGGCAAATTGGGTTGCAAAATTCAGGGTGACGGTGGGCAGCTGAAACTTGAGAAAACCCTGGGCAGTCAAGTTCTGCAGACCCACCCATTCCCCGCCCTGCAGGTATCCCGCCATCTGCTGATCCGGTGGCGCACACTGATAAAAGCGCTCATCGAAATCATCAGGGAGAAGGGGCAGGCGTTCCTCCTCCCATTTTTTGTCATACGTTCCGGCGAATTGCAGGCGAGGCTGCCAATTGCCTGCAACAGGTCCGAATCCGGCCGGACATGGCCTCTGCTCCCACGAGGAAATGAGAGCATTCGGATACTCCACATTGGGCAGTCTCTCTCCCTCCAGATGTTTCTCCTCAACCACAAACCCTGTTCCCACAGGGTTGCGGGGCTCCCATGCATGTTTGCCTGGATCATCGGATTTCCGGTCCCATCCTCCAAAGGCGCGTTCGTAAACAAGGGGCATTTTCGCAAAGGGTAGCGGACTGGTCATCCGCATGCCGAATGCACTATTGTCCCAGAAACGATCTCCGAAAACACGCAGTTTCTTGATAGAATTGTCGATTTGCATGGCAACATCAAGTTGGGTAACATATTTGCCGCTGGGGGCGTAGGCATGACCATGCAAAATGACATCCGTGCAGGGCTTCGTATGATTCAGATCGGATTCATAGAGCAGACTGGACTGACCGGGTTCTCCATAATATTTGGGGGCCATGCAGGCTTCGCCTTGTTCTTCCGCAATTTCCATTGCTCCGTCCGGGAAAATGGTGAAGGTACCCCGCACGGCAACCAACCAGACCTCTGCGCCGTTTTTATCACGAACCCAGCATCTTTCCGCCGCAAAGGGTGTATTATTTTCTATTGCCCACATGATTAACGAAATTTACACATCAATTAATCTGCACCGAACCGCCCTTGATGCGATTCACCCCTGACGAACGGTTGAGCACATACGCCCCGCGGATAATGACCTTGCCGGCCTTGGTGAGGGTGATGCTGGCCTTGCCGCAACGCAGCACGATCTCCTCCCGGGCCTCAAAGGCAATCTTTTTGCCGTCAATCGTCAGCTCGGGAAGCTCATCAGGGGTGAACGAAATTTCCTCCTGCTGTTCCGCCTCGCTGATGCGGGCCTGGAGAATATCGAGAATCACAGGACAGGCCGGGTCGTTTTTCTCAAAGGCAAGGAGCACCTCACTGCCGTCCTCCGCTGCCCGGCGCAGCACCACCGGGTCAAGGGAGCCGGCAAAACGGGCGGCCAGCGGCCCTTGGGTGTTGCCGCTGTAATCCACCAGCGGCCGGCCGTCTTCAATGCCTGTCACCCTGCCCGTGCGCACCCCTTCCATCTGCCTGGAAAAGTCGACATGATGGATATTTTCCGCCTTTATACGTTTCATAATCAGTTCTCCAGTATCTTGCTGCCCTTGATCACCACGTTGCCCGAGCCTTTGATGGTTATCTTCTTGCCCTGGATAGTAATATCGCCGCTTTTCTTCATGTTGATCATGGCTTTGCCGGTCTTGATGGTGATCTCGTCATCCGCCTCGATGGTGATCTTCTTGGCATTATGGCTGGAATTCTTGGCAACCTTCACGGACATATCCTTACCCACCAGCAGGCTATTGGATGCACCCACTTCCACCGCCTTGGCCGCGCCCACGGTTTCGTTCATGGCCGCACCCACGGTAACCTGATAAGCGGCGCCGATGGTCAGCTCCTTGGCCGCGCCGATGGTCTCGGCACAGTTGATGGCGATGGTTTCGGTCTGATTTTTGCCGACAGTCAGCGTCATGTTCGAGGCAATGGTTTCCGTGTGATTGGCCCCCACCACCATCGTCTTGTTGGCGCCGATCAGCTCGTCATGGTTGACTCCCACCTTGATGGTCTTATTCTTGCCGATGGTTTCACTCTGGTCAACGCCCACCGATTTGGTGCGGTTGTTGCCCACGGTCAGGGATTCGTCCACGCCCACCGACTGGGTTTTGTTGTTTTCAATGACAATATTCCAGTCCTTCTGGCCGTGCAGGAAAATCTCCTCCTCGCCTTTCTTGTCTTCAAAGCGGAACTCGTTGGAACCGCCGCCGCCTTTGGAGGAATCGGACTTGATGGTGCTCTTGGTCTTTTCATCGGGGAGCTTGTAGGGCGGCATGTTGGTGCCGTGACAAACCCGGCCGGTGATGATCGGCCGGTCCGGATCACCTTCCACAAAGTCGATGATCACCTCGTGGCCGATGCGTGGTATCCACATGGCGCCCCAGCCGGTGCCGGCCCAGAGTTGACTGACCCGGATCCAGCAGGAGCTGTTCTCGTCCTTTTTCCCTTCCCGGTCCCAGTGGAACTGCACCTTGACCCGGCCAAACTCATCAGTGTAGATCTCCTCCCCGGACGGTCCCACGACAATCGCGGTCTGCACCCCTTCCACCACTGGTTTTGCCGTGAGGCGCAATGGCCGGAAGGGAACCTCATGGGGAATGCATTCAAAGGTATTGGTATAGGCCTGCTTGCCCGTCTGATCGCCGGCTGCACCGGAACCCGCAAAGGAGCCCTGCTGATTGACAGTATGAATGATCCGGGTAAGGAGGAACTCCTTCTGGTTCATGTCATCACGGAAATAATCTTTCAGGCGGAAACGATAACCGCTGGTAAAGGAGCGGCAGCGGCTGCTACCCCTGATGATGGTGATCTGCGCTTCCTGTTCCTCCATGCGGATGTTGGCCAGCCGGTCGCCGTCATTGCGCAGGGAATACTCGCCGGGATAGTCATATATTTCTCTCTCTCCAGGTCCCAGCGGCAGCCTGGAATCGACCGAAACCTCCAGGTCCGTGCCGGGCGTCTTGAAATTGAAATCTCTCATACAGTATTTGCCGGCCCGTATTTCCTTCATCACTTCAAGCTGCGTCAGCACATCCTCCTGTTCAACACCGCTGCCGCTTATCTCATATCTGGCCTCTTCCTGTTGCGGACAGGGTTTGTTATCCACCTGAGAGTCGGCCAGCACCAGTACATGCTTATCACTCGCGTGTTCAAAAAAATAATGGATGCCCTCCTCTTCCATCAGCCGGGAAATGAAATTGAAATCGGTTTCCCGGTATTGGACCACATATTCCCTGGGTTCATAGCTGCCGTGCAGGCGCAGGCTGTAGTCGGAAAACCCTTGGTCGGAAAAGACCTGTTCGATAATGTCCGGCACATTCATGTTCTGAAAAATCCGCGAGTCGGCAGTACGGGTGAGAAGCCAGAACCATGGAACCATGGTGGCGTTGTAGGAGGAGAAGCGTGTATCGGTGCCGGTCTCGCCGCCGCCCCGGCCATGACTGAAACGGCAGATTATCCCGTTGAAATGGCGCTGGCTGCCATCGGCAAGGTAAATGGAGACCGTGACATTTTCGCCGACTATGTCGGCAAAATTGATGTTGTGTTTCTCAGATAAGAGTTCCAGCTCAAAACTGAAAAGAGTGGAGATGCCTTCCACGCCGCTAAGGCCGGTAAGCAGCAACACATCACGTCCGAGTGGTGATTCAATGGCGACGAGCCGGTTTTCCTGGGTGTAAGTAAAACTACCGTTAGACATGGCCCCCCCGTTTGTGAAGAGAGGAGAGACAAAGGATAGATAGATAGATAGATAGATAGATACTATCTGACAATAGCAGTATAACGAATGTCTGCCTGGAAATACATTTTTTTGTTGCCGGTCAGGGAGCTGCCGAACCGTCTTCATGCCCCTTGAGGCAAGACCGTTCGCTTAAACTGTTGCGGCCCAAGGAATGATGGATTCCCGCTTCCTCGGGAATGACATTCAAATCGACATTCATATGCCGTCACCCCCGCGAAAGCAGGGGTCCAGCTCTTAAGTGAACGGTATCGCCCTTAAGGGCAATAGTCCCGGCTTCGGCAGGGGCGGCAAGGCGAGATGGGGGCGAAGTTGCCGGCAGCCTCAGAAACTGCCGGCATACAGCAGCATGAGCGAATGACCGTGGTAGGTGACGTCGTCACTGTCCAGCCAGCCTCTTTCATCATCCATATGAAAAAGACGGAACATCAGCTCCAGGCTGCCTGCGGAACTCACCTGCCGTTTGAGGCTGAGACCGGCTGAATATTTCGTTCTGGTCCCCACGTAGAGAGGGGATGATTCATCATACTGGTTGTCATCAACATAAAGCAGCTGGACAAAAGGGGTGATGCTGTCCTTTTCACTGAAGGAGTAACGGCAAAGTAGATCAGCCAGGAATTCATCGCCATACCCTTCCCTGCTCTCTGTTTTCAATCGGCTGCTCGCCGCGCGAAATTCGCTTTTCCCCCGGAAGGTCCCTTTGATATTAAACCTGGTTTCCCATTTTTCGGTCAGATAACGTGTTTCCGCACCCAGCAGAAAAAAATCCGACTCCCGGTAGAAATCATCGCCGGCAAGCTTGTCCTTGGTGTATGTACCGTAGTCGCCGTACAGCCGGAGCAGCCCTTCCTCGGCCAGGTAATAACGGATCTCGCCGGTGATGTAGGCGATATCACCCGGGTCATAGTTACGGTATCCCTGGCTGTAGTCGTATTCTCCCCGCCACAGATAACCCACCCCAAGGCCGCTGCCCCAGACAGTCCAGTCCTTGGTCATGCTGATATTGGGATTGACATTAAATCCCTCGCCGTGATCAACAATGGCAACCAGGTCCGGGTCCCTGATAACCAGCAGTTCGTCCTCGTCAAGGTTTGTTTTGCCCGTCGGGCAGTTCAGGTCAAGGCCGAAAAGGAAGTTGACCGGCAGTTTGTCGACCATCATGTAGGAGAGGTCCACTTTCGTGTCGATCACCGAGGACAGACTCTGCTTGCCGACCCCGCTGATGTCGCTTTCCGTTCGCGTGAAGGCGGTTATCACCCGGGCGGAGAAATCATCCTTTTCAGCACCCAGCTCCACCGGCACAAATACCTGATTGCCGTCCGTGTCATTATTGCCTTTCCACCAGTCGTACTGCAGACCGCCTTGAAAAGTTATTTCGCTGGCGCAGACACCGGCGGCGTTTGCGCAGAGGACCAGGGGAAACAGCAGCGTCACCCATCGTTTCATCATCAATTCTCACTTAAGAAGTATTTCAATTATCACTTACGTCAATCAGCAGCAAGCAGAACAGCCACGCTGATCCGGCCACTTCCTATCCCATTTCCCCGGCTCTGTCAGCATGAACATTATTCACAGAGAAGATCAAAGCAGCCACACTCACCCGGTTCTATTTTATCTGGGTCGGTCGGGCAGAGGTCAATGCAGTCCAGGGTCTCATCCCCATCAGTATCCACATCGGCCACCCCGCAACCGCAAATACCGGGTGCGGTTTTCAGCGCATCGCTGGGGCAGCTGTCATTGCAGTCCAGGGTGCCATCCAGATCAGTGTCCACATCGGACACCCCGCAACCGCAAATACCGGGTGCGGTTTTCAGCGCATCGCGGGGGCAGCTGTCATTGCAGTCCAGGGTGCCGTCCTGGTCAGTGTCCGCGTCGGCCACCCCGCAGCCGCAAATGCCGGGTGCGGTTTTCAGCGCATCGCTGGGGCAGCTGTCGTTGCAGTCCAGCGTGCCGTCCTGGTCAGTGTCCGCGTCAGCCACCCCGCACCCGCAGACCCCCGGTTCGGTTTTCAGCGCATCAGCCGTGCAGCTGTCGTTGCAGTCTGGGGTGCCATCCAGATCAGTGTCCACCACATCTGACACCCCGCAGCCGCAAATGCCGGGTTCGGTTTTCAGCGCATCGCTGGGGCAGCTGTCGTTGCAGTCCAGCGTGCCGTCCTGGTCAGTGTCCGCGTCAACCACACCGCACCCGCAGACCCCCGGTTCGGTTTTCAGCGGGTCGTTCGGACAGAGATCAGGAATCATCAGTCTCTCTCTTTCGACAATTTCATCCGGGGTCCGAGTCCGTCTGACCGGATAGACCGACGTCAGGCTGTCGGTAAAAGATGCCCGTTCCCGCAGCTCCTTGAGAAACGACTTGCCCCGCCAGGGATTCCCTCTTTTCCGGCCGATAAGCCCGAGATCGGCGAGTTCCTGCAGGGCGTCTGCCGCCTGAATCAGCCCGGGATCCCGCTCCAGGGCCTTCTGGTAATACTCTTCCGCCTTGTCATACTCTCCCCGGTCGCTGAAATCGATAGCCTGAAAAAAGAACATAAGTGCCCGGTAATCCGTAGAAAGAGGCTTCTGCAACGCGGCTTTCTTCTCAGGTGACAATGTAATCCCCAGGGCATCGGTAATGCCGAAGAGCAGCTCTTTTTCAATCCTGAAGAGTTCTTCGACCATACCCTTGGAGCCGAAGCGGTCCATAACCGATTCACGGGGCACATCAAGCAGGTCCGAGGCAACGTCAAGAGACTGCGACGCATCCTGACCGAATTCACCGCCTACCAGATGCTGTGCCCTGACAAAGCGGCCGATGCGGGGCGCACTCGACTTATCCACCAACCCGGAGGCCCCGAAGCCGATTTCTTCAACCAGCGCTTGCAGCCGCACCCGTTCCAGCACCTGCAGCTCTTTGATCTGAGCCAGATCGGTGATCAGCATCACGGTGAGACCTTTCTGCCAGGGATCGAGCTCGCTGCGACCGGTCAGATTCCGGTAATAGAGGACCGCCAGCGTGTTGTCACGCAGGTCGGAGCCCAGGGATTTCTCCTGGGCAATGGCGTCCCTGGCCCAGTTTCTCAGGTCTTCGGTTACCACCTGGCCGGCCTTGGTCAGCGCCGGACAGAAAAATGAAATAAAGAGGAGGGGTAAAATAACGGCAAAGAGTTTTTTGGGCATAAAGTGTTCTTCTTGTCAGTTGCGGGTTTATGCATAATGCCATTAACTTAAGAAAGTCGGGGACAAAATGATTTTCGCCAAAATCGCGAAAAAAATTCAGTCCCCCAAGTCCGGAGGAAAAATTACATCTGTCTCCTGCCTTAAGTTAGATCATTTATTTAGGGGCCGTGATGGCATAACCATTACATTGACAACCATTTCCGTGCGGCCCCTTATGCCGGTCACGGTATCAGAATGTTCCGGTTATTTTTTTTACAACGGCTTATTTGGAAAGCCGGGCGCTCTCCACCTGCCTGGTAAAGCCAGGGTCCAGTTCAATGGTTTTTCGGAAATAGGATTCAGCCTCTTGCCGGTCGCCCCGGTCCAAGGCTTCCAGCCCCTTGGAAAAGGCCAGGGCGGCATTCATGTTATTTACCGAGGCCGAGGCCTGGGAGGAGGCCAGCCGCTCCTGAAAAGCACCGGCAAGCTTGCCGGCAAGCTTTTTCTCCAGTTGCAGGAACTGGTCCGAGGTGCCGCTAATGGATTCAGCCAGGATCGTTTCACTTGTCTCAACATTCACCAGCCTGGCATCGATGCGGAGCTGCTCGCCGAGAACGACAAAGGAGCCGAAGGCAATGGAGCGGGCGCCAAGCAGTTTGCCGATGCGCAATGCCGTGGCCTGGTCAACATAGCCGCTCTGGCTCAGGTCGATCTCCTGCAGCAGTTCCTTGATCCTGTTGCGTTCAATGATCTTGAGGTTCGTTGCCTCGTAGCGCAGATCGGTTATCAGCATGGCAGCCAGCCCACCTGTCAGGGGCTCATACTCTTCATGCCGGGTTACCGCGTTGTTTTCAAAAGGGAAAATGGCCAGAGGAGTCGGCAGCTCAGCCGATGGCGCCTGGGCAGACTGTTCGGCAGCTGGCTGCTGCACCTGGACTTCAGCACAACCGCTGATAAGGGAAATAACGGCCAGCAGACAGAAAGCACAGATCAGGGTGAGTTTGTGCATGTGAATGCCCATGAGAGAAGAAATTGCCTTTCAGCTTTCCGGCTGAAAATGGCTGAATGAGGATTCATAAAATCCTCTAAAATCATATTTTATAAACGATTTTTATACATAATGACCGCTTATTGAAATGTCAACAACGATATTGCCGCAGGGGGGTGAGATAAAAGGGATGCGCTATAGAGGGGACTGATTTTATTTTTCCTTTGCCAAAGCCGGGAACAGAATGCTTTTCACCAAAACCGCGAAAAAAATTCAGCCCCCTCAGTCCGGAAGAAAAATTAAATCTGTCTCCCGGCCTTAATTAAATCAAAAAAAAAGCGCCACAATGGGCGCCCTTTTCTGATCAGTCAACAACAGGGGTCAATGCATCAATCGTGACCATGCCCCTTCCTGTGTTTATTCTGCCCCCGGTGGAGGCCGTTGTCATGATGATCCTCATCCTCATAAACATACACTGTTTGGCCCTGCACATGAGTTGCATGTGGCTCTTTTTGGTCCGAGGTGGCCACGGCCACGCCGGTCACACCACCCAGGCCGGCACCAATCATCGCACCTTCTTTGCCGCCGATAGCAGAACCGATGGCAGCACCGGCAGCGCCGCCAACTGCACCGCCCAGCACAGCCTTGCCATCCACATCGCCGGCCATTACAGGGGTAGAAATCGAGGAAATCACGAAAAACGCCAAAATTCCCAATCTTTTTATCATGTTATTTTCTCTTTCCTTAAAGTTTAAAGAAATCGCCATGGGCACAATGCTCACGACGAACCTCAAACATCACTAACAATACCACCTTATCAACTTTTACACAATCTTGCCGGAGGAGATCAGCAGCACCCCCCGGATCGGGAAATCCCTTAACCATACCACGCTGCTCAAATGTTCACTCTTACCGTTCAATGAAGCCCTCCTGCGGATGGAGAATCTCCACCAGTTTCCCAAGGCTGTTGAACAGGCTTGTGGTGGGCCGGTCAAACTGGTCGGCGACCACCACATAAATCCGCTTATTACGCACCGCTGGGATCTGCGGCCACTTGAGCCAGGCTGCCTTGAGCTGCTCTTCGCTGTAACCGCCGGCCATGGAGGTGACGATCACCACCTCGGGCTGCATGAGCAGGACATCCTCCCAGGAGTAACGCGGATAGGGAGTATTGCCGGCGGCCAGATTGATGCCTCCGGCCCGGGTGATGAGCTTATGCATGAAGGTGTTGGTGCCGGCCGAAACAAGGGGTGACGCATCGATCTGAAAAAAAACGCGGGGTCTTTTGCCAAACCGTGCCACCCGCGCCTCCACCTCCTGCAGCTGTTCCTGCATCGTTGCTACCTGCTCGGCGGCCTGGGCTTCGGCGTGGACAATCCCGCCGAGCCGGGTGAATGAATCCATGATCCCCTCAAGGCTGCGCGGATCAAAGGTGTAGACCGGGATACCCAGGGCTTCGAGCTTGTCGACGATGAACTGGGGGTTGCCGTCCCAATAAGACAGGCAAAGGTCCGGCTTCAGGGCCACAATACGCTCAATGTCAAGGTGCACATAGGAACCCACCTTGGGCAGCTTTAAAACGGCTGGCGGGTCGTTGCTGTACTGGGTCACCGCAATGATGCGCTCTCCCTGGCCAAGCTCAAAGGCCATTTCGGTCAGGCTGGGCATGAGTGAGATGATGCGCTTTGGATCATCGGGGACCTCTACGGTGCGGCCGGTTTGGTCGATCAGAGTGGCGGCATGGCTTAAGACCGGGAGAAACCAGGCGATGAAGACACAGAAAAAAAATACCCCATTCCTTTTCATGACAATCTCTCCGTCGCCGCCCGGCCACCGGTCCGGCAGAAATCGACAAAATGGGCAGCCGCGCCGAAATTTCCCCCCAGATGGAGGTGCAGGTATCCAGCCAGGGTATTGTTGCAGCAATACCCTTCCATCCTGCCGTCATCAAGTTGATAAGCCCTCTCAACCCGGTCGGGCATGGCATCTATCTCAGAATAATGGAATTCATGACCGGCAAGGATAGTGCCGGCTGGCCACAAGGTCTTTTTCATAACCCTCGCCTTGCGGTAACCAAGCCGCGCCAGACTTTTTTTCATCTGCGCCCGCACAGGAAAAATCCCGGCCATGGGATACTCTTCACCCTCTGCCGTAACCAGCGAATCACAGAGGTACATAAAGCCGCCGCACTCGCCATAGATAGGCAGGCCCTCCGCTGCCCGGATGCGGATCATCTCCCGCAGGGAACGGTTGGCGGCAAGGGCTGCGGCATAAAGCTCCGGGTAACCGCCGCCGAGGTAAAGAGCGTCCAGATCCGGCGGCAGTTCTGTATCGACAAGCGGGCTGAAAAAAACCAGCTCCGCCCCTGCCGCCCGCAGCAGGTCAAAATTATCCTCATAGTAAAAGCAGAAGGCCGCATCCCTGGCAACCCCGAGCCGCACCGGCTGCTGCACTGTCCGGATTGCCGTTGGCTGCTCAGGGGGTTGCGGCAGCGGTCCGGCCAGGACATGCAACCGATCAAAATCGATATGGGAGTCGACAATATCGGCCATCACCCCAAGCCGCTCAGGTGAAAACGGTCCGTCATGCTCCATATGCAAACCGAGATGGCGTCCGGGCACGACAAAATCGTCATGGCGGGGGATGCCGCCCAGCACCTCTACCCGGCAATGTGACTCAACGCTCTCCCTTAATAAGCGGTAATGCCCCTCGCTGCCCACCCGATTGAAAATGACACCGGAAATGTTGACACTCGGATCAAAGGTTGTAAAGCCGTATACCAGGGCGGCAATACTCTCGCCGCAGGCGGCCCCATCAACCACCAGCACCACCGGCAGATTGAGTGCGCGGGCCAGGGCCGCGGTACTGGTCTCTCCCCCGTCAAAGAGGCCCATCACCCCTTCGACAATGACGAAATCCGCATCACCGTGCCGGGCAAAGCTGTCCCGCACAAAGGATGCCCCGCACATCCGCAGATCCAGGTTGCGCGACACCCGGCCGCTCACTTGGCGGTGCAGGCTGGGGTCGATAAAATCCGGACCGCATTTGAAATACTGCACCGATTGCCCGCGACTTACCAAGGCCGCTCCGAGTCCCAGGCTCACCAGGGTCTTGCCGCTGTCGCTGGCAGGTGCGGCCAGCACCAGGCCGCGCCTGCTTTTTTTGGAAATTTCAATCACGACTTGTCAGTCTCCCTTGCGCCGCTTACAACGAAGCGGCAACTGCATCCACATGGCACCAGGTTTGCCGTCATCCTGACCCGCAGCAAACTGCCATTGCTGCCCGTTGTTGATAGAGAAATGCCGCATGGTTTTCTCCTCCTATGGCGCAACTGGGCTCGTTTCAGCGGCGCAGACCCCGTTGATCAGCGACTCAAAGGCAATGGCCAGCACCGGTGGTAGATCGCCTGGGGCAAAACGGTGTTGCCACTCGCTGTCCGCTGTATGGGAAATGGAGCTGCTGACCGTTCTCCCCCAGTCGCCAAAGGCGCGCAAATCGGTGAGAAGCCCGGCCTGCTCGGCATCGCTTGCCGCAAAAGCGGCGGCCATAAAACCGGCATACTGTGAATCAATAAGCAGCCTCTCCACCTGGGCAATGGTCGCCGCCTTGCCCCGATTGCAGCCCGCCATCTCGTCGGGCAGAAGCCGCCACAGGCTGATATGCCGCTCGCCAAGCCTGGTAGAAATGGAACGCTCCCTGGTGATGCCGTTCTGTTTGGCCACTGCCTGAAGCACCCCGTCATACACCGACCGGGCGATAAGCTCCCCCATCTTGGAGTGGCCGCCGGCATTATCAATGGCAGGACCCTCGCCCTGCACCACCAGGATGTTGTCCGTGCCGGTGCCCGTGGCTGGCAGATTGGGAGAGTAGCTGCTGCGGATGTCCAGATCATTGAGGGCCGCGGTTTTCCCCTCGGTGGCGCTGATCATGGCCCGGGTCATGGCCCGGGACGAAAGCTGCATATTTGTGAAAATCAGGACATTGATGGTGCCGGGTTCGTAAAAATTACCGGTATCGCGCCCCATGCGCACCGCATTGGATTTAACCCCGGCCGTGACCAGGGCGTACACCGTCATCTCCTTGAAATCCTGCCTGCTGATGGCCAGGTTGTCCATATCCGCGCCGGTGAACAGCAGACTGGTATCCTCCGGCGACTGAGTCAGGACCGCGCAGGTCCGGCGACTCATGGCCTCGACCCCTTCATCATGGCCCAGACCCCAGGTGGGAGCCGGGTAATAATGATTGCCCACCGTTAAAATTTTTGACCGCGGCCCTTCAAGACTGGAGAGGATGGTCTGGGGGGTCTTGAAATCAACCAGCAGGGTGCGGTTGGTGAAATCGCGGATGCTGCTCTCCACCACCCGAACCCGGCGCACATAGGGCAGATCCACTGCCACGGTTTTTTCGCCAAGCAGCTGATCGGCCCGCACCTGTTTTGCCGGGTCGGAGAACTCCTCGCTATAGATGCGGGCGGCCAGCCAGGCGACAAAGTTGCCGACATTGACCCCGCCCCGGCAGGTGAAATCACAGGGAAAGGAAAAGAATCTGTTGTTCTGCATGGCGCTCACCTCCCGCCCCCCGGCTGCCTCCAGAATGGCCGGTTTGCCGCCCCCGCAGCCGTAGACCACCTGCGGGTCGAATTGCCGCCACTGTTCCGGGCTGATGCTGATGATCTTGCCGTTTTCACCGAACCGGGGCGGGATGGCCCCGGCGGCCCGGATAAAATCATTCTGAAAGGAATCATCGCCCGGCACCATCAGACTTTCGCTGCCCATGATGCGCACGGCCCGCTGCCTTTTTTCGGCAGGAATACCGGCCACCTTCCGGGCGATGAGAGTAAGCAGTTCACGATTTTCTGCAACAACCTTGCGGGCCGCCTCTTCCCGCCCGAAAATCCGCCCAAGAAGCTCGATGCGTTCCATGGCGCTGTCGATCCCCGATACATTCAAGGTCAGGAGACGGCATTTATTCTGGAAATGGGCCCGCACCTCTTCGTGCAGATCAGCCACAAAAATGAAATCAGGGTTGAGCGCTGCAATCTCCTTGATGCCGGGGGCAAAAAAGCCGCCGACCACCTTTTTTTGCGCGGCCGCTGCCGGTGTAACCGTATGCCGGGTGATGCCCACCAGCGCGTCATCTGCGCCGATGGCAAAAAGGATCTCGCTGATCTCGGGCACCAGGCAGACAACCCGCTGGGGCCGCTGCTCAATGACATAAGCCTGCCCCTGACTGTCCGTGCCGCTCACCGGCCAGGCCAGCAGGCTTTCAGTTTGGAGCAGACACAAAAACGAGAAAACCAGCAGACAGCAGACAACCTTTGGTAATTGCATATTCTTCATCACGTATCTCTTCTGGAAATGGTTCCCTGGGCGGGTGCCCATTTGTCTGACTTCATTGAGAGCCGGATAAGGCCCACTAGCGCTTAACCACATTCAGGCTTATCCGGCTCTCCCAGCATTGCTTATTGAATGGACGCCTGGCGCCGAGGGCCTAAAATGTCACCCTGACGCCGGCATAAGCCGAGAGCCCCGGAGTGGCATAACTCCAGGCCTCTTCATACTCTTCATCAAAGAGGTTGTCGATCCGGCCATAGAGCTGCACCTTTTGGGTTAAATCATAACTGGCCGCCAGATTGACTACGGTATACGAATCCAGGGTTTCCACGGCATTGCCGTTGCTATCCATGGCAAAACTGCTTTCATCACGCTCGCCGACCCAGTACAGATCCAGGTTATACCGGGCCTTGTTGTGGCGGTACTGCGCTCCCCCACCCACCTTGTGCATGGGCCGGCGGGCCAGCCGCTTGTCATCCTGATCCTTGGTATCGGTATAGGTATAGTTTGCCGACAGGGAAAGGTTTTCGCCAGCCTGCCACTGCACGAAGGTCTCCACCCCCTTTGTCTTGGTATTACCCGCGGCCTGCTGATACTGTGAGGTCAGATAGTCATAGGCGATCCTATCCTCAAAGGTAAGGTCAAAGTAGGTTATGCCGCAGCGAACCTTGCCACCGCCCAGTTCCTGCTCCAGGCCGGCGTCCCACCCTCTGCTCTTTTCAGGGGAGAGGTTGACATTGCCGTAAGAAGAGTAGAGTTCGTAAAGAGAGGGTGCGCGAAAGCCCGTAGCAAAGCTGGCCTTGAATAAAGTGCCGAAGCCGGTGAGATAGGAGGGCGCAACCCGATAAGTGGTTTTGCCGCCAAAACGGTCATGGTCGTCGTACCGCAGGCCTGCGACCAGATCCAGGCTGTCGGACAGGGCAAGCTGCTCCTGGGCCCAGACACTGCTGGTCTCCGACTCCTGTTCGCTGATAGCCGACGAGTCGCTTTCCATCTTCTCTTCATAAAAAGAGGCGCCCAGGGTGAGATCGTTTGTCTGGCTCACTACAAAGGTGCCCTGCCAACCGGCCTCCTGGGTCTTGCCGAGATAGTCGTAGGATTCGACTCCGTCGTTGTCATAGTTCACCCGGTCATGGCGGGAAAGCTGGTAGTAGAGGTTGGAGTCGAGCAAGCCGTCCCAGAACCTGTTCTTGGCATCGATGCGGCCAAGATACTGTTCGGTATCGGTATGACTTTTCTTGCTGCCGTAAGGCTCGGCTACGTAAGGCCAGGATGAGAAACGATCGCCGGTGTAGCCGCTTGCGTAATCATCATCTTCGCGCTCCGAATCCATGTACCGCATGGTGGCGATCAAGTCAAAATCCGGGGTCAACCCATAGCCGACCCGCCCGGAAACCGTACTGTTTTCCCAACCGTCGTCTTCCGAGGTGTTGCCGGCATGGGGAATACGCTCATTGTCATCATCGGCGATTGAAAAGCCGTTGCTGTCAATATGAGAGACATTGAACGAGTAGCCGAGGCGCTCCAAGCTGCCGCTGCTTCCCCCATACACCTTCCAGGTATCATAGGAGCCGCCTTCAATGCCGACGCTGCTTTGCGGGGCTCCCTTGCCCTTTTTGGTGATGATGTTGATCACCCCGGCGGTGGCGTTGCTGCCGTAAAGGACGCTCATCGGCCCCCGCACAATCTCGATGCGCTCGATATTGTCCGTGGTCAGGTTGGCGATGTTTGCGTTCCTGTTTGCGGCAGAGGGGTCATTGAACATGATGCCATCCACCAGGATCAGGGTGTTCTTGGCATCCGCCCCACGCAGAAAGATGCTGGTGTTGGTTCCCGGCCCGCCGTTGGCAGCGACATCAAGGCCGGGAGTCCCCTTGAGAACCTCTTCCACCGTGGTCTGCTTCCTGGCGGCAATCTCCTCTTGGGTGATCACGGTGACCGTCGTCCCGCCGATCGTGCCTGACTGGGCATCAGTGCGGGTGGCGGTCACCACCACCTCGTCGAGCACGGCGGCGGTTTCATCGGCTCCTGCCGCGCCGCAATCAATCATTGCCAGCAAAACTGCTGCTGCTAAGATACTTTTTTTCATTGCATTCTCCTCGGATCCGGGCAACAACGCAGAGCTGCCGGCAAGGCATCCGGATCTGCGATGAGACCCGGGGCAAGCCTGACAAAGGTCATTTCCATGATTGCCACGGGTATCCTCATTTAAGCTTTTTGAGGCCCGGGCTCATACCCCCACGACGTGGGCAAAAAAAATCCCCGGACCGATATAGAAATCGATCCGGGGATATCCCAATTTCATCCACGCAAGATCATGCGACACAACCGCTTGTCCACGGCGGCTCTGCAACCAAAATCCCAAGGCAGGTCTTCTGACTTCCGGTTCATTCTCACTCCGCGCCTTCCCATTAAAATAACAGTGGCATACTGCGGAGTTCGTCCCCGGTTACAGCGGCGGGCCCGTCCCGGATTTACACCGGGTTCCCTATTAAGCTCGTTTAGGAGCACCTGAGATACGGGTGTCAGAAATAAAAAAAAAGTACCGGAAAGTCAAGGGTATTTTGCGCACTGTGGCAGGGCAAGCGCTTACGCCTTGCGGATAGCCGGGAGATGAAAGTCGAATGCCGGATCGAAAAAGCGATTTTCTTGACTTTTGTCAGGAGGAGTGTTAAAAAAATCGATTCTTATTTTTGAATACAATAACCAGCAGATTAAGGAGTTAGTCATGGAAAGAACCTTTGCCATAATCAAACCGGACGCCTTTGCCGCCGGCAACGCCGGGAAAATTCTCGCCCGCATTTACGCCGAAGGCTTCAAGGTCGTCGGTCTCAAAAAACTGTACCTGAGCAGGGTCGAAGCCGAAGGCTTCTACTACGTGCACAAAGCCCGGCCGTTTTTCGGCGAACTGACCGATTTCATGTGCAGCGGCCCCTGCATCGTCATGGTGCTGGAAGCCCCCGACGCCATCAAGAAATGGCGCGACCTGATGGGCGCCACCAATCCGGCCCAGGCCGACCCCGGCACCCTGCGCAAGGAGTTCGGCTCTTCCATCGGCGAAAACGCCACCCATGGTTCCGATGCCCCGGAAACCGCCGCCTTTGAAATCCCCTACTTTTTCTCCGGTCTGGAGCTGCTGTAATCGGTTCAGCCCTTGCAGCCTTATTTTCATGATGGTTGCGCAGAAATCTTTTTTTACGTGATGGGGCAGTCGGAAAGACAGAGGCTGCCCTTCCTCTTCCTCCCTCCTGAGAACATCCAAAAAATCTTTACTCAGAAGGATAAGCTTCAGCCAATAAGCTCTGTGGCGGTTCCCATCTTGAGTTGTTTCTGATGAATATTCGTTTGAAATCGTGCCCGCTTTGCCGGTAATGAGTCCGCGCCACGCACGAAGAATCAGGAAGAATGTTAACGTACTGTATTCTTTGAATTTTTTCCTTGCCCACGGTAACATTTCACAAATTGAGGCAAAGGGAACGGGAGAAAATAATTGTCGTCAATCAGAAAGGGATAGGTTGTTTTTTGGAGCTATTAAGGCGTTAGAGCGGGACAGGATTTTGTATTCGTCTATGGGCTTGGAGCTCTTGGAATCCGAAATCTACTTGAAAGATATTAAATTAGGGCCTATATTTAATTTATATTCTGCATTCAATGGAGGTCCGAAATGAAACAGATCCAAGTGTCAGAAGACATTGTGTCGTTGTCTGATTTTAAAAGTCACGCTTCGAAAATGTTACGCCAAGCTCAAACTACACGCAGGCCAATCATAATAACTCAGAATGGTAAACCGGCAGGTGTACTTATTTCTCCTGCGGAGTTTGATTCTCTTTCCGAGCAGAGTCGCTTTATTGATGCTGTAAAAAACGGATTGGCTGATATAGAGCAAGGGCGCGTATTAACCGACGAGGAATTAGACAGGGTTTTGGATGAAACTGCAATGGTCTGAGACCGCAAAGAATGACCTGATCTCAATCCGAAATTTCATCGCGAAGGATGATACGACGGCAGCAAAAAAATGGATTGACCTTCTCAGGGCAAAAGCCAGAAATATTGTTCATCAACCTTTTGCCGGACGGAAAGTGCCGGAATTATCCCGTGATGATATTCGAGAGGTTATAGAGAGAAATTATCGGATCGTCTACCAAATCCACCCTGGTAGAATATCGATCCTGACCGTGTTTGAATCCCATCGGCTTTTTCCAGTTCAGAAAATTTATTTGCCCTGAAAGTGACTTCGATCAGGTATCTCCCTATCAGCTTTTCCATAACAGGAATTAGTGTTAACTTGGCCACTTGGTCTACCATTTAACATTGGCAACACGAACCTTCAGTCTCCGGATACACGATATGGTGTGGTATCAACCATTGCGCCTTAAAGCGCTGCCAGAGGATGGTAAACGAGACTGGGTTTCCCCG
>JAHILF010000177.1 GCA_018897105.1 Pseudomonadota bacterium
TGAAGTTCTTTGAACGATTGAAGACCGACCAGAATTCGGCCAGCGGTTAAGGGATGTTCGCCCAGGCTGTACAAATGACCACGGATGGATGGCAATTTCCCCAGATCATGGGACAAGGCCGCAACAATGGTATCCGGCATAAGATAGCCGGTATCAGATTCTTGCAGCAGTCGGATAACCTGTTCAGCCACATTCAGGGAATGGTCAATCATGTTTGTTTGACCAAGCAGCGTGTAGGTGTTGGAATCCCAGGAGGCTTCTACATCACGACTGACATTGACCACGGATGGACATTGGCCTTCCGTGTCCAGCAAAGACAAAAGATCACGGCAAACTGCCTGTTGTTGGGTAGCATGGCGTAATGATAGAATATGTTTGTTGTAGAATTCCTGTATCCGTGCATTCTGAAATTCGATGAATACCTCTTCGATAGCTTCCAATACAGGCTCATCCCGCCAGAGTGGAGCCAGATCAGCTATATTGACCTCTCCGTTTTTAATCCACAACTGAGATAAGTCTTGTAACAGCACTTCCTTTTTGGATACAGCAGGTATTTTCTCTGACCGTACGAGAAGTTGGCATATTATTCCAACAAAGAACAAAATTCCAAGACCAATGATGGTATTGATCTGGACTGCAGTCATCCGTCCCCCCTCTCTTCTTCGCCTGACAGGTCTTCTAGATAATCGTCCCATTGTGGTCTGATTTCGGGGAAGATCACCTTGAGATCAGCCGAGGGAACATCCGCTGTGATTCCCCGATAAATTCCTGAATAGGTAGTCATGAAGAACTGACGGGGAGCCAGGTTAAGCACTTCGGTGTGCTTAACCCGTACATCCTCGGTCTCTCTGATAGCCAGCCCACCACCCACAGAGATAACCGGACTGAAAACCCGTTTTTCTCCAAGATGATCTGAGATATAGGTAGCGGTCTTGGCATCCGGCACCCGCATAAACAATTTGGTATTGCAGTTATCCAGGATAGTATTGGCTCGATCTTGGCCAATCTCGGCATAGAGTTGGCTCACTGACTGGCAATAGCCGTGGATAAAGACCCCAGCACCGCCAGCTTTGGCAAAGAGTTCCTCTATCCCTTCATATAAAACAGATTGAGCCTCGTCGATATGTAGGGCCAGAGACGAAAATATCTTTTTATCACTGGAATACCTGCGACCGACAAAAGCCTGAATATTAGAAACAATGACCTTCCCAGCGGTATAAGCCGCCCGTTTGGTGAGCAAAGAGCCAAGCTGGACGATCAAGATAACGCATTTGTCTTGCTCCAGGCGGCTAATCAAACGGTTTTCGTTGGCCTGGCCAAGAATCTGTCCTACATTGCCACTGGTTAATTCCGTCAGTGCCACACGCAGCGAAGAGGCCACCTTGGAATGGTAGTCGGCTGTCGAAGCGATAATCCTTCGTAAATCCAAAGCAAGCTGTCGGGCCTGTGGGGTGTCAATGCCTTCGATTCTTTCTTTAAGCTTCTCCAGATCAGCATGACTGATATTATTTTTGACATCATTGAGATTAAAATCCGGTTTTTTATTATTGGCTTCGGCCAGCACAATAAGGGCCTGTACCACCACCAGGCTTATTTCGTAGGCAACAGAGAAGAAAAAGGGGTCTCTGCCTACCGCAACACCGGCGGTAATATGGGCCACTATTTCCTCGATCATATAGTAATGAGAAAGGGGATTTATAACTGCACTGTATTGGGGAAAGACAGGGGTAATCAGAATTAAATCCTCTTGCCTGCCAGTATCGAAAGCCACCTGTACTATTTTGGAGAACAGTTCGTTGTCACCCTTGGGGTCGATGACTACTACTGAATACCCCTTGCGAATATCCTGCTCGATGATTCCTTCCATCGTGCGGGTCTTGCCCACCCTGGTTGTCCCGAAGCACCAGAAATGCCCTCTGCGGTCATTATCAGGAATTCCAAGCGGTATTATCTTGTCTGGATGGTCCAGATGAAAGCCATCGCCTATTTGGGTATATGGCTCTTTGGGTTGTTTTTTTCTCCAGATCAAGATTTTTCACCGACCGTGACCTGGATATGCTCATGCAATTCCCTGGATGCAGTCAAAATTGCCTGTTTTGGTAAAAACCCGCTGGCTTCAACAAAACTCTTATGGCCGACATAACGATTGGCGCAATACAGCTTTATCTCCGTGGCAGTGCCGAGTTGCTCTCTAAGCAAAGCTGTCACCAGATTCTTTGAAACACGATCAACTACCACCTTGACCCGTGTGATACCGTGCAATTTAACAGAGTCAACCCGTCGCAGATGAAATGCTCGTTTTTGGCCGACGCCCAGCATATTCCATTCATGCACACCAACACGATTCAATGGACACTCGGCTATGATTGCCTGGCCTTTTTCAATCTCAATCTCCACCAGGAAACCATCATTGTTTTTACGGATAATATCCCCCCATCGCAGCTCATGTTCCAATTGTTTATAACGAGTCACTTCATGCAGGCAGGCAATCTTGGCAAAATTCTGGTCAAGTGCCCTCTGGATAGTGTTCCAGCCCCGCACGGAGACTAAATTGAGCTGATTTTGCAAAGGAATACCGGACTGCTTGGCATAGTGCAGTGCTTGCAGGTAGTCGTCACCAAACAGGACAACCGTACCTGTCCCATACCAGCGAGACAGCAGCGTCGAAAAGGTCTTCTCGATCTCGGCCACAACCTGACCTCGGCTCAAGCCATATTTATCGACAAAGGAATTGATGATTTCGTTATATTGGGTCTGCATATTTGCCGGATGATATTTTCCCCTCCCATTATCTCTTTCCGGCCATGTCAGCTTTTTTGAGAAATTATTTTCATTTTTTTCTGTTTTTATGTGAAAAAAGTGAAATTTACTCCAGAATTTAAAATGAATAATTATTATGTAACGATAAAAAGCAATTAAAACGGCACAAAGAAGCATTGGAAAATGCTGACGAGACAAAAACATGAAATTTTTTCTTGATTTCTTTCAAGAAAAGATATTTATTTGGAATACAATTCCACTTAATTTAATTAAGTAATCCCTTCCGGGAAAATAACTGAGGCTTCATGGTATATTTTTCAAAATATATTTCGATGAATGACCCAGTGATTTTTGTACCTGCTATATGATTTCTGCAAGAAAAGTTTAATCACATTTGTGAACCTCTTTTTTGTATGATTTTGATATGGCCACCCTGACAAGACGACAATATTATTTTTTCTGATTTCATCGTCCTCTTCGTCAACTTTTCCAACCCCCCTTTTTTTTCATCGACAAGATAAATCCGTCTGGACAAATCCCATACAGGAAAAGTTTAATCGCATTTGCGAACCTCTTTTTTGTGGATAAATCCGTTTGATTTCTTTTGTCGTTGATTCCCCATAGCGGATATCAATAGAGCAACACCAACCCCATAATCGGGAGAAAAACAACTCTCCCATCAGGGGCATAGTTGTCTTCTCCCACAATCCACAAGATAAAAGGAGAACGACCATGACCACGCTCACAGAAAAGATCAATGCAATCAACGAAATGCTTAGATGTTTTGGCTGTCATGCTGTACAGAAAATCGACTTTAGTGGTCAAATTCGCTATGGTTACAAACCACAGTATGTTTTTGACGCAGTTAATCAGATCATCTCACCGGAAAATTGGCGTTATGAACTGACTAATGAGGAGATTTTTGAAAATCAGGCAGTCGCAGAGGTGAAATTATTTTTGAAAATCGATGCTGAATGGCTTTGCAAGGGATCACATAAAGGACAGATGCAGATTGTACGAGGTAATATTGGCGATGCTCAGAAAGGGGCAATTACCGATGCACTTCAGAAATGTCTCTCCCTTTGCTCTATCGGACAAGATTCATATCGTGGCTTACTTGAGACTGTTTACAATTCA
>JAHILF010000069.1 GCA_018897105.1 Pseudomonadota bacterium
CTGATGCTGCCGGAAAACGGCCAGTTCGGCAGGATAGACGTTGCCGCCTGGCGGCAGACGGGAAAAATCATGCTGGAGCAGGGAGTGATTGACTTGCCTGTGGCAATCGAAAAGGCACTGCTCACTGATGGGCTGAAACCGGGATCAGGGATTTGATAAAAACAGTCTCAGGCCAATGAGCAATTTACAATGAACAGATAGTGAGCTTGCGGCTTTGGAGCAACGAATCATGGAGCTCTACTACGGAGGTGACGGAATGAAAGGGCTGATGACGATATACGGGGGCTGATTCTCTCCGCTCGCAAGGCGGTGGTGTTTTCCGTTGACCTGATCCAGGCCTTGACCAACGTCGAGATCGGTCGCAGTATTATTGAGCACGAACATCAGGGTGCGGTGCGTGCCGCATATGGAAAAGCGCTTCTCGAGGAGTTGGCGGATGAACTCACCTCGGAGTTGGGGGCTTTCACGTTCAAACCTCCAGAATATGCGCAAGTTTTATTTACTCTATGCTGACCGGCTTCCGGAGAAATGCCAGACGCCATCTGGCAAATTAGAGAAGGGTGGTCCATCGCTTCCGATTTGGCGGATGCCGTCTGCCAAATCTTTTTTTCGGTCACCTTGAGCTGGTCCTGGTATTGGTTGATGGTGCGGGTGAAGGTTATCCCCTTTTCCGCAAATTTACTGATAACTTGTTTTTCGGGAGAATCGGCAGCCGCTCGTTCATCTGTTTTCGCCGCGCCTATGGTCGCCAGCAACAGGGAATCGTCCATGGTTGCCGTAGCCGAATAGATCTCGAGTCCCGCTAGTTGCTGGTCGAAAGTCTCAAGTTCCGCCACCATCTGCTGCAAGCGGGTCGATCCGGCTGGCCCGATGATTTTCAGGTTTATGTTGTCTTTGAATTTCCCTTCCTCTTGCAGGCCCAGGCGGTCAGCCACCAAGCGCCTGCGATTGGCTTGCCTGCGAAAACATTGTCGTTGATCCAGAGGACCAACACCGAGTCCTTGCTGCCCGTGGCGTCATCCCTGCAGTGGGAGAACCATTCGAAAGGCATGATGTTCGACATGGAGATTTCTGCGGAGCCATCATCAATCCGCATGAAATCAAGGTGTTCTGGGTCATCCGGCACATAGTCCCGTTGACCGAGGCCGGTCAGGACCGCATAGCGCCGCCGCAACCGGTCTTCGGTTTCTTCAGCGTATGGCGCGCCGAAAACCATGACGCCGAGTATGGTGACCTGGCCTTGCCCGGATCTGGACTTTATCTGCACCGGCAGGGAATTATCAATCTCCGTGGCGGCCTTCGCGGTACTGACCCCATCCTTGACATGGGAATTCAGCACCGCCCTGAACGGTTCCTGCCATAATCTGGCCTTGGCCTTCTCCGAGGGATCCTGGATGTCGGAGACCTGGGTGCGCGAGCCAATGAAAGGCGTTTCGGCAAACTGGAGAAACCCAAGCGCCGCGGGGATCAGCTGCAATCCTGATAGCGGGGAAATACTCTTATTGTCATTTTCAGCCTTGACTGTGAACTCCCTATGGTGAGTTCACAGTCATTTCACCAACATCTCCTCTATGAAGACGGGGACGCGGTGGCCATCACCACCCGCGAGAAGCCGGTCCGTTTTCTGCTGGTATCGGGGGGGAAGCCCATCGGCGAGCCGATCGCCTGGTACGGGCCCATTGTCATGAATACTCAGGAGGAGCTGCAGATTGCCTTTGAGGAATACGAAAAGGGAACCTTCATCAAGCACGGATAACTTTTTCTGCTGCCTAGATGGAGTGAACGAACCTTGCCGGAGCAGTTTTCTGGCCCCGGTGGTCCGTAGGGGCGGTTCGCGAACCGCCCTTGTTCAATTCCGGCAGTAGCTGCCCAGCAGGGCGGCGGTGAACCGGTAGATTTTCTCCAGTGAAGGCAGATGGAGTTTTTCAGCGGGGGAATGGGGATTTTTGATGGTCGGGCCGATGGAAATCATGTCCATGCCCTGATACTTCGCGCCGATGATGCCGCATTCCAGACCGGCATGAATGATCTCGATCACCGGCTCTGCGGCGAAAAGTTCCCGGTAAATCCTTTTGGACCTGGCCAGCAGGTCGGAGTCGAGATCCGGCTGCCAGCCCGGATAGCCGTTGCCAATCAGCACCCCGGCGCCTGCCAGCCGAGCCAGGGAGGCGATCCTGTCGCTCAGCCCGTCAATGCCGTATTCTTTATCGCTGCGCTGGCTGAAGAGCAGGTGAAGTTCCTCGTCTTTTTCTCGGATGGTGGCGAAATTGACCGAGGTTTCCACCAGGCCCGGCACCTCCCTGGATATGGCCATCACCCCGTCAGGGGCCGTCTGCAGCAGATCGACCAGGCGACCCATGATTTCCCGGGAAAAGACCCGGTCCATGGTTTCCGGCACCGTTTGCAGGGAGACGGCAAGTTTCGGCTCGTTCGGGTATTCCTGCGAGAGCCTCTCCTGCAGCAGGCGGACCAGCTCGGTCAGCCGCGGCCCATCGGCCCGGTCCGCGGCAAAACGGGCAGAGGCCTCCCGGGCAATGGCGTTATGGGCGCTGCCGCCGAAAATAGCGGCCAGCCGGATTTCCGCCTGGGCATGGACTTGGCCTAGCAGGCGGGCCAGGAGCACATTGGCATTGCCCCGTCTCTCGTTGATATTGACCCCGGAGTGGCCGCCCTGCAGGCCGCTGACCTTCAGCTCAAAGAGCAGGCCGGATTCAGGGAAGGGCTCAAAGAGCAGGGGAAAGACCATGGTGCTCTCCCGGCCCCCGGCGCAGCCGATGGTAAAGACACCTTCGTCTTCGGAATCGACATTGATCAGCACTTGATGGTCTCGTAAAAACTCTGTTTGCTCAATAAGAGGTTTGTCGACCTCAATTATTTTTTTGTTTCATTTGGGACAGGTTTTATTTCGTTTTTTCTCATGCGCGACAAAAAATCGTTCTTTGATAGCCAATATACTCCC
>JAHILF010000070.1 GCA_018897105.1 Pseudomonadota bacterium
CAAACCTGCCGATCACGCCCAAATTTCAGCAAAAACTCTTTCTGATGACAACGGTGGGTAATATGCCACACATATCCAGGAACGAAGTATCTGTTAGCCCTCGGCACGGTGTTCGCCCATTAAAACTCCTTTTTTCACCACAAAAAACTCCTTCTAAGGCTCAAAAACACCACAAATTTCAGCTTTCTTTCTATGAAATCAGCCAGTTAATTCGGTCCGACCCCGGCCTGGCGGCCTGCCCCGGCCTGGCGGCCTGCCCCGGCCTGGCTCCGGCCTGGCTCGCCGCGCTTGTTCGGCGATTTCGCCGGTTGATTATGCTTTCTTTTTCCTGCGTGCGCCGATGAGTCCAGCTAAGCCAGAGCCTAGTAGCCAGACTGCTCCAGGGATGGGAGTGGCAGTTGGAGCTGCATCTTTTACCAAAAAGCTGCTTATTTCGTAGCCAGTAACAGATTGGCCAGCGTAATCGTTATAAACTTGACTCCAATCTTGGTTGGCCGTCCATTGGCTATAATCATTGCTATATAGGTATGCGAAATGGTGCGTTGGGATTTGATTGTAAAGGTCTGCATCCCCTGTTATGCCAACAATGGCTCGTGAATTGTAGTTGGCCCATGTTACACCCAAAAATTGTGTCATTAATGAAGTGACAGCTCCGTGACCTGCTCCTGTAGCATAAGTTCCTGAAGATAGCTGTGTGATTCCGTAATTAGCTAGAAGTGTACCTACTTCATCGCCAGTAGCATACCTAAATCCTTTGGTTGTGATAAATTCACCAAATCCAGAAATTATTTCATTGTAGCTATGTAGTGTCGTGTTTGAAACATTGAGCCATGAGAGACCTGTATCGCTATCATAAGTCAATTGACTGTCGCCAGGTGTCGATAAATCTTGCGCAACCAATGACGCACCAGCCATTCCAACGCTTCCCAAAACAAAGAGGCCCATCGCCAATCCTGCCAACAGTTTCTTTTTCATTGTGATTTCTCCTTTACGGTTACGCCCAGCGAGACCACCCCGCCGAATCGCGGTGCTGACCGGCGCCGTGTGCCTCGCAAGCAAGCGTAGCTTGATTGTGTGGTACGCGGTGTCCGGTCAAGTACCTTGTTCTGGCGCAAAGCGCCGGGACAAGGTACTTGACGAAGTCAGCACCGCGATTCTCGGCGACGCAGTCGCCGAGAACGTGAAAATCACCGGTTTATCCGGTGCATTTTATTGTTGGAATTAGATATGATGTCTCCCAAATTCTTGCCGTTGGTCCTCTGTACCTGTCCTCATTGGACCGCCCCTTGGTCTGTTTAATTATTTAAGAGCGTCCCCATTTCCACATTTCCACGGGGCATTTAATGCCTTGTCTTGATCAGCCGAACCGGCTTGGTACGCGATCAACGTATGCCGGGTAGTGTGGGAGGGGCGCCCCTATCCCGATATGTATTGCATCTGAACCCTCTCGTTACTTAGATATTGGCGTGCTTACCGGATGAAAATGGACCTCGCCATCGTAATGACGCAATTCAATAATGTCCGTACCGTTGGCGGTGAACATGAATCCTGACGTAAAAGGAAGTGACTTGAAACCTTCCCATGTAGTTACATAGCTGCCGCCATTTGTTATCTTCAATACCAACGTATCGACCGGGTGAGTCCACCCGCTGGTCGTAATTGTTATATTGCCGCCTACTGTCAATAAGTGAAGCGCACCTTCGGATCTACTCAAGACGACCAACCCACTCTCAATTACACCGTGATCGCAAATACTTGAGAGGCTATTTTTATAGAGCCGTAAAGATTTTCGATCGATTTCTCCCTTATGCGCTCTTCGATGGCAGTTCGGACAGAGCGCAACGAGGTTGTCGAATGCGTGTTCTTTACACTCTTCCCAAGGGATTATGTGATGAAGATCGATTTCGGTTTCTCGACATACTGGAATAGCACAACGATGCCCTGCTTCTATCAGCACACGGCGTCGCAATTCCGCTGGAATTGGGGGTCTCCCTGAACTAGTGGTCTCGGTCATGAAATCTTTTTACAACGTTGAGTTCACTTGCCGCAAGGGGATGACCAGCTATGCAACAAGCATCGGAAATAAAAAAAGGGGCAACAGGCTATGAGCCCGCGCCCCTTGCGGTCAATGTGCAGCGCCTGGTTGGGGCCTGCCTTTTTTAATCATGACGTCCATCGTCACGAGCTAAATAGCGAACAAGACAGGAGTGTAACAAAAGCCAAGTTTTAAAATTTAAACGTGCTTCAATATTTGAATGATCAATTAAACACTGTTTTTCGATTGAATTAATAATTGTTAAATCTATGTAAAAATCATTACCTGCACTTCCCCATCTTGGCATGAAAACCCTTTTATAAAGTTTGTATTTTTTAAAATTACCAAGAATGTCGTCAGGTATGTCCTGAGGTATTGGGATAAGAGGTGAGATATGCGTTAAGTGGGGTATTTTTAATGAAGTCTCTTTTGATAAATCCCTGGCTAAATCACATGTATTCCCTAATATCACCCAATAAGGAAATTCTTCATCAATTATTGCTACATCTCCATCACTGTCAATATAGACTGGGTCACTTTTTAATGTAATGATATCGCCTTGGAAAAATTCTTCTCCATTAACATCATGAATAAAAAAATGATGAAATATTGATCCATCATCTATTAATTCCTTAATCTGTTGTCCTAATTCATTAAAATCATAAACAGGTGGCCAGCGGCCAAAATTTTCGGAAATATTCATGTCCTTCTGTTGACCATGATCTTTTTAGTTTTGACTGGGATCTGGCTAAAAAACAGGTCGGCTTCTCTTTCAGCCTCATCATCACCTTCAAGAAAGGCTATTTGATTCAGCACGTTAAAAGATGCAGATATGTCATTTTCCGAACCACTAGGTAAAGCCACTGATGTTTCTACATCAGACCATGTTGGGCTGTCAGATGAATATAGCTTATTGACGATATAACTATCGCTCCCTCCCTTTGTTGTAGGGAGGCAAGCCCGTGTTGGTGGCTGAAAAACAGAACCACTATTGAGCAGAATGGCACCACAAACTACCAGCGTTTTAGTCATGTCAGCAATGGAGTATTGTGAACTTTGGCTTTGCAAAAAATTGTCATAAAGTTCTGTATTATACATTGTCGTACTCCGGATTAAGTGTTTCCAAAAATTCTGGCCTCAACAAATCAAAAAAGACCGTTAAAGAAACCTCATGCTGCTTATCTATTAATGCAACCAGTTCTTCAAAAGGTATGCCGTCTTTAGGCTCTATAAATGTATCCGTATCAATTATGGAGCCAATGTATTGCTTGTCCTCTCGCCGTATAACCGTATTGTTTTGTATATTAACTCTAGTTATCAACTCATCATGTTCAAATATCGTGCTAATCGTTGTTTGCTTAGCGACAAGCGGTTGTTCGTTTAGTTTAATTGACAATGTTATCTTTTCAAAAATATCAGTTTTAAAAAAATCGATATACCTAATTCCAATTCTCTTAAAAGATTTAACAATTCCTGATTTTTCCAATTGCCGAATAATGTGTTGTAGAAAAGGATAAAAATTCTCTTTCCAACCGACATAATCTCCTGAGGTGCCAAGAGAGATTACGCTTGGACCAACACTTAATCGATAGCTTCCAGAAACTGATTGATAGCAGGGGGCAAATTTCAATTGAGGATCATTACGCCTTATTTCTTCTGGAATCTCAGCAATCGGCAACTTTTTGAAATTTGAGAACTCGTCACGAACTACACTGAACAACATGCCCAGTACAGCATCAGGTGGGATGTCACTCTCAAAACGAAATTCCACGACAGCGTCAATTATTGGATCAGGTGTAATTTTTGTCGGCCTTGGCATGAAGTGCACACTTGGTTATAGAAATTTAATCGGCATGTTGCAACATAGATCATAAGTAATTTTTCTTACAATACCAAACATTCTAATCATTGTGAATCGGATTGTGAATGAACATTCAGAATAAAAGCCATCTCAGCTACAACACACCCCAACGTTTTGTAATAACCTGCCGGCCCAGATAACAGCCAGCCGTGCCTCTGAACTTCATCCGGACAGGTTCATTACAGTGTTGGACTTGCTGCCCCCCAAAGCTGAATCTGCCGGGCTATGGAGTTTTAATATCCTCCGGCCTTCTTCAATATTCTTGCAAACCGATAATACTCCCGGATAATACCCTTGGCATGGTGTATTTTCTGCCGGGAAAGAGGGCTCTCCGGTAAATCACATGGTAATGGCCGGAAATCTATTATCTTTTTTGTCGCCATGGGGCAGACGTCTCCATGCAGTTCTTTCATGTTACCTGATCATTCCGTCATAACACACGCCACTCCCGTGTGGCAGTGGCCATTTGAGAGGGTTGAAAGTCCTTCTCCTTTTCGGTTGGTCTGTCTTTCTTGCCGCAGGAATTTCATCAAGGTATATCAGCCGTTTCCCGCATTCCGGGCACACTTCCGGATGCGCTTCACCCTGCTTTTCACAATACTGCTGCCAGGTAAGAAATTCCGTCTCACCTGCCGGCAACTGACCGAACTGCTTACGGCACTTCGCCAATTGCTCCTTTTTGCCGGGGGCGTATAGCCCGTAACAGCGGACGTTTTTGCTGCGGGGAACAGGAACATGCAACAGGTAACGCTGGATAAATTGGTTGATCGGCAGGGTCATTGTGGCTTTCTTGTTCGATTTCTCTCTATTGACCCGGTAGCTGAAGGTAATTTCATCGTTCTCGCACGAAACAATCCGGTGGTTGCCAATCGGCCCGCCCCGTAAATATCTGGCCAGATAGGTCACTACGCCTTGTCCGTGCCGGTAACACTCCCGGACATTGACGTTCCATTTCACCTTGCGGCCCAATTTGTTTTTGAGGTTGGTCCACTTCCGCGGGTTCATGTGCGCCGGTAGCTCGATTTCCCCTTGACCCACTGCCTTATCAATCAAATCAAGCAGCTTGCCCCTGAATTTGACCATCACCGCTTTATATGGCAGCAGAGAAGATCGTACTGGTTTACGCCAGGTTCCATCTTCCGCCAGCCCGCCTCCAGTGACCAGACAGTGGATGTGATTGTGCAAGATAAGGGTCTGGCTCCAGGTATGCAGACTCAAAATAATACCGGGCTGACCACCTACATGTCGCTCGTCTTCCATAAAATCGAACATGGTGTCACGGACTGCCCGAAAGAGCAGGTTGGTCATGGTCTTGACATTGAGTAGCCAGAGATCGTTGATTTCATGCGGAATGGTGAAAATCAAATGATAATGATCAGTGCCGAGAAGCCGCTGTTTCTGTTTTAATAACCATCTTTCCACCATGATATAGGCACATTGCGGACACAGCCTGTGTTTACAGGAGTTGTACCAGTGCCGCTTGAAATGGCCGTCCGGGCAGCCTTGCACATGACCGCCTAATTTGGCGGTCCTGCATGCCAGTATTGACTGAACGGCTTCGCGAACGTAACCAGGCAGGGGGTGAATTTTTTCGTATTCGTTCCACCCGATCTGCATGATTTTTTGAATCGTGACGTTCTCCACTTCGCAGCCTCGAAATAATAGGTGGAAAGGCCTCCGAACCATTGCGGCTTGACTCTCTACCCCCAACCTTAGCGTGAAATTCTGTTACTTTTTCTGTTATTTCAGAAGGTTATATCTTCTTCCCCGGTTCTCCGGCAAGTTCAACAGTGTTAATAAGTGGAAACTTTCCATAATATCAATCCATATAGACGGACAGATTTTCCACTTATTGCGATATTAAACGGCGAAACATGGAAAACAGCCATGTGCCGCCCTTATGGCGCGGGGTGGCAAATCAGCGGTCAGCTCGCTCATCAATCTGTGCGCTCTTTTGTGGTATAGGAAAGTCCATGCCGCTGTGTAGTGTGTCAGTCTGCAGTAGGAGGGGGCCATGCACGCGAATTTGGCATGGCGAAAACCCCGTTGTCGCGGGCATGGCCCGCTCCTACCCCGCGAGACATGCTTCTTTGTTCCCGCCTGCGATGCCGGCGGTTATCAGGCTGCTGTCCTGACACATTCCTATAACGGTATTGTCAGGTTGTCAAGAGGGAAGAGTGCCGCATGTTTCAAGGCTTGGGCATCTTTTTGCCCGTTTGCGGCAGAAGGGAGCTATGGCAGTCCTGGCCTTGTTTTCGGCAGGTCTCTCGTCAGGAAGGAAAGGGGGCCAGCCCGGCAATGGTGGTGATGGGCACAACCATGACCGGGCTGGGGGGCCGGGATGTTCCCGGCAAAGGGAATTGGGGCAGGGGGCGGGCCGTTAGCCCTGCACCCCTTCGACCCCTTCGAGTTTCCAGATTTCCACGCCGATGGGCCGGGCCCAAGTCCATTTTTCGGCGAATTTCACCGGGTCCGTATTGCTGCCCGAGACGATGGCGTTGCTGTGCTCATCCACTGTGTAGTCCAGCAGGTTGGCGGTAAAGAGCACGGTGACGAATTCCTCGTTGTTGTCCACTCCGGCGGCCACCACCTCGACCTTGCGCACCGCCATGCTTTCCAGCTTGTTGATGTGGCCCTTGGCCCGCATGTCGGCGAAATGGCTCTCGTATTCCCCGGCAAGGCGCTGGCCGAGCAGATGCCGGTATGAGCTGATATCCCGGCGCATCCAGCCGGCCTGTACCTGAAAAAACACATCCTGGGCCACCTCTTTGAAATGATCCGGATCAAAATCCGGTTCAGAACGGCGGATCATGGCAATGCCTTCGGCCAGCGTACCACCGCTGTTAAAAGAAGGTGGCGGAGGGGGATTTTGCATGTCGCTGCCGCCTGGCATGCTGCCGCTGAAAATTTTCCCCGGCCCGTTCATGGGCTGTTGGCAGGAGGCATAGGCCGGCACCTGCCGACTGCTGATGAAACGCCGGTAAATAAAAAAGGCAATGCCGCCGAAGAGAAGAATCGGCAAAAGACCGATGCCACTGCCGCCGGATAGTAATCCGCCGAACAGCATACCGCCGATGGCCCCGCCCAGCAGGCCTCCGGCCATGCCCCGCATGAAACCGCCGCCGGTGGGTGTGCTGGTGGGCCTGGTGGTGCTTTGCGCCGGCGGTTTGGTATAGGTGGGTGAGCTGGTGTATGTCCGCCCCCCGGAACGGGAGCGGGCGTCGGCCTCTTCCGCCATGAGTGCGACATCAAAGAGGGAAAGACAGAAAAACAAAAATAAAAACAGGGGAAAGCGTTTTAAGGTGTCTGACATCGTCATTTAATCCTTTTTTTTGGGTTTATCTCGTCATTTACCAGCCGCCGGGGTCATGGCCACAGGGTGGCACGTAATGCTGTTAGATTGGGTATATATACGCATTAGAACTGGTTTGTCAATGGCAGTCACGCATGAGGGTGTGCTGTATGGTTTGCCGGGGCTTTGCGCTGGCTGATCATAAATGTTTTGAAATGGATATGTTGAAGGTTATACCTTTTTTTGAACCGGGTTCGGTCCACACTTTTCCTTTATGTTGCTCCGCTATCTCTTTCACAATGGCAAGGCCGAGTCCCGAACCAGCGATACCACTGGCCGTCTTCTGTCGTTTAAACAGCCCAAAAACTTTTTGGGATTCTTCCGCTTTTAAACCAATGCCATCATCACTCACAGATAGAATATGGCATTCATTATCTTCCCTGTAACCGATTGCTATTTCGCTTAAATCGCCGCCGCCGTATTTTAATGCGTTATCGACAAAATTTCTCAAGACCCGCAACATGGCAACTCTGTCTGCCTTTATTTCCGGTAGATATTCAGGTTCGGTCCATTTTATTTGCCGAATATTTAAGGGACCGGCAAACTCTTCTCTAACCATCAACAGCAACTCTGCAAGCTTGATGCTTTCGATTTGCAGAGATATCTCTTTAGTCGATATATAGGCATTGATCATTTCTACAAGAGCGGCAATCTGTTCTGACGATTTCAGAATCTGCTGACAGTAATTTTTCCCTCTTTCGTCAAGAATATCCTCATAATGTTTATGCAGAAGTCTTGTCAGACCATTGACAGCAAGTGCCGGGCTCTTGAGATCATGAGAAACAAAATAGGCAAAAAGCCGTATTTTATTTGAACTAATGTGCAGGGACTCCTCAGCCTGCTTGCGATCAGCAATTTCCTTCTTCAATGCCCTGTTTATAACCGACAGTCTTTCGGTACGCTCCTTGACCAGATCCTCCAGGCTATTCTGATATTCTTGTATTTTTTTTTCCGTCTTTTTGCTCTCGGTGATGTCTTCGACCATCTCTATCGCTGCGGTGACTTTGCCTTCCGAATTAAAAATTGGTGAAGAGATTATTCTATAATTCCTGATTTCGTTGCCATGCGGCGTATCCGTTACCGATTCATGGACCTGCCCATCCTGTAACGTTTTATAGGTTGGACAATAGGAACAGATGTCATTCCTGGGAGGGGCATTAAAGGCTCGAAAGCAAACCGGTCTTGTTGAAACATCAATATGCGGGAACCATTTATGCATTTGCTTGTTAATGGCAATTAATTCCATACCAGGATTGAGAAGGGCCACACCGATACCGATATTATCAACCACGCTTTTGTATTTTTCTTCACTTTCCTGCAGTGCACTGTCCACTTGCCTACTCACGGTAATATCCTGATGCAGCTCTAAAAACCCGATGACCTCTCCTCTCTCGTTCTTTTCCGGGACCAAGGTTGTATCGACTATGAAATCCGGGGTGATCTCCTTGACAAAGTTCCGAACCTCTCCCGTCTCCATTACCTCTGGGGCCTTACAGTCACTGCACGGTTTGAGGTTTTTTCCCTTCTCGCCCAATATTTCAGCGCGGAGTTCGTAGCAGCGCCTTCCTATGGCGTTCTCAAGTTTTATCCCAAGTTTTTCCAGAAAATAAGGATTCATGTTGAGAATCGTGAAATCCCGGTCAAGATAGGTTATCCCCATGGGGATGTGCTTGAATATGAGCGAAAAGTCCTTCGGGTTAGTACCGATGTCAGGGAAATTCATATTGTGATATCTCTCAATTTTTTTTCTGTACCTTATTTTTTGCAGGGTTGGTCTCGTCATTTGAAAGCGGCATGGGTGTGGTTGCATGCTTGCCTGACTATGACAATGTTAGGTATATATACGTAACCGGTCTGGTTTGTCAATGGCTGTCATTCTTGATCGTCGGACAGGGGAAAAGGACATATACCTGAAAAAAATGAACAACAGCTGAAAAATTGCGATATTATGCAAAACGTTCAGGCACATCAGCGGATAACCACTGGATGAAACTGCCAAGTGGCAATTCAGCAAACGGAGGAGTTAATGATATGAGTCTCTTTGTGATCGATGAAAGCAAATGCCTACAGGACGGACTGTGCGCCGCTTCCTGTCCCTTCGCCCTCATCACCGTTGAAGCGGGGAAGACCTTCCCCGTGCCGGTGGCCGACGCCGGAGACCGCTGCATCAACTGTGGTCATTGCATGGCGATCTGCCCGGTGGGCGCCCTCACTCTGGAGAAAATGGAGCAAGGCGCTAGCTGTGATTCCCAGTTACTCCCTTCCTTTGAGCAGGTGACCCAGCTGGTCCGGGGCCGCCGTTCCATTCGCTGCTACAAAAAGGAGCCGGTGGATCGTGAAACCATGGCCCGGATCATTGATCTGGCGCGCTACGCGCCCACTGCCCGCAACAGCCAGCTGCTCGGCTGGATGGTCATTGACAGCCCGGGGGAGATCAGACACTTGGGCGGCCTTGCCGTTGACTGGATGCGACATATGGTGGCGGAAAATGATCCGCGGGCCGCCTCCTATGGCATGGAGACGCTCATCCGGGCCTGGGAAAGCGGGAATGACCCTATTCTGCGGGGCGCGCCGGGGCTGGTTGTGGTCCATGCCCCGGCTGACTACCTGCTGGCCCAGGTGGACAGCTCAATTGCGCTGAACACCTTTGAGTTGGCAGCCTTTGCGCTCGGGGTGGGAACCTGCTGGGCCGGATTTTTTACTGCGGCGGCCAGGATCTGGACCCCTCTGCAGGACGCCCTGCAGTTGCCGGCCGGTCAGGCTATCGGTTACGCCATGATGGTGGGTTACCCCAAGCTGCAATATCAGAGGCTGCCGGAGAGAAAATCGGCCCGTATCATCTGGCGCTGAGTGAGGCGATTTAAACTTTCTGTGTTGGCGTCACGGATTGAAATCGGCAATTATTATGACATTATTGCCAGGTCGTCATTCCGGCATGGTTTAAGCCGGAATCCATTGCTTATGCGGTATCCGTCACCTTGGCACCATGCAGGATTCGCCGCTGCATTGGTTGATTTCCACGGTGATGTGGGACAGTTGGCTGAAATCAGCCAGCATTTTCTTGTAGTGATCCGGGTTCCTGGGGGTATGGGTGACAAGTACGATGATGGCCGCATAATCGGCCGGCCCCACCCGCCAGACATGGATATCGGCGATGCGGTTGTCATCCGCGCTTTCGATTCTCTCCCTGATCGCGGCCTGATAGTCTTCGGCAATGCTGCCGTCCAGCAGGATGGGGCTGGTCTCCTGGATCAGGGTATAGGACCAGCGACTGATGACCACGGCGCCCACTATACCCATGACCGGGTCAAGCTGGTGCCAGCCGAGAAATTTGCCGGCAATCAGCGCGATAATGGCCAGCACGGAGGTGAGGGCGTCGGCCAGCACGTGCATGTAGGCGGCCTTCAGGTTGTGGTCATGATGCTGGTGGTCATCGTGGCCGTGATCATGGCGGTCCTGCAGCAGCAGGGCGCTGATGATGTTGATGAGCAGCCCAAGGAAGGCTACACCGATGGCCTCGTTAAAGGAAATGGGCTGGGGCTGAAACATGCGGTGAACTGATTCCGCCAGCATCACCAGGGCCACCACCCCCAGGGCCACGGCGCTGGCAAAACCGCCCAGCACGCTGACCTTGCCGGTGCCGAAGGTGAATTCCGGGCTGTGGGCATGTTTGCGGGTATACCGGTAGGCAAAGATGGTGATCAGGAAGGCGGCCACATGGGTGCCCATGTGCCAGCCGTCGGCCAGCAGGGCCATGGAGCCGAAAGCGGTGCCTGCTGCGATCTCCACCACCATGGTGATGGCTGTGAGTACCAGTACCTGCTGGGTGCGTTTTTCGCCATGTTCATGGATGGCGGTAAAATCATGGCTGTGCTGCAAGGTTTCCAGGGTGTGTTTGTGCATGGAGATGTGTGATTCTGTTTTGGGTCAGTCCGTGCAGAAGACCCACTCCGTTTCCGAGGAGAGGCTGCTCGTGAACTGATAACCGTTTTGCGTAAATGCCTGCAGGTCGTCTAAGGCGGTGATGCGGTTTTTGATGACAAAGTCAGTCATCAGGCCCCGGGCTCGTTTGGCATGGATAGTCTCTGACGTTGAAATCCTGGGTCTTGGCAGATGAAATGATTAGTAGCATAGCGCATCCTTTTGGGGGGCTACAGGTGGAATGTATGGAATGCCTGCCGGTTATTGGCCCATTTGCTCGATAGCGGTGACCACTCCCTGGGTAAAGTCCACCCGGGCAACATCATATTCCTCGTGTCTGTCACGGTTGACCCACACGTTGCGGTAGACGATGCTGCTGTGGCCCCGGTCATCGTAAACACGCACGGGCACGCTCATCCTGTCCGTCTGGGAAAGGATTCTGGTGCTGGAGTAGGTCCACACCGTTGCTTCCCCCTGGTCCGTGGTACGTATATAAATGTGGTCCGGCGTTCCCCAGGCAAGCTTGACCATCCCCTCGGTAAAGCCGATGTCGATCTGGCCCAGGCTGACCTTCTCCCGGATCTCGGGGCTGAAGGAGTTGAATACCTCCGGATTCTCGGCGATGCGTCGGTCCCGGTAATACTGGGCTGACATGCAGCCGGTGAGAGCGCAACAGGCGATCAGTACCATGAAAATCAGATTGCGTAGCAGCATTTGACCCTCCTTGCTGACAACCAGCGAAGCAGCAACGGTGTTTTTGCAAATGGCCTTTTACCTTCTTATCTCAACCACTTCATTTCCCTGGCTGTAAGTCATTGATGGCATGAAAGCGTACTTGTCTTACCCCCGACTGTCTTTGCCGCGGTAAATAACGCGCCCACGGTGGAGGGTGAGGTGTGGAAGCCGGTCAGGCCGGTGCAGCGGACCTCGGTAAAACCCGCCTCCTGCATCAACCGTATCTGTTCCCGAACCGGGACAGTGCCCCCTATTCACTGTGACCAGGCTTCCAGGCTGCCGATCAGGTGGGACGGGAGATCCTTTTCCAGGATAACGTCGGCAAAGTGGAGTTTCCCGCATGGTTTAAGCACCCGGAATATCTCCGCAAAACATCGCTGCTTGTTTGGGGAGAGGTTGATCGCTCCGTTGGAGATGACCACATCGAAAAAGTTGCTGGCAAAAGGGATGTCTTCCCGGTCAACCTGGCGGATCTCAAAGTTTGTCATGCCGGCCTGCCGGAGATTGTCCGTGGCCCGGACGACCATATCTTCCGTCAGATCGATGCCGCAGACCAGCCCGCCTGGGCCGACAGAATTGCCGGCGACAAACATGTCAAAACCTGCCCCGCAGCCGAAATCCAGCACCCGGTGGGCAAGGGCAATGCCTCCCAGGGAGAAGGGATTGCCAACCCCGCAGAAGGATTGCAGCAGTTGAACCGGAGCCCGGTCGATGATGGCCTGATCATAGCCCAGTTTTTCCGCCCCCTCCCGGCCAATGGGGTAGAGAAATCTGCCGGCAGGTGAGCGGGCAACTTCAACATATTTCGCCCGTATCGCCTCCCTGATTCTTTGTTCATCAGGAGCGGACAGGTGCCCTTGCCCTGCCCGGGCTGCCGGGGCTTGATCGAGTCCCGCCAACGACAGGGGAAAGGAGACGAGATCCGCCTCAGGGTAGAGCTGGCAACTGCCCGCGCCGCCTCCGGGGGGTCAGCCTTTGCCGGGAGTCGGGTTTTTCATTATATCAGTCATTAGGATCCTCACGGGGTGAGCGGCAGCCCGGCTGATTAGAGGGACGGACCCGCCTGCCGGATTTCCTCGGTGGTCTGGCCGGCAAACTGTTCGAAGTTCTTGGCAAACAGACCGGCCAGCTTCTGGGCCTGGGCCTTGTAGGCCTCGGGATCCGACCAGGTATTAATTGGATTAAGCACCTTATCCGGCACGTCAGGGCAATGGGTCGGGATATTCAGGCCGAAGAAGGGCTCTTTGTCCGTGGGCACGTTATCGAGTCTGCCATCGAGTGCGGCATTGACCATGGCGCGGGTATGGGCAATGCTCATGCGGGAGCCGACCCCATACGGACCTCCGGTCCAGCCGGTGTTGATGAGCCAGACCCGGGTGCCATGGAGATCGAGTTTTTTACCGAGCAGTTCTGCATAGCGCATGGGGTGCATCGGCATAAACGGCGCCCCGTAGCAGGCGCTGAATACCGGCGACGGTTCGGTGACGCCGCGTTCCGTTCCTGCCACCCGGGCGGTATAGCCGGAGATGAAGTGATACATGGCCTGCTCTTTCGTCAGTCTGGCGATGGGCGGCAGCACGCCGAAGGCATCGGCGGAAAGAAAGATGATCGTCTTGGGATGTCCGGCAATGCCCTTCCTGCTGGCATTGGGAATGGCGGAGATATGGTAGGAACCCCTGGTGTTTTCTGTGAAGGATTCATCGTCCAGATCAACCCGCCGGGAGCAGGAATCAAGGCAGACATTTTCCAGAATCGTGCCGAAGCGTTTGGTGGTGGAATAGATTTCCGGCTCGGCCTCTGGGGAAAGGTGGATCAGCTTGGCATAGCAGCCGCCCTCAAAGTTGAAGATGCCGTTGTCGCTCCAGCCGTGCTCGTCATCGCCGATCAGGGTGCGTGACGCATCCGCCGATAAAGTCGTTTTGCCAGTGCCGCTCAGTCCGAAAAACAGGGCTGTATCGCCGCTGGCACTGATATTGGCCGAACAGTGCATGGACAGAACGCCTTTTTTGGGCATGAGGAAGTTCATGACCGTAAAAATCGATTTCTTGATTTCTCCGGCATAGCTGGTGCCGCCGATCAGAATCAGTTTTTTCTTGAAATTGAGCAGGATGAAGGTCTCGGATTTTGTCCCGTCCAGGGCCGGAGAGGAATGGAAATGCGGGGCATTGATAACCGTGAATTGGGGCACATGTTTTTTCAGTTCCTCATCGCTGGGTTGGATGAACATGTTGCGGGCAAACAGGCTGTGCCAGGCGTACTGGGTGATAATGCGGACCGGCAGGCGATGTTCCGGGTCCGCCCCGGCATAACAGTCCTGCACATAGAGATCCTGGGTCTGCAGATGCAGGGCCATGCGCTCATGGAGTTGATCAAAATAGGTCTTTGAAATAGGGGGATTATTGGCACCCCACCAGATATCCTTTTTGGTGGACGACTCCTCGACGATAAATTTGTCCTTGGCCGAGCGACCGGTATGATGGCCGGTGCGCACGACGATGGGGCCAAGGTGGGACAGGCGTCCTTCGCCCCGGATCAGGATCTTTTCATAAAGGCTGGAGGTCGACAGGTTCCAGAAGATTTCATTGAGATTGCTCAGGCCGTGGTTTTCCAGGCCGTAGTTGGTGAAATTTTGGCACTTTTGTTCTTTCATCAATGCACTCCAGAGTGGTGATTTATCAAATAAATATGGGGGCGGGTATTGATTTTCCCCAAGGGAAAAAATGCTGATCAGTATTGCCGGGATCAGCGGCTAACCGCCTGCGCGTTTGACATTATAACCTTGGTTTTTCAACTCTTCCATGAGGATGTTGCGGTGGTCGCCCTGGATTTCAATAATCCCTTCCTTAACCGTGCCGCCGCTGCCGCATTTCTGTTTGAGCTGACTGGCCAGCCGGCGCAGCCCGTCCGCCTCCGGAGGTATACCACTGATAATCGTCACGCCTTTGCCTTTGCGGCCCTTGGTCTCCCAACCCACCCGCACGATGCCGTCATTTTTCGGGGCACTTTTCGGGCGCCGGCAGGTACAGGCCGAAGCGGGGTTGCCGCAGTCAGGGCACATGCGGCCGTGCTCGGTGGAGTAGACGGTGCCGCGGCTGTCAGTTTTTTTCTGCATGGATGGTCCTGACCTGAAAAATCAAGGAGAAAGCACTTTATCTGCCCCTTAACTCTAAACGCTAAAGTCAAATCTGTCATTAGCCAATCATCTTAACATTGTTTGCCGGGGTAATGTAACGGTTAGTTTTGGCAAATGATAATTTTTTCTCGCCTGTCTGCAGCCTCGTGTCAGCCTGATGCTGTAGGGCAGGTGTTATTCTGCATAAATCATCTTCCGGGTCATGCCGCCGTCGATGACAAAATTCTGGCCGGTGATAAATCCCGCCTCCCCGGAGATGAGGAAGGCAACCATGGCAGCAACGTCATGGGGAGTGCCAACCCGGCCGGCGGGATGCTGGGTATGGTCCTGGGCTGACAGCGCAGGGGTGCGGCGTGATTTTTTCTTCTGCCATTCGCCCACCTCAATCCAGCCGGGACTGATGCAGTTGACCCGTATTGCCGGGCCCAGGCTCACGGCCAGGGCGTGGGTCAGGGCCATCAGGCCGCCCTTGGAGGCTGAATAGGCCTCGGTATGGGCTTCCGACTGGAGAGCCCTGGTTGAGGCGATATTGATGATATTGCCATGGGCCAGACGCAGATGGGGGACTGCATATTTGGCCAAGAGAAAGGAGCCGGTGAGATTTGTACCTATGATCTGCTGCCAGCGGGCAAGCGAGGTTTCTTCGATGGGGGTGCGGCCGGGGTCGGCGATGCCGGCATTGTTGACCAGGGCATTGATGCGCTGGAAACGGTTGACGGCTGCGGCAATGCAGGACTTGACGGATGATTCGTCCGTGACATCGGTTTCCATGAAGAGCAGTCTTTCCGGGCTCGACAGTTCCGCCAGGCAATCCCGTCCCGCCTCGGCATCCTTATCGGCGATGACCACTGAAACCTCCCTGTCCAGAAGATACGAGACGATTCCCCGGCCGATGCCCTGGGCGCCGCCGGTAACAATCACCACCTGTTGTGCCAAGCCTTGCATGGGTTTCCTTTTGGGTAAAATTGATGGATTCATAAAAACTGAAAATTTACCACGGAGAGCACAGAGTCCACAGAGCAAACTATTGTTACAAAAAATATTTCTCTGTGATCTCAGTGTGCTCTGTGGTGAAAAAAAGATTTATTGCGAAGCCATCATGATTGTTGGTCACAGTGTTATTCGCTGAGCGCCAGGTCCATGACCTCATAAACAAAGGTGTTGTCGTGGACGCCGTTCAGCAGTTTCGCCCCCGGGCCCATGGCGGTCACCGGTACATCCACCGGGGTATGTTGTATGGTGGACCAGTTGACATAAAATTTGCCGCCACCTGCCATGGGAAAGGGACCGTCTTCGCCGTTTAATCCCATGGTTGTACGGGAGATCGTCATGCCGCCGGTCTCATGGTCTGCTGTAACGATGATCAGAGTGTTATTGTTTTTTGCCGCATAATGTCTGGCGATTTTTACCGCCCTGTCCAGATCAATGGTGTCGGCAATGGCATGCTCCGCGTCATTGGTATGCGCGGCCCAGTCGATCTGGCCGGCTTCCACCATGAGGAAAAAGCCGTTTGGTCCCCTGGTAAGGATGTCGATGGCCTTCTGCGTCATCTCAGCCAGGGAGGGAGAAAAGGGACGGGTCATGCCCTGGTCGGCAAAGAGGCCGAGGAGTCGCCTGGCCGAGGTCGGATCAACCGCTGCCAGGGCAGCCGCATCACAGACCCAGGTGCTGCCCCGGTTAACTGCACCCCTGATGATATTTCTATTGTCGGTCCGTTTGCCTGGTTCTTCATAACAGCCTCTTTCATCAGTCGGCAGAAAGGCATCCTCGCCGCCGCCCAGCATGACATCAACCTCGGCGTTCAGCAACTGGACGGCAATTTCCGCTGACAGTGTTCTGTCGCGGATGTGAGCGGCAAAGGCGGCAGGGGTGGCGTCCGTGATAGGGGTGGTTGTCACCAGTCCGGTCAGTTTCCCTTGTGATTTTGCCCTTTCCAGAATGGTGGCCACCGGTATCAGACTTGCATCGAGCCCGATGACGCCGACATTGGTCTTGACGCCGCAGGCCATGGCTGTTGCCCCTGCCGCGGAGTCGGTGACCGGATTGTCGGCCGCGGCGGTATGGAGAAGTCCTGTCGCCGGCATATCATCCATGGCCAGCCTGCCGTTATCACCCACAGCGCTCAAGCGGGCGGCCTGGCGCTGGGCCTGGCCCATGCCGTCGCCGATAAAGAGGATGATGTTTCTGGTTGTGGAAGTGCTGCCGGTTGTTGTGGGCTGAGGGGCGCAGCCGGCACCGGCGAGCAGCAGCAGGAGGGCAAGCATGCAAAGAAATTTGACGTTATTGACACGCATCATGGCCACAGCTCCCGTTTGCCCTCAACTCCTGCCTTTCGGCCTGGTTGACGTTTTACCGCTGGTGCTGTTGTCGTCATGGTCCTGCTCGCCTGTCTGCGGTTTGCTTGCGGCATCCGGGTCAATGATGTATCCCAGGCCCGCGCACTCCGGGCACTCCTCCCAGGAGAGCAGGAATCTGCTGACGCCCATGAAAGAGCTTAACTGGCCTGAACCGTTGCAGATCTCGCAGATCTTCTTCATCTATTCACCGTGTACGTTTTTGTATTGTTCCTCCGTGGAGTCGGTTTTAACCTGATAGTAGCTTAGCAGATCAATTGCCGTAATGTCGCCGATAATTATACCGTTTTGGTCAACAACCGCCATTTCCTTTGCCCCGGTGCGGGCCATTCTTTTCAGCACCGTGTCCACCTTCTCCTCGGGCAGGGCGAAAACATTTTCCCTGGTCATGATATGTTCGGCCCTTGCTGCGGTGATGTTACGCAGGATGCCCAGGGGGTGGATCCTGGCCTCATAGTGATAGGGGAAGATGTGGCGCAGCAGAGAACCTACGGTGATGCTGCCGCGCAGTCTCTGGCGGTCATCCACTACATATACCAGTCGAGTATGGGGAAAGCGGATAAGCACCCTGATCACCTCGCTGATGTCGCTGTGTTCCGGCACACAGGGGACTTCCCTTTTGCCGATATGTGTCATGACCTCTTTTATTTCCATCAGCTCACCTGTCGGGGAAGCTCTCGCCCACCTTGGTTACAGCCCATTTGACCAGGGGCGGCGAGATAATTTCGTTCATGATGATTGAGGCCAGCATGGCGCTCAAGAGTAATTCGAAAACCTCTGCAGGAAGGACCGGGCCGGCCAGAAAGATTAACCCAAGGGAAAGGCCTGCCTGGGGCATCAGGGTCAGACCCAGGTAGCGATAGACCTGCGGCGGCGCATGGGAAATTCTGCCGCCGATATAGGTTCCGGCAAGCTTGCCCAGGAAACGGCCGACAAGCAGGACCAGGCCGAGCAGGGCCGATGTTTTCAGGGCGTTGATGTCAAAATGGGCCGCCGCGAGGCAGAAGAAGAGGCAGAAAACGGTTTCTTCGACGAGGTCGAGTTGATGAAACAGATTATCGGCGTGTTTCACCCGGTTGGTGATGGTAAAGCCCATCATCATGTTGGCCAGCAACGGAGAAAAGGAAAGAGTGGCGGACAGGCCGGCCACCAGAAAGACGGCGGCAAGGGTGAGCAGCAGATTACTCTCAGGGCGCCGTGCCGTGTCAAGAAAGATGCTGAAGATAAATCCTCCCGCAAGTCCGATGGCCAAGGCTCCGAGAATGACAAATAAGCCCTGCACAAAGGCGGAAGCGTTGCCCGTACCGCTGCCGGATATCTGGGCGGCCAGCGTAAGGGCTGCAGTGAAGAGGATAATACTTAAGGCGTCATCCAGGGCGACTACTCCCAGCAGGGTGGTGGTGAGCGGACCCCTGGCCCGCAGTTCATGGAGCACCGCCAGGGTGGCGGCCGGGGCGGTGGCCACGGAAATCCCTGCCAGGATGAGGCTGACGCAGGTCAGCATATCTCCGCTGAGGCAGTCGGGCAGCGGCAGGAGATGGCCGGCCGCATAAACGGCAAGATAGGTGCAGATGAAGGCCCCGGTCCCCTCTGTCAGGTTGATCCATAAAATTTCCCTGCCCAGGTCGCGGATACGGGACATCTGCAGGCTGCCGCCGATGGAGTAGGCAATGATGGCCAGCGCCATGTCGGAGGTGAAGCCGAACAGGACGTCGATCTGATCCGGGTGAATAATGCCGGAAAGGGAGGGGGAAAGGGCCAGGCCGGCAAGGATATAGCCTGTCACCTTGGGCAGGCGGAAAAAATGTGCCGCCTTGCCGCCGCAATAGCCGGCAGTGAGGATGAGACCGAGGGCTAAGAGAGGATGCCAGAAGGTATGTGCCATGCAGAACCCTGAAAGTTACGCAGCAGCTGCCGTAGGGTACGGTTTTGTCCGCTTTTATCGGCAAGGTGGAAAAGACTTTTCCTAACATCAGCATACAAATTTCAGGCGGATATTGCCATCGCATAATGAGCTTTTTTTGGAAACAGGCGAGCAGTAAGGATGTAAAATATCAGAGGAAGATGTGGAAAAAAGTGCCCGAACCAGGGTGAGGGCCGGACAGGAGGTTGAAGAAGCCCAGGGCGGCACCCAGGAACTCCACCAGGTTCATGCTCGTGGCAATGCCGAGTTTGGCGGACATGGTCTGAATCAGCATGGCCATGAGGTTGCTGGCCACGATGACCCAAAGCAGCATGTAGCCGAATTCGGCGCCGGCCTGGATGTTGGTGGCGAAATTGCCGGGATCGATATAAGCGACACTGGCAATGAAGGCCGGACCGAGAAAAGGCATGAGCCGGGCCAGGCGGTTCTTATCCCTGCCGCTGTCCAGGATGTCCAGAGCGGACTGTACCGTTCTGGACATCCACGGTATTCGGCTTATCCGGCATCGTTACTCTGGCCATTGTGCGGGATCGGTTTTCTTCTGCCCATTGGACGTTGCCGGCCAAGGGGCAGGCCCTGTATCTTGTCAGCGCTGGTTCTTTTTATCAGGGGAGTTTTGCCCTGGCACCCTTGACCGACAGATTTTTGAATAAAAGAAATTTTGTCATGGTTATCTCAATCAGCCCGTCCTGCTGATCGGCCTCGATATCCCCAGGGTGCCAGATCATGACAGGATCCACGGCAATCTGCACGTATTCAGTCAGGGTACTCTTGTTTGGTTTCCCCAGGCGGACCGCCGGGGTTGGTACTTTAATTCATCAGCCGTCAACGGCAGGGCGGGGTATCAGATAGAGAGTTGCGTGACCACCGTTTGCGGCAATAAAATCCATGGCCTGCCTGCTGATCATAATTGCTGTGCGTTGGTCCGTGCTCATTGCTGTTTTTTGTTTTAAAAAATGTCAGGAAAGAAAAGAGTTGTGAGGCAATGCCCCCTTGACTTTCCATAATACATGATTTGTCCCGGCGGAAGATTTTTTTTCGGAATTTCTCGGTTTGCCTCCATATGCCCATTTCGTTCATGCTGAGTGATGATTAAGTTCTTGCCAAGAAAGAGAGAAAAACGCTATCACTGTGAAAAGAGAGAAGAGGCCAACATCTGACCTAGGGAGAGCCGATCATGACCACAGGAAAACCCACCCACAGCCATACCCATGAGCACCAGCATCCAGGCCCCTGCTGCATGAATTTCCGGTCAAGGGGAGGTGCTGCTCTATGAAAGCGAAACTGGTGATCGCCATGGTAGGCCTGCCGGCTCGGGGCAAATCCACCATGGCCTGGAAAATCGCCCGGACCCTTGAGTATGATGATGTGCGGGTGAAGATATTTAACAACGGCGAGTTGCGCCGGAAGCTTTCCCGGGAAAATACCTCTTCCCCGGATTTTTTTTCTCCCCATAATCCGAAGGGGCTGGAGCTGCGGGAGAAGTGCGCCCGCATCAACCTGGGCCTTGCCCATTCCTTTCTGGGAAATGGCGGGGAAGTGGCCATTATTGACGCCGGCAATGTGACCAGATACCGGCGCAGGATGATTGAGGAAATTTTTAACGGCCTGCCGGTGTTTTTTATTGAATGCCTCAATGTGGACGAAGAGGCCAACGAGGCCTACCTGGAGCACAAAGCCACATTAACGGAGTTCAGCCATCTTTCCCCGGCAGAGGCGTTTGACAGCTTTTACAAGCGTATTTCCCATTACGAAAGTATTTACGAACCATTGCATGAGGAGCGCAACCGTCTTCTGGTCGATTCCTTTGAGGGCTGTATCCTGCAGGAGCAGATTGCCGATGTGGTTCCCTATTACGACCGGATCCGCGATATCATTACCACCCGCATCGTCAGAAATCTTTTTCTGGTGCGTCACGGGGAAACCTATTTCAACCTGGAAGACCGTATCGGCGGGGATTCAGATCTGACGGAAAAAGGTCTGGCCCAGGCCCAGGCCCTGGCCGAGCATTTTGCCGATGTGCCTCTTCCGGTCATTTTTACCAGCAACCACAAGCGGACCCTGCAGACGGCCGCACCCATTGCCGCAAAACAGAAAGACTGCACAATTATCGCCCTGCCGGAATTCAACGAGATTCACGCCGGACTCTGCGAAGGCATGACCTACCAGGAAATCCACGAGCAGATGCCCCATGTGGCCAATGCCAGGAACCGGAACAAGTTCGGGTACGTCTATCCCTCAGGAGAGGGCTATGCCACCATGGAAAAACGGGTGCACCGCGGGCTGCAGAAGATCTTCTACCTCAATAATTACAATGACAACATCATGATTGTCGGCCATCGGGCAGTGAACCGCATGATTTTATCGGATTTCGTTTTCCGCCCCAAGGAAGAGGTCCCCTATCTCTACATGCCGCAGCACCGTTATTATCATCTGCAGATCGACCCCTATAAGAAGCATTTCGAATTGAAGCCGTTTATGAAGAAGGCCGGGTAGAGGTTACGATTTGCTCAGTCTGTTCAACATGATGACGTCGTTAATTTTCTGGTAGTCATGGAAACAGTCGTTCTCATTTCTCTGCAGGATGACCTCTTTGAGCTTTTTCAATCTTGCTTCATCAGCTCTGGTGCTGGCCTCGGCCAGCAGCGGGTAATCCCCTGTTTTACCCAGGGAATCATAGATCTCTTTGTAAGCCGACTCGAAACCGGGCCGGTCATCCTTCTTGCTTGCCTTAAAGGTGGCGATATGCTTTTTCATTTCCTCGAAATTGCTGATGGTTTCAAAGGCAAACTGGGTCACATCCTCATCTTTTTCCGTTTTGAGGATCTCCTCGGAAAAAGTTCTGATATCATCCACATTGCTGGTGATCCTTTCCAGGGAACTGAGAATCAGGGCGCGGATTTTCGGATCGCTCTCAACCTGGAAACGCTTTTTCAAGGGGGCAAGGGCTTCCCCCGCTATCAGCCATTGCCCGAGGACCATGATGGCGTTGGCCCGGACGTTCTGGTTGCTGTCGTTGATTTTGCTCAGTAAAAAAGGAACCGCCGCATCCCCGTATTTGCCGAAGATGAAAACCGATTGCCAGTAAAAAGTTTTCGGGTCCTGCTGCAGGATTTCAATGGCTGCCGGCAAGGCGGGCAGGTATTGCAACTGGGCCAGGAGATCAAACATGTAATACCTGCCCATGGTTTCCGAAGTTTGCTGCAGCCTGCGGAAAAGATACTCGGCCGACTTATCACCGCCGATCATGGCCAGCGATCTGCAGGCATTTTGCTGCAGCATTTCATTTTTTTTGGCCTGGGTTAACTTGATGATCGCCTCAACGGCCTCCGGTTCCCTGGTCATGCCCAGAGCCCAGATGTAAACCGCCAGGCTCTCATCGGGCAGGTCCGGGGCATTTGCTTTTGCCAGGAGCAGTGGCAGGATTTCTCTGGGATTTTTTTCGATGTTGTTTTTGATCGCATCGAATTGTGCAAATGTCGCCGGTTGCCCCTGGGAAATGATCCTTTCGAGATCACTGATAACCGGGTTTTCCTTTGCCGCTGAAATCCCGGCAAAGACGAGAAGAAGCAAAACAGCGGTCGTGATTGATTTAACAAGACATTTCATATGGGTTCCTCATTTGTTATGTGCAGTGATCTGATCAATTCCGGGCCAGAGCCAGGCGGATGCCCAGGGTGGCAAAGATACCGGCCGTGAGCCAGGAAAAAATCCTTGATACCCTCGGTTTTTTAAGAAAATAGTTGCCGATGGCACCTGATAGCAGGCCGATGGTAATAAAAATGATCATCCCCTGGACCATGAAGATCAGGCCGAGCATGATCATCTCCAGCGCGACATTGCCGGATCCCGGGGAGACGAATTGGGGCAGGAAGGCGAGAAAAAAGAGCGCAACTTTTGGATTGAGCACGTTCATGATAAATCCCCGCCTGAACAGGGCAAACCCGGATAATTTCTCGGCATTGCCGTGCAGATCGATTGCTCTGTGCTCCCGGATCGTCTTCCAGGCCAGGAAGAGCAGGTAGGTCGCGCCGGCGAATTTGACCACACTGAAGGCCACGGCGGATGAATAAAATATGGCCGAGATGCCCAGGGCCGCGGCAGTGGTGTGGACGCTGATACCGCTGCACATGCCGATTGCTGTTAAAACGGCGGCTTTTCTGCCCCGTGAAATGCCCTGGGTCACCACGAATACATTATCCGGTCCCGGGGCGATGGTAAGCAGGATGGATGCCCCGAGAAAATAGGCGATTTGTGCTGTGTCCATGTTGTTTCCTGTTTGAATTTTTTTGACAGGTAAAGGCAAGTGCTTCCCACTCTCCGTCCATGCGGTGACTGTCGTTTTCTTCTATAACAGCAGATCGCTCAGTATACAACAGCTGATGAAGGGTGCGGGCCATGGTGCGGCAGTGTTGCGGTATGTGCAACTCCACCGTTTTTGCCGGTTATTTTTTCTTTTTCAGCAGATCCTGCAGCCCGGCGAAGGGGTTGTGGGAGGTAAATGATTCCTGTTTGCCGCCAGGTTTTAATTCACCGTATGATTCGGCCACGGCATTACGGCTATGTTCATTGTCATGGCAGTAGAGACACAACAGTTCCCAGTTACTGCCGTCGGGCGGATTGTTATCGTGATTATGGTCCTTGTGGTGCACGGTGAGATCCTTCAGCTTTTTGCCGCTGAATTCCCGGCCGCAGCGCCCACAGATCCAGGGGAACATCTTGAGTGCCTTCTCCCGGTAAGTCTTCTCCCGTTCTTCAAAGCTCCGCCTTGCCTCGGCAATAAGCTGGTCCATTTTATCCTTGTCAGTTGGTGTTTTTCCCTGTGCCATATGTCTCACTCTTTGATTTGACCGGGGCCTGCCCCGGCAATCCGGTATTTTTTATTGGTTTTCCGCCACAGCCTTAAAAAAGGTATAGCAGAAAACTCCATCTGTTTCAGCAGTTCTGTAAAGGTCCCGGATGCCTTGGTCAAAGGTGGCATCATCGATGATGCCCGCCGTAAGGGCGGGAGAGCGCACACCATCGATCATGGCCGTGAAGGTTTTTCTGGTAAAACCTTCCACCAGTTCCGGTTTGCTGGCGTCAACATAGACCATGCGGGGGGACACCCGGACCTTGGCAAATCCTGCTTTGCAGAGCAGGGGATACAGCTCTCTGCCGATCATGGCATTGCCGCCGCTTCGCTTCTGCAGCTCAACCTGGCATTGGATGGCCTGCCGGGCGGCCGCACTGTCCGGGTGAAAATAGGCTGAGCCGTGATCCCCTTCAATAACGGTTACCGTGCCGCCCGGTCTGATGAATTTCTTCAGTGTGGCAAGGGCCTCCACCGGGTTGGGCAGATGCTCCAGCACGAAACAGACAAAAACATGGTCAAATGATTGCGCTTGGAAAGGAAGATGAAAGATGTCTCCCTGTTGAAAATGGACGTTGGTGTGTCCGGCAGACTCTATCCGCTGTCGTGCCTCAGCCACGGAGGCGGCGGAGATGTCGACGGAGGTAAACAGGGCATCAGGGCTATTGGCGGCCAGGGTTATGGTCTGCGAACCAACCCCGCATCCGGCCTCAAGGACCTCGCATCCGGCCGGATAAAAGGTGTCCGCATGCAATAATTCCACCAGGGTGGAGGCCTGATCCTGCAGGCGTATGTTTTCTCTGGGGTCGTATCCGTGGACGTAGGCGTGATTCATCTGGTCCTCCATGGGGGATTTCTGCCGCAGCCAGGTCGAGACGCCTGGTGCATGGTCTGAAGCGCCTGGTTTAGGCCAGTTGTTCTTGGCCATATATATTGATGTTTTTGGCCGACATCATCTTGGGCGCAGTATTTTTTTGCCTGCATTCACTTAGAAGGCCGTTTTTCGACAATTTAATCTGATTTTCGGTCAATGTAAGTATCAACTCCGGCGGTATCAACGGCGTTGTCAGGAATAGTGCAGAAAACTTGCCGAAAAAATAAGGTGCCCCGGGATTTGCAATCTGTCCGGGGCGAGGTTGGCGCATCTGCAACATTGGTTTGATTGAGGTTCAGTTTCGATTCTTTATAGGATTCAGCCTATTACAGCTGTTTTACCCTGAGAGTGGGGAAAAAATGCTGGTAATTCGATAGCACATGGTGGTACTTTGTTGATAGTCAAAATCCAATGTCATTTACTAAGAGTGAGTTTCAGAGGAAACTGATTTTATTTTTCCTTTGCCAAAGCCGGGGACAGAATGATTTTCGCAAAAACCGTGGAAAAAATTCAGTCCCCTCAGTCTGGAAGAAAAATTAAATCTGTCTCCCGGCCTAACATCGACGATATGGTGAAAAAAGAGGAAAATATGGCGGCAAACGAAAAAAATACAAAATATGGCAGAGTGGTCAATGTGTGTACCAGTCCCGCTAAAGGCACGGCAAAAAGGCCGGTGCAGCAGATCACCCTGGTCGCCGGTTTCGGCATAGAGGGTGACGCCCACGCCGGTAAATGGCATCGCCAGGTCAGTCTGCTGGCCAAGGAGTCCCATGCAACCATGTTGGCCAAAGGGGCTTCGGTGACCCATGGTGATTTCGGGGAAAATATCGTTACCGAGGGGATAAATTTGGTTCAACTGCCGGTGGGATCCCTGTTGAAGCTGGGCGGTTCCGTAATCGGGCGGGTCACCCAGATCGGCAAGAAATGTCATGCCCATTGTCAGATTTTTCATACGGTGGGGGATTGCATCATGCCGAGAGAAGGCATTTTTATTGAAATTCTGCAGGGAGGCACTTTGACGGAAAATGATGCGATAGAGATTGACTATCAAAGTCATTAACTTAACAGCGAACTGCAGAGGGGGTTGCTTTTATTTTTCCTTTCCCAAACCGGGGATAGAATGATTTACGCAAAAACCGCGAAAAAAAATCTGTCCCCCGGCCCAGATAAAAAATCAAATCTGTCTCCCGGTCTTATGATACCTAATTAGTGCTTGGACGGAAAGATATTAGCTACGAGCAATCAGTTAGTTAGTGCGATTTTTAAAAACGAAGATTCTGAGAATTGCTTCATTTTTCGCGGGACATTAAGATGTGTATATGGTACTATGTGTTTGAAAATACAAAGTTTTTAGTGTATTTCCGTGGAAGTTTTTAGGTCCATATCTCCTTATCCCCCAAAATCTTCATTTTCGATCCTAACATGAGAAAAGTTAAAAATCCGCAATTACAATTTGGCCAAAGTCCAATTTCTGAGATTAAGATTGACCTGAAATCTCGCGACGATATTCCACCATTATTGTTAGGGTTGCAATATATTTACATTACTCC
>JAHILF010000176.1 GCA_018897105.1 Pseudomonadota bacterium
GGCTTTGCCCTTGGCCATGCCTACGTCGACCATATACATGCCCCCACGCAGGCCTGTCAGGATATTTTTAATGTAATGGGCCAGTCCGGCGACGGTTTCCCCTATGGTGGCAAGACGTTCGCTTGCCATCAATTCTTCCTGAGCCTGCCTGAGCTCCAGCGTGCGCTCTTCGATTTTCTGCTCTAAATTCTTGGTATAATCCTTTAACTGCCGGCTCATGGCAATCTTCTGCTTGGCCCTATCAAGGGCAAGCAGCAGCGCCTCAAATCGTACCGGCTTGTTAATGAAATCCGAGGCGCCGTACTTGAGCGACTCAATCGCGGAGTCCATATCGCCGTGTCCCGTCACGACAATGACTTCCGTATCCTTATCTATGGCTTTTATCCTGCGAAGAACCTCCAAGCCTTCTATCTCGGGCATTTTAATATCTGTAATAACAAGATTGATACCTCCTCCTTCTTTCTCGAAAATCTCCAGCCCTTCTTTGCCGTTTTCAGCAGTTATGACTTCATATCCTTCACTCGTGAGAAAGATATCCAATACTTCCAGAATGGGACGTTCATCATCAATTATGAGAAGTTTTGTCATTGAAACGGACCTCGTCTGTGTAAAAACAGACCTCGTTAGCGCACATCTAAAAAGATGCGACTTTTTTGGACATGAGGAAATACATAATGAAGAAAAATTGTAAAACTCCAATCAAAAGACCAAATGCATCAATTTTCACGTTTTTCAATGTTTATTTTTTGATCGAAACACAATAAAATCAAGTTGTTATAATATGATTAAAGTTTAGGGTTTAGGAGGTCTGAAATAGGAAAACTCAGTTCGAATATAGTGCCGGTGTCAGAGGTTGACTTAACAGAAATATCACCTCCAAAATCCTTTACTATTCTGTATACAATTGAAAGTCCTAATCCGGTTCCCTTGCCCACTTCTTTTGTCGTAAAAAAGGGGTCAAATATTTTCTTGAAGATTTGATCCGGTATACCTGGACCGGTATCAGAAACAAGGACGACCACTTTACCCTCCTCTTCATGAGTGGTGATGGTAAGTCTTTTTTCCGTTCCCGGACCTTTCGCTTCCATCGCTTCTCTGGCATTGGTAACCAGATTCAGAAAAATCTGTTCCAGCAGGTTTTTACTGGCCAGGATCTTTGGCAGACCTTCATCCAGTTGGAGGTCAACCTCAATGCCTCGTGATTTCAACTGGCTTCCTAAGAAGGAAAATACAGCCAGAATCGATTCGTTTAAATCCAGAGGATAAGATCTGGAGGCGTTTTTACAGCCAAATTCACGCAAATGATCGATGATCTTGGCGGCCCTATCCACCTGACAGCATATGTTACGGCTGACCTTTAATAATTTGTCCTCGGAGATCTTCTTTTTCTTCTCGATCGATTTGGCAAAAATATCAGACCCCAACCTGATCACGTTTAAAGGCTGGTTGAGTTCATGGGCAATGCCGGTGGCCATCTCTCCCAAGGTGGTCATTATACCTACATGGGCAATCTGGGCTTCCTGCTCTAGACGTCTCGTGATGTCAACCGTCCGGATAATATAGAAGGGTCCCGATGACTTCCACTTTTTTTGAAACTCTGTAATCCGGGCATGGAGATCAATAAAAAAATGATGCCCGTCTTTTTTCCGTGTCTCTATCCTCGGCAGGATGACTTCGCGTTCCTTTTGGGCGACTGAGTGGAGTTCCTCCCAGAGTTGATCGGCATGTTCGGGATCAAGAAGGTTGAGAAAGGACATATCTGACAATTCCTGAGAACTGTATTGATACTTGATGCCGGCCTGCTTATTTGCATCCAGGATCATGGTTGAGGCGGCATCAACCCTGAAAAGAGGATTTGGATCGTAATCAAACAGAAAACGATATTTTTCCTCTGATGCCCTCAAGTCCTTCTCTATCGATTCACGTTCATTAATTTCATACTGCAACAGCTCATTTGCATGCTTTAATTCAGCCGTACGCTCTCTGACACGATGTTCAAGCATATCGCGTGTATTACGTAACTCCTCCTCGGCACGCTTTCGTTCCGTAATATCAACAATATTGCCCAAGATCGCCTTGCTTCCCTTATATTCTATGCATGTATTTCTCCTTAAAACCCATATCGTCTCACCGTCCTTTGTCAGGCCTTTGGCTTCATACTCCGAGGGAGCTTCTTCCCCCAGCAATCGTTTTTCCTTTATCTTTTCGGTCAAAGGCCTGTGTTCGGGATGAACCAGTCTCCAGGATTCTATGCCAATTATTTCGTTTTTTGAATATCTGTAAGTCTCGACAAACTTGTTATTGGCAAATGCAATTTTTCCATCCTGGTCGATAATATAGATCCCGGTGAGTGAATTCTCAACCAATGTGCCATACTTTTCCTCAGCTTCTATGAGAGCCGTCTCGGATTGCTTGCTTTGAGTAATTTCCTGCACAACTTCAACCAGTTCGGTGAAGCGGTCATTTATCTTCTTGATCGGATAGCCGCGAATAAGCCATACTCGACCATCCGGTGTTGTCATCTCCATTTCCTGTGGCCGGCCTGTTTCATGAGCCCTTTCAACGGGACAACCTGTGCATGGTTTATCGCGTCTGGCCCAAATCTCGAAACAGTTACGTCCTACAATTTTTTCAAGGGGCAAACCAATTGTCTCGGAAGCAGCTTTATTGGCCCAGAGAACTTTATGCCCGGTATCTTGAAGCACAAGATGCTCTAAAAGGCTGTCAAGAATAACTTCCTTTTCGATTTCCTTGTTTTTCACTGCTAACATGACAAAAAACCCATAGTAAAAAAGACACTTTTCGAGTAATTAATTATCTGAATTTACTATATCATAGACCTTGACATAATCAATAGTATGATGATAAACAACAACGTAAGTACCTGTCTTGTTTATGAGGCGTCATAATTTCCAACAAACAATTATCAAGTCAAGATTGGCCAATGAATTATAAGGATTTTTTCTCATGACAAGGTGATCTTTTAACCATGAGTTATGGATTGAGTCTTTGCTGAAGTAAGGATGGGATCGTTAAAGGGTTAGCTATCATTGTTTTGTTGTGAGGAGGGGGAACAAAATGACGAAAAAGATATTAGTTGTTGACGATGAGCCGGATATTAGAACCTTTATCAGCGCTGTCTTAGAGGAACATGGTTATGAAACCATAGGCGCTAATAACGGGGTAGAGGGGTTGGAACTTTTGCGTAAAGAGACTCCGGATCTGGTATTGCTGGACCTGATGATGCCTAAAAAAAGCGGCATCAGCATGTTTCAAGAGTTGAGAAAGGACCCGAATTTGAGCAATATTCCAGTGGTTGTCCAAACAGGAGTTTCCGAGGTGACAGGAGTTGATTTCAGGAACTTTATGTATCAACAACCATTACGTGATGAGAAGAAATTTGTTGAAAGCACGGGTCTGACAAAATATACGATACCGGATGGTTATATTGAAAAACCGATTGATCCTGATGAGCTGATCAAGGCTGTTAAGAAAGCCTTAAAAGAAGAGTAATAAAGGCACATTGCAAAGCCGTTTATTCTACGGTCATATTGGGGGGGTAAGGTTAAACCGCCGAAATTTCCCTGCGCGATTTTCTCAGGCTGTTCCTGTCTGATTCAACCCGCGCTTTTTAATGTTAAGTTTTCAACAAATATGGTTCAAATATCCTAGTAATTTAGCAATATTACGCACAGAAAGGCCATATCCCATCAATTCCTTTATCCGCTCCACATTCTGATCAATCCTGCTTTTATGCAAGGTGCCTTAGGGTTTGCCCAGCGTTTGGCCCCTGTGCCTTCTTCCTTGCCATGACCTCTCTGGTGCAAACTGATCAGATCCCTCTCCAGTTCAGCAAATTGTTTTGCTCGGCCGCGTGTCTGGTGATCTCCTATTCCCTTTCCACCATGCTCACAAACCACATCCGCGAGACCGATATAAAAAGGCAATCGCTGCTCATCGATGCAGAGCACTCCAACAAACTGGCATCCATTGGCCGCCTGGCCGCCGGCGAGCCCATGAAATTATTTTTACGACCAAAACGCCTGGCAAAGGCTCAGGCTTCGGACTTTCAATAACTTATGGGCTGTTAAGAAACTCAGTGGGGAAATCACGGTAAGCTCCGAAGTCGGCGAGTGGGCTACCTATAAAATTCGTTTGCCGCGTAGACCAGACAACTCAGCAGAGAGAGATAACAATGAGTGAAATGAAGGTATTGATCGTTGACGATGAGGTAGAATTCGCTTCAACCCTGGCCGAACGGCTCGAACTCATAGACATCGTGGCGGAAACTGCCAACAACGGCAAGGATGCCCTGTCAACCATACTTGTCCGGCCGCCGGATGTCGTCATCCTGGATCTGAAAATGCCTGGCCTGAGCGGCCTGAAGGTGCTGCACGGTATTAAGTCGCATGATCCATCAATTGAAGTCATTATGCTGACCGGATACGGTGATATGGACTCCGCCATTGAGGCGCTCAAGTACGGTGCCTCTGATTTCATTACCAAACCGGTACGACTTGAAGTGCTGCTGCTTGCCCTTGATAGGGCCAAGCAGAAAATTGCCATGAGCCGACAGTTAAAGGATTATACCAAGAATTTAGAGCAGAAAATCGAAGAGCGCACGCTGGAGCTCAGGCAGGCCCAGGAAGAATTGATGGCAAGCGAACGTCTTGCCACCATAGGGGAAACCGTCGCCGGACTGGCCCATTACATTAAAAATATCCTGACAGGCCTGCGTGGGGGCATGTATATGGTCGACGTAGGCATGGCCAAGGGCAAAGCC
>JAHILF010000071.1 GCA_018897105.1 Pseudomonadota bacterium
GCGTCAATTAAAATGTACGTACTAATTTAAAAAATTAACCAATGTTGTTTAATTGTTTTAATGTTTAATTACTGGATCTTATCCATGTGTTTCGGTAGACAATATTTGAGTACGTAAAAACAGAACTTTTGACTGTCAAGTTCGTAAGCCTGATCCAGATAGCTCTCCACTTTTCTCTTCTTTTCCAATAGCCGTGGCAGGCAGAGTTCATAAAACGAACAGGAATCACACCTTTTGGTATAAACCGGCGCCGGTGTTCTGCCCGCAGCGATAAGTTCATGCAACTGCAACGCGGCATCTTCCGACTCCCGCCGCAGTTCATCAGAAAAAAGCACATCCTGCCGACGACGATTCTTGCCGTAAAATAGCGCGCCGGCCGGGACCGCGCGCCCAAGCATCTCTTCAAGGCAGAGGGCCTGGGCGCAGAGCTGCACCTTGTCCCAGTTTTCCTTTTTTTGCTTACCCCGTTTATATTCCACCGGAAACGGCCGCCAACCTCCTTCAGAATCCATCTTGTGAAACTCCACCACATCAGCCTTGCCGATCAGGCCCAGCCGCAGGCAACGCAGGGGCATGCCGTATTCGATCTTTACATCTTTTCTAGACTCCCGTCCCGTCTGATCGACCCGTTCATGCATCAGCCTGCCCTGGGCGGTGAACAGGTTCTCCTGCCAGGCCTGCTCGATGTGAATCAGGGCGCACTGCCGCGGACAGAAAAGCAGATGCTGCAGGGCCGAAAGGGGAAGGAGGTCGTCTTCGGAATACGGCATGGTGTTAACCTTCGCCAATAAGATTCATGATCAGCCGGATCATCAATTGTTTCTGCCCTGCTTCACTGGCAGCGGTGAGCAGGGCCAGGGCCACGAGCGCCCTGTTATCGAACCCCTTTTCATCCAGCAGGCCGTTTGTCTTAAGAAACAACAGAAAGAGAAAAGAGCCGATCCGCTTATTGCCATCGGTAAAGGGATGATCCTTGATGACGAAATAAAGGAGATGCGCTGCCTTTTCCTCCACACTCGGATAAAGATCCCGGCCGCCGAAGGACTGCTGCACCGCGCCGATAATCCCGGCAAGGCCGTGACCGCGCTCCTGGCCGAAAATTGCTGTCGCCTCCCCTTTGATCAGCAATTCGTTTTTCAGAGTGACAACAGCCTGCCGGGCTTTGTCAATCTCCAAGACAGACCTGGCCTCGTGTTTTGACTCAGGCACCGGCATCCTGTCTTCGTCATATTGCAGAAGAAGCTGCCAGGTCCTGGCATAGCGGCTGACAACCTCCAGCACCGCCAAGCCTTCATCGCTGACCAGATTCCGGCTTTCCAGGGTCCCGGCCAGCAGAGCCAGAACCTGCCGAACCTCTTCGACGCCTTTCTCCGCCAGCCGCCGCTGATTGAGCGAATAGCCGTGCACCAGATGATCTTTTAAAACAGAGGTTGCCCAGATGCGAAACTGGGTGCCGCGTTTGGCATTGACCCGATAACCGACAGCAATAATGACATCTAAATTATAATAATTCGTCCGGTACGTTTTGTTATCGGCAGCAGTATGTGCAAATTTTGCACATACTGCTTTTTCGACTAATTCTTCTGCCCGGAAAATATTGTTAATATGCTTGGTTATAACACTTCTTTCCGTTTCAAAAAGGGAGGATAGCTGTTTCTGGCTGAGCCATACAGTCTCATCCTGAAGACGCACATCAAGAGCGGCCCGCCCATCCTCAGACTGATACAAGATGATTTCACCAAGATTTGCATGCAGGTTTTCGGGTTTTTCTGTTTTTTCAGTCATTACGACTCTTCCATGTTATTCATTTTTGCCTCACAGCCGCTTTCGGATTTCCGTTCGACCAGGTAGATCTCAGCACTGCCTTGTTGCCCATTTCTATTCTTTCACATCTTCCATGTAATTCATCCCATTAAGCGTTGCCAATGCGGGCACTTTCATGTACAATATTCTTGTACAATAACGAACAGGAGGTACCCATGCTTCAAACAACCTATTCCAATGCACGAGCCAACTTAGCCAGCCTCTGCGACGAGGTTACGGATAACCGCGAGATCGTCGTCATCCGCCGTCGCAAGGGAGGCAGTGTTGCCATGATCGCGGCAGATGAGCTGGAAAGCCTCATTGAAACAACCCATCTGCTCCGCTCCCCGGCAAACGCCGAACGGTTGCTCTCCGCTCTTGACCGCGCACTCAAACACCAGGGCGAACCGTCTTCGGTAGAAACGCTCCGCCAGGAAACCGGCATTGAGAAGTAAACACCGCGAGGCCGTCTTCCAGCCGGAGTTCCGTGACGACCTGCGCCACTGGGTCGAGACTGACCGCAAGGTGGCGCTCCGCGCCTTCGACCTGATAGAGGCCATCATGCGCGATCCCTTCACCGGCATCGGCAAACCCGAACCCCTCAAGTATCTCGCCCCCGGCGTCTGGTCCCGCCGCCTCACCCAGGAACATCGCATTGTCTACCTCGTCCGCGATGACCGGATCGATTTTCTCCAGGGTCGGTATCATTATTAAGAGTGCCGGGCCGCGCATCCGCTTTTCGATCCAGGCCTCGAAATAGCCCTTGGCCCGGTAAATGGCTTTGCTTCTCTTCGTTGCCGGTTCCTGGTCCTCGTCTCCTGCACCCGTTCCATAGCCGACCTTGGCCAGCCAACGTTTGAACGGCTGGCCTTGGACAAAGAGATGGGCTGGATGAAGCGGAAGATGCCCTCAGTGTTGGCGCACAGCATCCGTAGCGCTCCTCCTGCCGTCTCGACGGAAACGGTATGTACAATCTATACCCACTTTTTATCTTGGGAATGCCCTCAAACTCCATCAATAACTACCGGTTTAAGACCATTAATTCCGACAAAAGAAATCAATTTATCGAGGTCATCAGTCTCGTTTACAGTAAGGCTTCTGTGTACTTTGGCGGATGAGGCCTGTCCGTGAGGAGAGTTATGCTGCCACCAGACCACCTTAAGCACTTCCATACTTCCCTCAGGTCTAGCTGAGGATGCATCGTTTTCAAATATTTTTGGCAATATGTCTTTAATTGCTTGGGCATCATCATCACTGAAACCGGTTTTGCTGGCAAGCTGTGGGTTCATGCTCCCGAAAAAAAGATATGTCCCTTTATCGATACGATGTTTCATGCCCATAGTATCAGATCCTTTTTTCGTGCCGTCGCCTTCTCCGCTGACACTCTTGGTGATTTGAGTGCTTGTTACTTCCACAGGAGACAAAGAAAAAGCTGTGTGAATTGAAACCGGCCCTCTTACGCCAATGGAAACGCCTGATCCTTTTGTTTCACCTGCATACGCAAACACCTGACCGAACGCCCTGACATCAAACCATTTATCGCAGGCCAGTTTAGCATTTTCCTTTGAAGACTTTTTTGAATCCAGAACTGTTTCGGCCCGTTCCCGGAGATTTTTGCAATCATCAACTTTATTATCATCAGACTGGACAAAAATTTCTTTCCCCTTCTCCATGAGGCGGTTTCTAATTTTTCGTTTGATGCAAACGTCTGAAACTTCACCGATTCGATCATAATTTGTGCGAGGTCTGTTCCCGTTCAGGGGATCGCCATTGGGATTAGCATTTTTAACCTTGAACACAACAGCGAAATCGATTTTATTTGTTAGACTCATTTCCATTCTCCTCTTTGTTAATCCCGTCTTCTGGGCTTGATTTGAAAAGTTCTATTCGCTGGCAATGAAAACCCAAAAGGAATTCCCCTGACAACGGCTCATCAGATGCGTAACCGGATACATCGGTGAACAAACTGTGAATGGCATCAAGTTCAATTTCGTATTTATTTGTCCTGTTAAGCCTGGCCTTATAAGGAACTAAGGCAAGCTCGATGTTTCTCCAGGTGCTGCATGGTCGATCAGCAAACCGTTGCATTAGTTTTGTTGCATTTGTCGGTCTGTCTTCTCTCGAAAGCTTAAGAGCATACCCCTCCAGACAGTCTGCCACAGCAAGCAGACGTCCATAGAGATAATCTTTAGTTTTTCGTTCTCGATCCAGTCCCATGAAATAATCCTCCTTTTCTTTGAAATAATATCGATAAAGTCCGCACGTTATCCCCAAGGTTTTCTGCCAAGCCCACTCAGGAAGACTTTGTCTTTGAGTCGCTTTTTTTATGCATGAATCAACAATATCCCACGGCAATGATGCGCCATCGATAATGCAAGGAATCAATCGTTCAACCGTCATTTTCTGTAAATTGTCATCAACTTTGATGAGATCCTCGTCCTTTGTGCCATATGCAGCCTGTGCAATGTCTTTTGGGGCTGGCACTCCATAAAATTCTTTTTCTTTTGAAAAGCGTTGGAGCCATGCACATCCTTTGTGCCAGGTTTCTATTCTCTTTAGAAAATCGGAGCCGGTCAGCTCACGATAATAGGTAACCGCCATGCGACCAGGAGTGGCTGAATCAACTCCCATCACAATAATTTCATCTGTTTTGCTCAGCTTGGCGTTGTAGCCTGCAAGATATTGAGAAAGGCGAATTCCGAAATCCTGCGCAGTAAATCCGACTGGGCTTTTCTCTGTTATTTCCTCCTTACTTTCGATTGGGGTGTCACTAAGCAAATCGTCACTATCAGCTAGCGGATCTGGGACATCAGCCCCCGACACCGCCCATGCGACAACTGCCAGCCTGGGTTTCGCCTGGCCACCGGATTTCACATAAAAAACTTTACCTTGCCGAGCGAGCAGCCAACGAAGAGCACTATGGCCTTTCTGTGTAATTTCAAAACCCAATTCAGCAACTTGCGAGTCATCCGTGAATCGACCCCTATAGGTGAATCCAGAGGTGTCATTTGATGAAATTAGTTTTGCTTTATCACCCGCATTACGAAGCTTTGCAGGGTGGCTATCCGCCAGAAAACGAGGTTCGCCTGTGACAAAACAGAGCCCTTTACTTGCCTTTAGACTTGCAGAGTATTCAATCCAAGCATTTTGCAAAGAGACATCCGTTATTGAAGAATCTATGTGATCCGGAGTTTCAATCACCCAACAGATAAAAGCATCGGCCTGCCAAGGATTTCGCTTTCCGTTTTTTTGCATTTTACCATTTAACAACTTGAATATTTTTGGCTTTTCCGATTCTTTTCCTGACCACTCATAAAGGAGTTTCCGCGAATTATCAGTCGGTTGTCCCGTATATAGAATTTTGCTTTCAATCAGGTCTGATATTACATGCCCCTTTTCAATGTATTTTAAAACTGCTTCTACCTTTGGATGTGAAAAAACCGAGGAACACCATTTCTGTAAATCAGCTTTATAAATTTCAAAAGGTTCTGAAGGATTATTTTGAAACCCAATTGTCACTTCTCCACCGAAATCGCAAAAGTCGCCAGAAAGATATTGCAGTTTGTCACATAGCGGATGATTTACCGGTCGCTTTCCTGAACGTCCTGAGGAGGCTTCCGTGCAAGGAACAATCGTTGGTGAATCATCTTTGCTAATCACACTGGCACGCAAAAAGCTACCATCACCATCAATCACTATTTCGATCTGCGCATTCTGCGCTGTATGGCAAATAGGATACAGAGGAATAGCGTCATTAGGGTCGCCGATCTTTTCAGCGTTGTTTTCGTAGGTTCGATAGAGTTTTTCAATCCAGCTCATTTTGTAGCGCCTCCTCGTTAAGACCTACGGATTGGGGCGGATTGGGCATCATTTCACGCACGAATTTCCGCATGATGCAATTCTCGGGGCGAATGAATTTGATAACCCCTTTTTTCATAACCGGTTTCCAGAACCGGCTATGAAACCTATATTCCCCTGTTTCGTCAGGCTTGCCATTTTCGTCCGTTTTCCCGGTTTCATCAGGATAATCAAACCCATGAAACATGATGCCGTAATCCAACCGCTCAATATCATCATAAACGCCGGTACTTTCACCAAAAATACACGGTTCGACATACCCCTGGCATTCTCGCGTACCCACGAAAATGTCCTGTCGCCCGCCTTTCTCAATCATCCTCTTTGCGATCTGAAAATGTTTCCCGTCGATACGATCCGCCTTCATGTCATCGCGAAACAGATTCCACTCAAAGTGCGCCTTGACCTGATATTCAACATCTGCAAGATAAGTGTACATCGCCAATGTGTTCCCCCCTCCATAATCTAAAGGCTTAACGCTTTTGGCTTCAGTTCTGATCGGTTTCATTATCCGGACTTCATCAATTATCCAGATGAGTGTTGGCTTCCAGTACACGGATTTCACAATCCCTTTTAATGCCTCATAGGTGGGAATATGGTAGGAACATTTCTCCCCGCCCATTCTGGTCACAGGGTCAGTAAATAGGGCATGCCGTCCTGTCACTTTGAATTCAACACCGTTTTTCACTTTGACCTCCTTATGCGTTTAAAAATTCCATGGGTGCGACCGGCTCCAAGCTCACGCCGAAATCTTTACTGTAGTATCGAGCATCCAAATGCCAAATTTCACTTTCTTCATATGTCTGGTACAAGGCCTTCTCCTGATGCAGTTTTTCCATCATATAGGAAAATATATTTACAGAATACTGCTGCGCCGCTTTCAGCAAATTTGCCTCTTCTACTACAGACAATCTTGTCGACAATCGCGTAATGATCAACTTGGCCTCTTCATTGTATGGAACAATAATTGCCTTCGTCGGCGCATCGATAACACGGAAATGTTTACCAGCCGTCATAAAAGACTGCCTTAAATACTGAGTGGGGCTTCCGTATTTCCTTTTATGCTCATCAACAGATTGCTGATTTGTTGATAGTAATGAGAGAAGATCGTCTTTGTGCCCTAACTCGTTACGTGTTAACGGATAACTCATCTCACGTGCCCGTTCGTAAAAATAGTATTTATAAAACTGCTTCATGGCTTTGTGACCGATAATATCTTCATCAAAAACGACCGGGTTCTTGTGGTACTCACCAAGAATACGTAATGTCACTTCCTGAGCCGTCCTGATTTCCGTCAATCTGTCGAGATTTTCATTTCGCAGGTTGACTATTTTCACCAATCCCAAACCTTCTTTCTGCCGCCCATTACGATTACAACGACCAGCGGCTTGGGCTATAGAATCCAGACCAGCTAAGCAACGGATGACCGCCCCGAAATCCACGTCGACTCCCGCCTCGATTAACTGCGTGCTGATGCAAACAACCTGTTTGGGATTTGTTGGGTCAAGACATGCAATCACCTTTCCCAACACTTCTTTCCGGTGCTTAGGGCACATGTCTGTGCTGAGATGAAATAGATTTTCCGCAATACCGATACAGGCACCATACAAGTGTTTTGCGTTTGGCTTTGTATTTGTAACAACAAGCACGCTTCCCTTTTCGTACAAAAGCTCCTTAATCTCCTCTGATAGCTCTTCTTCCATCCACCCCCCGTTTTTAAGGCAATCCTGAACAACAACCCGCTTGAGTGTTGCAAAAAGAGGGGGGTAATCCACGAGTTCCATAACATCAGAATAAGGCACCGCGCCTTTATATGGGTCTACCCCATGCAGAACTGGCTGGGTCGCTGTACAAAAAACGACAGTCGAAGAGCATAAATAGGTTAGAAAATTAATTGCGTTGTTAAACATATGAACGGTTTTTATTGGCAGCGTCTGAATTTCGTCAAAAATGATGACAGACCTTGCCAATTGGTGCATTCGTCGAACACAACGTGTGCCGCCACCGAAAAGCGTTTCCAACAATTGCACGGATGTTGTGAATACAATAGGTGCATCCCAGTTTTCAGATAAAATTCGGTTGCGCCATGTATCTTTCTCTGGAGACAGGTTTGAGTGATGCTCCAAAACAATTCCCTTGGAGATAACATTAAAGATTCTCGCCACTTCCGAAGCGTTCTGGTCGATAATGGAGGTGTATGGAATGACATAAATAATTCGGTCAAGTTTATGTTGCAAGGCATGGTGTAAAGCAAAACGGAGGCTAGCGAATGTTTTGCCGCCACCCGTCGGAACCGTCAAATAGTAATGCCCTTGCTTATCATTTGCTCGTTGCCTGCATGACGATGAAATTTCGCATCTTTTCTTATCAACCTCATTTCTGATTTCAAAAGATTTTCCCTCAAAACAATCGATTAGCTTTTGCCAATCAGGGTAACAGCCGTGATACCGCAACTCAGCATCCAGCGGATTTTCGAAATCAGAAGTGCTTAACCGATCCGCATCTACTAGACAACTGAACAGAAAACGGACCAACAGCCCTTTTGTAAACGAACGTATCTGGCCACTGAAAAATCCATGTATCCAGCTGATCAAGTTCCTAAGCTGATCAATTTTTTCCTCAGAATTAATTAACTCACCAATGCGGACTGAAATCACATGATTGATTTTTTTGGTTACCTCTGGATAATGTGTCAAGGCAAAATCCTTGTTCACTCTCGCCGAGAACTTATTTTCTCCTCCAATATCATACACATCTATCAAGCCTGATCCATGGTGAGAAAGCGCACATAAAGAGACCATTTCGCCCAACAGCTTGCTTATTTTGATTTCATCTCTAAATGCCTCACTAAGCAATTGCGAACCAGCAGTGGAATGGTCAATTTTCCCTCTATATCTCTTTGCATCTACATAGTTTTTATCTCCTTTGCAAAGCATACCAACAGCGGATTTCAGGTAGCATTGGTATTCCAAACTGTATTTTCCCAGATCATGAAGTAGCCCTAACAATTCACCTGTTAGATCCAATCCTATCTTTTTCGCAAATTTTTTCGAAAAAATTGCAGTTTCCTTTAGATGGTCTTCAAGCGAATGTATCTGCCACCTACCTGTGATCTCGTCTTTTCTGGCATGGGCCAAGAAACCATGATTCATCGCAAACTCCTCACGCTTAACTTAGAAAAACCGTGTCAGAACTATTTTCCATCTTCAAATCCGTTTTCGGCATACAGTTTTGCCTGAAAGGCATCAGCATACTTGCCGAGATCATGCCACAACCCGGCCAGGTGAGCCCATTGATCGCCGCCGAAGGGTCTGGCGAATTCGGCGGCCATCTCAGGCACGTTTCCCAGGTGTTCTTCCAACGGCTGCCATTTTTCCGGCAGCTCACCTTCAAGGCTATGCGCGTAATATTTGGTCATAAGCGTTCCAGCGTATAGGTGTTCCACCGTTTAAACGATCCAGCGTTCAAGCGTAAAAAATGTTCCAGCGTTCAAACGTTCCAATGATCAATCGATCCAGCGCTCCGGCGCTCCAGCATTACAACGATTAAGCGATCCAACGTTCAAGCGTTTAAACGCTTTTCCCCCATCCTACCACCCTCACTGTGTCAACCGATGTCATAGTGAAAATAAATTTTTGCCATTTTATTTATTTCTTCGCGCACCAAGTTTTGCAGTTCCTTTGGTGCGCCGACCTTCACCTCGGCGCAGTGACTCATGATCTTTTTCACCATTTCATGGAAATCAGCCACGGTGAACTGCAGCAGCAGGCTGCCGTCCGCTTCGACCGTTGTTTTCTGCTCCGGGTGCCAGATCTGCTCGCTCACCCAGCCGGCGGATTGCGGGGAGAAACGCAGAACGGCCTCAACCGGCTCTGCGCTCTGCATGATGCCGAAATGGCGACGGGTATATTCCTTGAGGGAGGGCAGATCTTCCTGCGGCTGTCCTTCAAGTATATGGACGTTACAGCGTTTCAACGGTTAAGCGTTCAAACGTTTCAGCGATCCAACGTTCAAACGTTCCAAGTGTTTCAGTGTTTCAGTGTTTCAACGTTAAAGCGTCCCAGCGTTTCAGCGTTGGAACGTTTCCACGCTTGAACCGTTACTTTTTCAGATAGCTCTGCAGCAGGGCGTCAAACTCCGCAATTTTCGGGTCGGGCTTGGGCGCCTTATATTTCTGGCCCTTGAATCTGCTGCCTTTGAGGTGTTCCATGAATTTATGGATCATAATGGACAATTTTCTGTGCTGGTCGATCAGGGACTCTGCCTCCTCCCGGTTGACATATCCCTGATCCAGGGCCACATAAAGCTGACAGCGCACCTCGCCGCAACTTCCCTTGGCAATGGCAAGAAACTGGATGAACTCCTGGTTGCCGCCTCGTTCGTACCCTTCGGCGATGTTGGACATCACCGACACCGAGGCCCGCTGGATCTGATTGCACAGGCCGAAATCCTTGGAGAATCCGCCTTCCCTGGTAAGCCGGTAGATCCTGCCGGTTAATGACCGGGCCAGTTGCCAGATCTCCAGGTCTTCAAAGTTTTGGGCGGTCATTTTCAGCACCTCTGTTTCAGTGTTTCTGCGTTCCAGCATTCCAACGTTTCAGCGTTTGAGCGTGTAAGTGGGATAATGTTCAAACGTTTGAGCGTTCCAGCGTTTCAGCGTTTGTTTTCAACGTTGGAACGTTTCCACGTTTGATCGTTTGAACGCTTGAACGCTTACACGCTACCACGCTACCACGCTACCACGCTGGAACGCCTCTTTTACTTGCTCTCATTCTGTCCCGGGCCTTTTGGCGAAGATTCGCTGTAATAGCGTTCCCTCGGGCTCGAAACCGCCTTGACCGCGATGTCCTGCACCTTGCCGTAGGCCTTGTCAATCTGGGAGGCCAGCAGCTCGATCTGTTTCTTCTGGTCGGCGGCAACCTGCTCCAGCCCCTGAATCCTGGTGGTGAGCACATTTTTTTCGCCCTCCAGGGTTTTACGCAGCAGCTCCTCATTTTTTGCGGCCTCGGCGGTCAACCTCTCCGTCGTCTCCCTGACCGCCTTCTTGATCGCCTCCTCCAGTTCCCTGGGGAATTTCTCCACCTGGATATCAAGTGCAACGATGCGTTTTTCCTGCTGGGTCACCGCCGCCTCGCGCTCCTTCAGGCTGGCTTCCTTGTCCGCCACCTTCTTGTCGAACTCCCCCTTCTTCTGCTGCAGCTCCTTTTCCAGCCGGTTGATCTCGTCCTGCAGGGCATTGGTTTTCTGTTCCCGGTCCCGCTTGAGCATGTACTCATACTCCTCCTGCTCGCGGCGACGAGTCTTTTCCAGCTGCTCCTGCTGTTCCCTTGTCTTGGCCTTGACCTCGGCCTGTTGCTGTTCCCAGGCCGCACGGCCATTTTTGATTGCCGACTCCAGTTCCTCGCGGCGGGAAGCCATCTCTTCTTCAAAGGCGGCTCTCTTCAGCTTCTGCGCCTCGACCAGGGCGGCCAGGGAATAAGCTGATTTCTCCATCTCAAAGATTTCGGCAAGTTCCTTCTCCTTGGCAGCCACCGCCTCTTTGACCTTGCGGTATCGTTCGGTCTGGTCCTCGATCCTCACGGCGATGTCGGTAAGGGCCGAGCCGATCTCGGTTTTGATTGAGCCTATGGCCTCGCTCACCCTGACTGCGGCAAGTTCTTCGGCAACAACGGTCACTTCCCTGGTCCGCCGTTCCTCCTTTTCCTTCTCCGGCCGCAGCTCCTCGCCAGCGCGGCCCTCAAATTTCTCCACCAGTTGATTGTACGCCTCAAGAATTTCCTTCTTGGTATTTGACGGTGTTACCTGTGGTATCTCATCCTGTTTTTTACTCATTGTCTCACCTCGTTTGATAATTATTCCAGCGTGTAAGCGTACAAGCGTTTAAACGTTTGAAAGTTGTAACGTTCCCGCGTCCAGCCAATCCAGATAAACCTGCAGGATCTCCGGCGCCAGATTTTTCAGACCCCGGCGGGCTGTCACCATGGCCTGGTGATTGCCGAGGCGCCTTGCCTGTTCGGCCTGCCGCAGCAATTCATATACCCGTGCTTCCCGGGTGACTGGTGGAGCTTCCTGCTCCACAAGAGGAAGAAGACCTTCCAGAAAACCATAGATCGGCGCAAGGACCGGCCCGTATTCGCCAATAACGGCTGCCAGCGACCGGTTGCGCATCACCTCGACCGCAACCTCCTGCGGGGCAAGCAGCAGCGCTTTGGCATAGGCTGTGCCGGCGATTTCCGCCCGACCCTGCATCCACAGGGCATCGGCAAGATATGCATGCAGACGCCCGTTTTCCGGCAAACTCCCAAGCACCGCCCGCAGATGGGTTTCCGCGGCAGCATAATGGCCAAGCTGTAGATGCAGATAACCGCAGCAAAGATCAGGTGGGGCATAAAATGCGGGCCTGCCCTCCATCAAAGTCAGCAGATGGTTGAGCAGGTTCAGCCGTAATATTCGGTAGCTTTCGGAATTTCCAAAACAAAATCCGTTGATCCTTTCCCACATGAAGCGGAGAGCGGAGTCCGCTTCATGCCCCGCCATATTGCAAAAAACTCTTTCCCAGTATTGCAGATCCCGCATACCACGCCCGGCCTCGGGATGATTTGGCAAATCCCTGAGCACCCCGGAAAAACGACTCCGCGCGTCGTCAAAATCAAACCTGGCAAGGCTGTTGTAGCCTTTCCCCACCGCAATAAGATCCCACTGAAAAAGACTGAGCTGCATTTCACATTCTCCCTCATCCTTTATCCTACCACCCTCACCCTGTCATCTGATGTCATAGTGACAAAAAAATAACGATCCAACGCTTGAGCGTTTAAACGTTTGAACGCTGGATCGTTCACAAACCCGCTGCCATGCCGCGCAGTATTGCTGATTGTCCCACAGCCTGCCTCACCTCTTTGCGAAAGGCGACATGACGGTTGAAGCGCACCTTGCAGTAATCCTGCAGAAGAGCCTGCGCCTCCTTTTTCTTGCCGGTGGCCGCCATGACCTCAGCCAGGGCAGCCAGCACCAGGGCGGCCCGAGCATAGGCGGAGCGTTGCTTGTTGGAAACGATATGATTGATCCGTTTCTCCCCGATATTTCCGGCCCATTGCCAGTAACGGCTCAATTCAGCGGGTGCCGAATCTGCGAGCCCAAGCCCGCGCACGATCTCCTGAAAGCCTGATATTTCCGAATCACGCTCAGGCTCATCAGCGCTATCGGGATAAGAGGAACTGCAATCGGCATACTCATGCAGCAACTCCCGGACCAGGGAGCAATCGGCCTGCCCTGGGCATGACAGGTGCAATAAGCCGGCAAACAGCAGTCCTGTGGCACTTCCATAGGACCAGCCCACGGGTCTATTCCCCTCACACAGAGCAAACGCCTCGGCTACTCTTCCTGCCATGAGCAGGGCCTTGACGGGCAGAACCCTTTCATCGGGACCGGATTTACGCACGGCAAGAAAGGTACAGGCTGCCGCCAATTCCTCTTTTCTGACCTGCTGCCTTTCGGCCTCAGCCACCAGGTCAAGCAGGCTTCCATCGCTCGGCTGGGATCTGAATCTTTCTCTGTAGCCATCCAGGGTCACGCCATTGTCACCGAGGTTTTTACCGACCCTGATCAAGCAGACCGCAGCCTTCCGCCGATCCATCCCAGACGGCAAACCCTTAAGTGCCTCATAACAGGCCTGCTTGAGGGCTGGCAAGTCCTCACCATATTCGAGTTTCTGTAACCAGTAGAGATAGCCGCGGGGCTGTTTCGCCTGCCAGACACGGGCAAGATCCGACACTGTTGTTACTCCTCCTTGTAAAAATGCCGCCTCCAGCCACAGGTCGGCAACGCGGTCCTTTTGAAAATCCTTGCGCTGCAGAGACTTATGCCAGGGAACCAGGAACTGGTCGAACCCTATAAGGGCGCAGGTCTCGGCATCGACCACATCCTGCAGCAGCGGGTACTCCGTAGCGAGCATCCCGCCCATATCGTGCTCTTCCCGGTCGGTCTCCATGGCGGCCAGCATGGCCTGAACCCGCTTTCCTTCGGCAGCGGATTCATAAACGCACCTGGCATAGCGTGCCCGCGCCTCCCGGAGGTCGACATTAAAATCAGGAAGAAAACCGACCGCTCCTGCCTCGTTCACCAGAGACAGGAGCGCCCCGTAGACCTTCTGCGCCACGTTTTTCCCGCCGGCCATGAAAAGCTGCCCCGCCTCGGTGAAGAACGAAGTGAGCGCAGCCTGCTGGTCATCATTGAGCAAGTCCGGCTCTTCATCGTCATAATAGGAATCCTGCCAGTCCTCATCCGGGTCGTCCCAGTAGGAGCCATCCTCAATGGAGCTGATGCGGGCGAGGATTTCCTGCCGCAGCTCAGCGATGCGGGCGAGCAGCATATTTTCTGCAGTGGGATCAATAATCGTCGGCGATTTCGACTTGTTGGGTATATGCGAAAGTATGGTGTCAAGAAAATCGCGGCGCTCGTTCGGGGCCGCCTGCCTCGCCAATGCAACAATCAGCCTTGCGAGAGCGTCCTTATCGAGCTGTGTACAGAGCTGTTCAATTTTTTCGAGATAGGGTTTCAGTGCGAGTTTTGCTGTTTTCATGGTTCTGCCTTTTTCATCATTCAATCTTCTAAATTACGCATCATCCTGGAATCACGGGGAAACGTTCCAACGAACCTACGTTTGAACGTTGCAGCATTTAACCGTTTAACCGTTTGATCGTTTAAACTGTCCATCATCTCCCATCGTACCACCCTCACTCTGCCAACCGATGTCATACCTCAATAAATTTTCGCCATTTTTGCAATTTCTTCACGCACGAGATTCTGCAGCTCCGGTGGAGAGACGACCTTGACCCCGGCACCGTGGCTCAGGATCTTTTTCACCAGTTCACGGAAATCAGCCACAGTGAACTGCAGCAGCAGGCTGCCGTCGGCTTCGATTGTTGTTTTCTGCTCCGGGTGCCAGATCTGCTCGTTCACCCAGCCCGCGGATTGCGGGGAGAAACGCAGCACGGCCTCAACCGGGTCCGCGCCCTGCATGATGCCGAAATGACGGCGAGTATATTCCTTGAGGGAAGGCAGACCTTTGGGCAGCTCAATGCGTTGTGGGGAGGAGTCAATGGTCTTAATGCGTGACAGGGCAAAGTCGCGGATATTGCAGCTCTTAGCGCACCAGGCAAGGAGATACCAGCTGCCCATGTAGTGCATGAGATGCAGGGGCCGGATATTGCGGGTGGAAGTTTTGCCGGTATGGGGCGAATGATAGGTGATCAGCAGGGACGAGTCATCAAACAGGGCCTGGACCACCTGACGGAAACACCAGTCATCAACCTGGGAGTATTCGATGTTCTTGACCGAGACCCGTTCGCTGACATGTTCGAGACAGGATTCCTTTCTTTTGCCGGTGGAATGAAGCACCCGGTTGATCAGCCGGCACAGATCGTCCTTGAAGGCGTGGTCGGGGATGGTGGAAGCCAGGCGGATGGCCAGGGCAAGCGCCAGGATATTGGTTTCGCTGAACCAGTGGCCTGGCAGTTCAAATGAATCGTCCGTGTAGAAATAGCCGCGCCGGCAGCGATCAAACTCCAGCGGCGCTTCGAGGTGGACGCGCATGAAATCGATATCCCGCTGGGCGGTGCGGGGCGAGATCTCGAACTCCTCAACCAACCGCGCGGCATTGGGATAGCGGCTGGACTTGATCCGGCCATGGAACCAGTAAAAGCGTTCGTATTTCAGTCGGTCGGACATTTTTCCTTCATACGCAGCCTCAGTCGATGATTAGAGGTTTACCTTCGGAGTGACGCCATGGCCATCGCCACTCCCGGCAAAAAGCATAACGAAAAAACACTACTGCAATTTTTTGTTATTCACCACAAAAAAAGTTTGAAAAATTGTGATGTTACAGCATGAAGATTTAATTCTGCGTTGGTGACATTAAGGATGTCATGCGAGTTCCCGCTTCGCATGGATAAGCTTTGCGCGGGCATGATGAACTTCCTCCGTTCCAGCGTTTGAACGCTTAAACGTTTCAGCGTTTGAACGTTTGAACGTTTGTTGCACCTCTGCCTTAAACTGCTCCTGCGGGGTGCGCTCCATGAAACGAGCGCTTCTCTCCTTCTTTCTGGCGCCGGAGCGATAGAAATCCAGACATCCGCCATCCCTGGTGAGTTTGTATATTTTACCGGTTAATGACCGGGCCAGTTGCCAGAGCTCCAGGTCTTCCAAATTTTTCGGGGCCATGAGTACCATCTCTCGCTCTGTTCAAACGTTCCAGGGGGGGGGTTGAACGCTTAAACGTTTCAACGTTTGGACGTTTGGTGCGCCTCTGCCTTAAACTGCTCCTGCGGGATGCGCTCCATGAAACGGGCGTTTCTCTCCTTCTTTCTGGCGCCGGAGCGATAGAAATCCAGACATCCGCCATCCAGCTCGATCACCTGCTCATCGCTGAGATTTTCGGCAATGATGTCGCCGATGCGGGGCTGCCCGCCGCCATTGCCCCAACTCACGCCAGATCTGCTCGGCATCTTCCGCGGAATGGCCTCCGATGGCCAACCGCTGGGCCGAGGTGATTTTGAGAAACGGGACACGATGTTTTCTGGCGGCCTGGACCAGTTTTTCCTGATAATCCGTGGAAAGCACCCCCATTCTCGTGCCCGGCAGGATGTTTGTTATTTGTTACATGCCTATCCGATTAGCACAGGTTCGTCTGGTTCCGCAGGATTCTTCGGGCCACCGGATACGCTTCAGATAGCGGGCGCAGGCCGTCTCATCAGGGAAGAGCTGCTGAAACTTCAACAGAGTACGGAGGTATATCCGACA
>JAHILF010000017.1 GCA_018897105.1 Pseudomonadota bacterium
CGGCAGGCCCGGTCTTTCAGGTGGCCGTTGGCCTGGTGCCAGCACCACTTCCGGCACAGTATCCTGGAGATCGCCGTTCGCCCTTCCTGCCAATGGTCAGCGGTGACTTGGCGAATTACGGCAAGATCGTTATTGTCGATATGTCGGCCACGAATATGGTATGTTTGTGTTGTCAAGGTGTCTGCTCCATGTTGTCTATGGCAGCACCTTAACAAATTCCGGCCCGCGTCGTCAGTTAAAAATTTATACCCTGTGATGGGTTACAAATTTAGCTATGCAAATTCTAGAAAAACAGGTACTTTTTTCTAGAAAAAATCAAAGGGGAAATAGAGTGAAATCTATTGCTAGCAAAGTGCTTTCAAGAATATACGGCAGAGGAAAGGGGTGGGCATTTTCCTCAAATGATTTTGTCACTGAATTCAACAGGAATCAGGTAGATAATGCTTTATCTGATTTGACCAAAGATGGCAAGATTCGACGGGTATGTCGTGGCATATATGACTACCCTAAATATAGTGTTCTTCTTAAGCAGCAATTGAGTCCTGATTTTGATCAAGTTGCACAGGCCCTTGCCCGCAAATTCAATTGGCGAATTCAGCCATCTGGTGATGCTGCCCTTAATTTACTCGGTCTTTCGACCCAGGTGCCAGGAAGAATTGTTTATCTATCTGACGGCCCAAATCGTAAGTATTCTTTAGGTAGTTATACACTAGAATTTAAAAAGTCTGCGCTTAAAGATGTTGGATTTAAACATAAAGAAAGCGAGCTGGTTGTTCAAGCTATTAAAGCACTAGGAAAAGATCAGGCTTCTAAAATACCCATTGAGAATATCCGAAAACAGCTTGATATGAGTAAGGGTAAGCAAATAATAAAGGACACCAAGTCGGTAACAAGTTGGATATACGATTACATTAAGCAAATTTACACGGAGCATACGTGATGGACTTGGTTGCTAGATTAAAGGACAATGAAAGAAACGAACTTTTTTCAGAAACTGCAGCAGTAAAAAGGATGACACCTGCTGTGGTAGAAAAAGATTTCTGGGTAACATGGACACTTGGGAAAATATTTATAAATCCAGCACTCAGACCTATCTTGAAATTTAAAGGCGGAACAAGCCTATCAAAAGTTTATGGGTTAATTGAGAGGTTTTCAGAAGATATTGACTTGATACTCAACTGGGAAATCCTTACAAAAGAAGACCCCTTAATGGGGCGGTCTAAAAAAAAGCAAATACAACTTAACGAAGAAATCCGCGAAGCTGCGAGAGTTTATATTGCTGAAGAATTGTTGGGAGTGATCTCAGAATCTGTTGAGCCTATATGTCATTGTGAAGTTGACAAGCATGATCGGAACATGTTGAACCTTTATTATCCGAAAGCTTTTTCTGATGACTATATACGGCCGGAGATACGTCTTGAAATAGGGCCACTTGCATCTTGGCTACCATTTGATGAACATCTAATAAAATCGTATGCAGCGGAGGTGTTCCCACATGTGTTTGAGAAACCGGAATGTTTGGTACAAGTTATTAAAGCTGAAAGGACGTTCTGGGAAAAGGCTACGATACTTCACCACGAAGCGCATCGACCTGAAGGAAGTATTCAGCCTCCAAGAAATTCCCGCCATTATTACGACATGGCTCAAATGGCCATGTCATCAGTTAAAGTTAGTGCTTTAGCAGATCTTTCTATTCTTGAAAGTGTGGTTGAGTTTAAGAAGAGATTTTATCCTCGTGGTTGGGCCAATTACGATCTAGCAAAACCTGGAACATTAAGGCTAATTCCACAAGGGCATGTATTGGAGTCATTCAAGAATGACTATAAGGCCATGCGAAATATGATTTATGGAGAATACCCTGAGTATTCAAAAATACTCCATGTTTTGGCAAAATTGGAAGATGAAATAAACGCCCTTTAAATGAATGGGGATTAATGAGCAGGCTAGCCTAGTAACTTTCCGTTGAAAACGGCAGCAGAGTTATCACGAATAATCCCGCCCCCTCCACGCGACCCCTAGTGCACAAGCGAAACATTGTATCCTCACAAGAAAACGTCTTTTTCTTGAATGATACTACATTCTCTTGAAGAGGGCTTTTTAATGGGTGCCGCATTCTTTGCCTTGGAAAATCGCGAATAATCCACGTGACCCCCGTGTGACCCCTCACCAAACGACAACATGCACAACATGCCGACATTACTGCACATCATGCACGCTATGATTTGAGTACAAAATAAACGGGCAACTTTGAAACACGTTATGATTTTAGATAGTTATAAAGAAAATTCTTCTCGGGTTTTGTAATCTTGGGAGCAGGAGGTCGGAGGTTCAAATCCTCTCGCCCCGACCATTAATAGATAAAATTCCAGCGAGTTATGATTTTCATGACTCGCTTTTTTTATTGGCTGTACACCCGAAACTCCCATGTGCCCCTTCCTGTGACACCCGCATCTTGACCTTTTACGCTTTTCTCCTGGTTTTGCGCAGACCTTGCTGCTGCCGAAATTTATGCTGCGAAGCAGCGGACACACACCCTGTCTGCCTTCTTCCCACGCCCCTGCGATTCTGCACCCTCCTCACCGTTGCCACAGATGAAAACAACAAGGTGTAACCCCGGTCAGTGACAGAATAGTGTTACCTGGTAGTGTTATTGAGTACCCACCTAACATCTTGAAGGAATTCACCAAATACTACTCTTTCGTCTCGCCTGTTTCTACATTCACGCTGCTATCAGGTTACAGATTCATTACGAAATGACCACGAAACTCCCTACCACTACTTACATAACATCCTGATTTAATAATGTTTCATGCCATAAACACCTAATGGCATAAATATTGATCGGGATGATTACCAGTTATGGCATTATTTTTTTTGCAAGCGGACGAGACAGCCGGCAGATGAACCGGAAGCAGATCCGGTTTATGTGATGCAGCGGCGCAAACAGTCATATCCGCAATATGCACCTATCCTCGACCAAGTCGGCAACCGTTACCGATGAACTGAAAATGAAAAGATCCATGCTCAACGCTGCTCAAGGACAAGGATTCTGCGACCCAGACATCTGCGAATCTGCGGGAAAGATGAAATGAAAAAACAGGAAAAAGGAGACTTGGGATGGCAAACATTCTTAAAAAAAATAAGCGAGAGGTGGAAACCATATTTCGGGTGAAGCTTGACCTGAGAAACATGGAGGCCGGGGAAAAAAGCCCGCCGGTCAAGGCATATCTGCTCAGCCCCTCCGGGGAACTGCTGGATGCGCAGATGGTCGGCGCCAACGGGGCCGCCACCCTGAAAACGGATTACGGTTTCGGCGAGCAGGGCAAGTTTAAAATCACCGTGGGCCCGGAGCTTGAAAAGACCAGCCGGCTGACCAGGGCCAAGGCCCGCAGCACCACCGTGGTGGCCCAGCTGGGCAAGACCGTTGACCTGGGCATCAGCGTCGCCCGGCCGGACTGGGAATGCTGGTTCGGCTATTTCTACCACATTGCCGGGGATGTCAAAAAGCGGATCAAGCCCGATGCCGACACCACCCTCTACGCGCCGGTCTGCACCTCCATCGTTGAGATATACGAGGTGGACTATATCGGCTACATCCTGCAACTGCCGCCCTTTGAGCTGGAGAGATTCAGGGAAGAACTGCTGCGGATTCCCGAGGAATTTCCCGTGCCGCCGCGGCCGTGGCCCGACCCGCCCTGGCCGTACCTGCGAGAAAAGCTGCCGGTGAAAGTGCCGCGGGCCGCCACGGCAAAACTGGCGCGGCGGACTCTCACCGCCGATGTGAGCATGGCCACGACGACCACGGCAACGGCATCCGCCGCCAGCCAGCTGGCAGGCCAGGTCAGTCTGGTTGCCATACAAAACCTGCCCACCGAGAGCTTCCGCAGATTCGTTATTGATAACATCGCGGTATTCAGACCATATATCTGCCTCTACCTGCCGGGCCTTTACACCAAGTCGCTGCTGGCCACGGCCAACACCGACACCAACGGTCATTTCAGCACCTCCGTCATTTTTTTCTGCACAACGGAACAGCCGGATCTTTACTTCAAGGTCAAACAGTGTATCTCCGGCTGCCTCAAGTATGTCTATGCCCCGAAGCCGGTGCCCTGCCATACTTACTGGAACCATCCGAGCGGCGAGGAGGTGCATCTGGTGGTCACCGACCCGCAGGCCCGCTGCCACTTTGAAAATCCGGGGGTGGACAAGCCCGGCATCTATGTTATGCCCATCGGCATCGGCAATGACGGCTGGTGGAAGATCCATCAGGGCCATCTCAAACCCCCGGCAATTGCCGACGCCAATCAGGGACTGTATCATCCCACAGCCGGGGACACCTATGACCCCTATGGCAAAACCCTTGATCTGAACATGCAGTTTCATGATGGCCTGCGCGACCCGGCCGGGCCCAATATCATGTATTACCGCTGGTCCTATCAGAAGCAGGGGGAAACGGGCTGGACCAACATCGACACCCCCATTGTCCATCGCTACCTGGATCAGACCGATCCGCTGCACCCGAAGATCAAAACCTACAAACTGGGCCCCAACCCCAATCCCAACCCGGCCAGCAGTGAAGACAACCTGTTTGAGGTGCCACCGCCCGAGTTGGACTGGTATGTGGAAAACGACAGGTATGACCGTCCTTTTGCCAAATGGGACACCACCACCCTGGCCGTGAACCCTGATGTCGCGGACGGCAAATATACCCTGCGACTTGAGATGTTCGATGCGGCCGGCACCCAGGTGACGCCGGCCGGGGCCGGATTCAAGTTTTTCCTGGCCCAGGGCTCCATGGTGGATGACGAGTGGCCGGTGGACGATGCGCCCCATGTGCAACCCGACGGCAGCATCCTGTTCACCGTGCATGTGGACAACTGCGATACCGTAGCCGCCATCGAATCAGTGGGATTTACGGGCACCATTCCTCAGGAATGCCAGTTCCTGGAATATACCGATACGGACCAGGAGATCGAGGTGAGATACCAGGCCTATCACCCCCACGGCTTCCTTGCCGAATACGATCTGGCCATCAACCGGGGCATGTCGGGCACCCTGGAGTCGCCTGCCGACTGGCTGAATGTCACCGATCCAGCCGGCCCGCCCGCCACCACCCCGGTGGCGGAAGGGCTCTCCGGGGTAACGGTGGGTGATCTGCTCGACGCTTACAGCCGCTGCGCCTTTGCCGTCAGGCTGCATACCTTCCCCAGGACCCGGGACGGTTATGACCGGATCAGGGATTATGAGGCCTCTGATGTGGGGGCCTTTGCCCTGGTGGAGAAGTAACCAAAGCACAACGGGATAATTTCATTCATTTTTCTGCCGTTTTAGAGTAGTCTTGTCCTCAGCAGAGGGCAGGACTGCTGCGCGGCCAGCAACAAAGAGTACCAGACCAACGGGGCAGCTCAGCTCGATGATGTTTTCCATAGATGTCCTTTCCCGGCGCCTTGGAAAAAGCCTGCAGCGCATCATCGACCATGGGTCTGCCCCTTTGGTTTTTTTTGGCTGAAATGACAATAATGAAACAGCGGTCGGGACTGTCTGAATTTGACCCGGGAGGAGAACGGATGAGAGGAAAGGCAAAGAGGTTGGCGATTTTTATGGTTGTGGTCAGCGCGGTCCTGGCACCGGTCCTGGCGGGAGCCCTTACCTTTGACCGGATTGTGGTCTTCGGCACCAGTCTGTCGGACCCGGGCAACGCCTATGCCCTGACCGGCTGGCTCTCCAGGCCGCCCTACGACACGCTGGACAGCCTCCTGGTTCCCGACGCGGCCTATGCCCGGGGAGGTCACCATTTCAGCAACGGTGCCACCTGGGTCGAACAGTACGCCCGTTCAGTGGGTTTGGCAGGCAGCACCCGACCTGCCTTCCTCACAACGGATGGCCTGGCGACAAACTATGCGGTGGGTGGTGCCAGGGCTCGGGAGGATGGTATCAACATGAACCTTTCTGCCCAGATTGATGCCTTTCTTGCCGCCGTCCCGGATGCCCCAACGGACGCCCTCTATGTTGTCGAGATGGGCTCCAACGATATCCGCGATGCGCTGCTGGTCGATCCCTATAGTGACCCCGGTCCCAATGGTGTTCTACAGGAAGCCCTGACGGCCATTCAAACCGCCATGCTGGATCTTTACGATGCCGGGGCGCGAAAATTCCTTGTCCTGAACGGGCCGGATATCAGCCTCACCCCGGCCGTGCAGAAGCTGGACACCCTTATGCCTGGTACAGCGCTGTATGCCCAGTTACTCAGTTACACCTTCAATGCGGGGCTGGAAAACCTGCTGGTTTCTTTGGAGATGACGTTGCCAGGCATTGACATCAAGCGTCTTGATATGTACGACAATATCCAGACATACGCTGCCAATCCGGCCAGTTACGGCCTGACAGATGTCACCGATGCCTGCGTTTCCCCCGATGTTGCCCCGTTTGCCTGCCGCAACCCGGATGAATATCTGTTTTGGGACGGTGTCCATCCCACCCGGGCGGTACATGCCATCTTTGCTCGAGAGGCCGCTTCCGTATTGGCAGAGTAAATCAAGGGGCTATGAAAGCCTCGCCATGGTAGGGGCGGTTCGCGAACCGCCCCTACGTGTCAATGAGCAGGTTTAACCCATCAACACCCCACCACTAATCATCAATTGCTCTGTCCTGTGGGGCGCCCCTTGTGGGTGCCCTGGACCGGACCGTCCGTTGTTTGCCATTGCCAGGTTTGGGGGGGGTGCCTCCCATGGCCAATCGGGTGCCCGTCAGGAATTGGGCACCCACGAGGGGTGCCCCTACGTGTCAAACAACGGGCGGGTGTAGGGGCGGTTCGCGAACCGCTCACGAACCGCCCCTACACGAGTTTCTCCAGACCGCTGTACAGAAAATAACAGGCAAAGACCACCAGCAGGGAGGCGCAGGTGCCGATCAAGCCCCGGTAGAACCTGTCGCTGAAAAAACGCTTACCCCTGGCAATGGCCAAGGAGATGAGGGAATACCATAAAAGATCGGCCAGGATATGACCGGTAAAGAACGACAGCACCCCGGGTATGCCGAACTTGAAGGAATGGATGATGTAGCCCAGCCCGATGGATGCCCACCAGATGGTCCAGTAGGGATTGGCCAGACTGAACATGATGCCGGCCAGGACCAGATTTTTCGTTTTTTCCGTGTGCACGTCAAGATCAAGGCGCAGGGTCGGCAGACTGCGCAGCATGGAAACGGCCATCCACAAAAGAATCCCACCGCCGAACAGGGCAATGACGACAAAGACATCGTCCCGCTCAAGAAAAGGGGCCATCCCTGACAACAGCGCCACCACCAGGACCAGCTCAAGAAGGCCGTGCCCCAGGATCATCAGCGGGCCTGCCGATGCGCCGCGGCGGGAACTCTCACTGATGGTCGCGGTAAGAAAAGGGCCAGGCATCAGCGCGCCTGACAGGGCGATCAGGAAAGAAGAGGCAAATATGGCGGCAAGGCTGTTCAACATGATTTTCCCAGGCTTAAGGCATGTTGATTTCGGTCTCCGTTGCCTTTATTCACAGCGGCTGCGCACGGACTGCATCGCATCCCGCAGATAGGGCGGGATGATGACGCCTGCCCGCTCTGCGTTGTCAAAGGCATGCTGCAAATCATGGTCGGCGATGCCGGCCTTTTCCCAGTAGGTAGCCGGATCCCGGGCAAAATCGGCAATGATCTCCAGCACCGCGTCATAATCGCGGACCACGTGGCAGAAGTTGGGCACCCAGGCCGGCGCCAGCCGCACAATATGGCTGCCGATGGTTTTCAGGCTGGAAGTGGTTTTCAGCTGGGCCAGGGTGGACTCCCAGAGATGGGCGCCGTTTTCCCCCAGCCCGAAGGGATCGACAAAGATATGCGGGGCGGGCAGGCTTTCAAAAAGTTTCAGGTTGGTGATGGCGATCAGCAGCTCTTCAAAGGTGCCCGTGCCGCCGATATTGTAGATCTTGAATAGGGAGGTGCGGTCGAGAATGTTCTGCCGCACGTGTCTGGCTGAATTATTAAAATTGAGCAGGACGGGCGGCCGCAGGTTGGCCCGCTGGCCGATCTTTTCACTGTCGATGCCGATGCCGATGCGCAGAATGCCCTGGTCGGCGGCCGCATCATCAGCGATGCGCATCACCCCCGGTCCGCTGCCGTGGCACACGGCAAAACAGCCGCCTATTTCTGGCACTTCAGTAAGCCGGGCAAAAAATTGATGAATCTGTTCGGTGAGCACCTCATCCGTGCCCTCCACATGGGAGCCGAACATGGCGATCACGGTGTGCACATCACCGATTTTCTCCTTGCCTTCCCGGGTCATCCAGAAACCGCGGTGAAACTCACGCACATGCCTCTCTCCTCCCTCGCCCACAACCATATAAAAACGGGCCATTTCCCGGCTCGACAGATCGCAGAAGGTTTCAAAGGTGGTCTGCCCGAAATAAATGTTGTGCCGGGCAGCCTGCGGTTGTTCATGAATGCCGTTATCCTGGGTTTCACTCGGCCTGATGCTGCGACCGATAAAGACGCCGACATTATTGCGTTTGAGAACGCGCAGGGTATCGGTAAGCGGGAATTCGTGGGACACGAAAACTTTGCGCAGATTCTGGGCGCCGCCCACCAGGTCGAGACTTTCCACAAAACCCCGCAGTTCCTGAGTGATCTGCTCGCTGCGATGCACACCGGAGGTGATGGTGCCGCGCACCGCCTCGTAGACAATGCGATTCTGGGCGATTTCATGCCACTCGTTTTCCAACAGCTCCCGCTGGATATCAATACACTTGCTGCGGGTGAGAATGCGGCCGTAATTGCCCCGTTCGGTGGGCACCGAGCTGAGGTTGTCAAACAGGGCATCACAGACATTGATATCAAAGATATTGGTGGCATCGGCGAAATCAACCCCGTCCTGCATGATTTTCTGAGCCCGGCTGCCTGACAGCAGGCGAGTGGCCACCCTCGCCGTTGCCAGGTCGGCCGGGAACAGCCGGAGACGCACCTGCAGATCATGGGTAGCCACAGCACGATCACTGCCGTTGTACAGTTCAACCTGCCGCGGAATGTTGATGCCGCTGGTGCGCACCGCGTCCAGCAAGCGGGCGGCCAAGTGAAAAACTCCCGCCTCGTTAAGTTCCCTTTCGATCAGGGCGCTGTAAGGCCCCAGGGAAATGCGCATGGCGCCGCAGAGAAAATCTCCCGGCTCAAAAAAAGTCGGCAGGCCGCTGTGGGAATAATACTGGATCAGGCCGAGCCCCTGTTTGCTCTCGTAGAGAACGATCTGGCCATTCTGGCCCGCGGTAAGCAGGGTGTTGGAAAGCAGGTATCTGATATTATCCAGGGGGATGGTTACCACTCCGTCCCCATCGATTTTAGACTTGGGGGTTAGCAGGATATGGTTATCCGCTACGGCCTCCTCAATGGCCTCGCGGGAAAGCGGCGGAGCCATGGGGACAAAGAGACGGCCGATGGTCAGCCGTCGGTTGCCGTCCACCATGGCCTTGATCTCGGCAAACAGGGTATCGGGAATATTGGGATTGAGCGATGTGAGCTGGACGGGCAGATCAATGCGTTTGCGCCGGGTGTCGATTTCCGGCAGGCCTTCCCCGAAATCGACATCAAGGCCGATCTGGGAATGGCCGCTCCTGCCGATCAGGCAGCAGTGCTGCCTGAGGATCCCGGCGGCGGCGAAATCCCCGATAACCCCCCGCAGGGTGTCGCTGGTTTCCTCCAGCCGCATGACCCCGGCAAGCTTCGGCACTCCGAGCTCTTCGTCAATAGTGGGTTCCGTTTTCTGATCGACCAGCAGATAACCATCTTCCGTAAGAAGGGGGGGGCGCTTCATATGTGAATCTCCGATATCGATTGCCTGGAAATACGAATGGAGCCTTTTTTCAACCGGCTGAAACCGGCCATTACTACCGGACAAAACGTAGCATAATTACAGCAAATGATACAATAAAAGTTTTATTCCCCCCATTAATCTCGAAAATCGCCGCCAGTTCGGCTCTCTGAAAAAATGCAGAAAAATTATCCTACCTGACAATTTGTGTTATATAGTATAAAAAAATGACAGCCCGTCCGGCTGGCAGCTCAGCAAGAGACGATTAGCCTTTTTATTTTTTATAATTCCAAAACCCATGGAGGACCAGCAATGAAGACCTGCAGTTTGAATGATTTTATGCAAGAGCTTAAACCCTGGCTGGACAAAGACCATATCCGCAAAGCCTTGCTTGATGAACAGGGCCATTTTGTCGTGCACTTCGTGGATGGCATGAAAAACGTCTACCACATTGATGACTGTAATGAGGCGCAGATCAAGGATGTGATTGTCAAACTGAAAGGCATGGGAATAAAAATCGAAGAATGATGCAAGCAAGGATTACCTGAAACTGCCGCCCATGGCGGCTCTCTTCTCCTTCTCCTGCAACGACGGCTGAAAAACCGGACCCCATTACGGCGTCCGGTTTTTTTTTGCGGCGCAACCAGATAATCTACCAGCGTTCGGTTCCGACAATATCAAGGTTGCCTCGCTGGTCCGCACCGGAAAAACGAGCAAGGAGATTGCCGAGGCGCTGGGTGTCAGCGCAAGCGCTATTGACTTTCATCGCAAGAAACTGAGGAAAAAACTGGGCCTCAGCAATACCTCATCAAATTTGCGGACTTACCTTCTCTCTCTGCACTAATACGGCAGATTTCCTCTCTTTTTTCTTCATCCGAAATTATTATTTATTGACATTTTTTCTTGCTAAATATATTAGGCGCCATATAAGGTTTTACATTGCAATTTACTGAGTCGTTTCGACTCTGTTTGACCCGTAAAAAAAAGAAAAAAACCAGGAGAAAATCCATGGCCCTAAAAATCATTCCCCTTGAAGAACCTGAAGAGCCTCCAGGCAGTTGTGCACGAGCATGCTCCCCCTCCTTCGCTTCCGCCATCCCGGCAAGATTCCCCGCGATCTCACGCGCCAAAGCCTTCCGCAACCGATACTTTCCTGACACCACAATAACCGAATGGAATGACTGGCACTGGCAGCTGAAAAATCGTATTACCACCGTATCCCAGCTTGAAAAATTTGTTCGGCTGACAGACAATGAGCGCCAGGCATTGCAGCGCCACAACTCCACGCTGCCCTTTGCCATCACTCCTTACTACGCCAGCCTCATTTCGCCTGTTGACCCGAAAGATCCCATACGACGGGCTGTGGTGCCGGTGGTCAGTGAACTCATTGTCTCCAGCGGCGAGGCCCATGATCCCCTGGGCGAGGACAGTCACACCCCGGTTCCCGGCCTGGTGCATCGCTATCCCGACCGCGTTCTGTTTCTGGTGACAGACTACTGCTCCAACTACTGCCGTTACTGCACCCGTTCCCGCATGGTCGGCAAGTCCAAGAATACAAAAGGCTTCAAGGAGCGGTGGGAAAAGGCCTTTGCCTATATCGAGAGCCACAGTGAGATCCGCGATGTGCTGGTTTCCGGCGGTGATCCCCTTACCCTGCCTGATGAAACGCTGGAATACCTGCTCAAACGCCTGCGCAGCATCAAACATGTGGAGCTGATCCGCCTCGGCACCAAAACCCCGGCAGTGCTGCCCCAGCGCATCACCTCCCAGCTGACCAGGATGCTGCGCCGCTACCATCCGCTGTGGATCAGCATCCACGCCATGCATCCGGCGGAACAGACCAGGGAAATGAAAAGGGCCTGCGAGAAACTGGCTGACGCCGGCATCCCGCTGGGCAGTCAGACCGTGCTGCTTGCCGGCATCAATGATGATGTGCCCACCATGAAGAGGCTGATGCAGGGCCTGGTGCGCATGCGGGTCAAACCCTACTATCTCTACCAATGCGATCCCATTATCGGCTCCGCCCACTTCAGAACATCTGTTGCCAGGGGACTGGAAATCTACCAGGGTCTCCGTGGCCACACCACCGGCTATGCCGTGCCCACCTATGTCATCGACGCCCCGGGGGGCGGAGGCAAAATTCCCCTGCTGCCGGAAACGGTGGTCGGGCGGGAAGGCACTGATCTGCTCCTCAAAAATTATGAGGGCAATATCTATCGCTACCCTGACACCCTGTAGAATCAATCGTCTGTTTCCCATTATTTCCCGGAGAACAAAATGAAATTTGGTATGACTTATGACCTGAGAGCAGACTATCTTGCCGCCGGTTACGGCGAGGAAGAAACCGCCGAGTTCGATCGTCCCGACACCATTGACGCCATCGAAACCGCCCTGCAGAATCTCGGCCATGAACCCGTGCGCATCGGTAATATTCAGAGCCTGGTCAAGCGCCTGGCGGCCGGAGAAAGATGGGACATGGTATTCAATATCGCGGAAGGGCTTTACGGCTTCGGTCGTGAAGCCGCTGTCCCGGCGCTGCTGGATGCCTACCGTATTCCCTATACCTTCTCTGACCCGCTGATGCTTTCAATCACCCTGCACAAGGCCATGGCCAAACATATCATCCGTGATGTGGGCCTGCCGACCCCGGATTTTGCCGTGGTCCGCAGCCCTGAGGATATAGCCCGCATCAACCTGCCCTATCCACTCTTTGCCAAGCCCATTGCCGAAGGCACCGGCAAAGGGGTCACCGCGGCCTCAAAAATTGCCTCCGCCGATCAACTTGATGCAGTGTGCCGCGAATTGCTCGACACCTACAAACAGCCGGTGCTGATCGAAACCTTCCTGCCCGGCCGCGAATTCACGGTGGGTATTGTCGGCAACGGCAGTAAGGCCAGATCCATCGGGATAATGGAGGTGGTGCTGCTGGCCAACTCGGATCCCGATGTCTACTCTTACCGCAATAAGGAAATCTGCGAGGAGGTGGTGGAATACCGGGCCGTTGACGATGCCGAGGCCCGGGAGGCGGTGGAGCTGGCGCTCAAGGTCTGGCATGCTCTGGACTGCCGGGACTCGGGCCGGGTTGATCTGCGGTCCGACGCAAACGGCCATCCGTCCTTTATCGAGATCAACCCCATTGCCGGGCTGCACCCGGAGCACTCTGACCTGTGCATCATTGCCGGTAAATTCGGCATGGGCTACCAGCAGCTCATCAAAGAAATTGTGGACGCTGCTCTTGGCCGGGTGAAAGGCTGAAAACCTGACCATGAAAATTGCCATTGTCTACAACAGACCCGCCGAAACAGGCAGCGCCAACTGGCAATCCTCCCAGGATGTGCTGCAGCAGGTGGACGCCGTGGAGTGCGGACTCAACGAGCTGCAGATCCCGGCTGTCCGTCTGCCCTTTGACCGCGATCTGCAAAAATTTCTGGATGTGATCCGCCAGGAGCAGGTGGACGCCGTGTTTAACCTGTGCGAGAGTGTTGACGACAACCCGCACCTTGGCGGTCATCCGGCCGCGGTTTTCGAGCTGCTGGGCCTGCCGTTCACCGGCTCCGGCTCGCTGGCCCTCATGCTGTCCACCGACAAGCTGCTGGCCAAACGCCAACTGTCCGCCGCAGGCCTGCTTACCCCGGCATACATCACCTTCGACGGCGACAAATCCGCCACCCTGCCGGACATGCCCTTGCCGGCCATCATCAAGCCCCGCTTTGAGGATGCCAGCATCGGCATTGATCAGGAATCCGTGGTTTTCACGGCGCAGGAACTGCGGGAAAAACTCCCTGAATTTTATGCCCGTTACGGCCCTCTGCTGGTTGAACAGTTCATAGCCGGCCGGGAATTCAACATCTCCCTGTTCGGCTATCCCTCCCCCCAGGTGCTGCCAATGGCGGAGATCGATTTTTCCTCCTTCCCTCCGGCGCTGCACCGCATTGTCGGCTACAAGGCCAAATGGGATGAGAATGCCTTTGAATTTCACCATACGCCGCGCTTCTTTCCCCAGGACCTGCCGGCCGCTGAGGAACAGAGCCTCCGTCAGGTCGCCGCAGAGGCATACAACCTTTTCATGCTGCGAGATTACGGCAGGATTGACGTGCGCATGGATGACCTCGGCAACGTCTACGTGTTGGAGGCAAATGCCAATCCCTGCCTAAGCCCTGATGCCGGTTTTGTTGCCGCAGCACAGCAATGCCAGATGAACTATACGGCCATTGTTAATGAATTTGTCCGCTTCCTCTCCATAAGGTTAGAGCAATGATCACCATCCGCCCTGCAACCGCGCAAGACCGCCGCAGCCTCTTTTCCCTGGTTGCCGGCATCAAAAACTTCAACCCGGAGGAGGTTGAGCTGGCCCGCGAGGTGATCGGCGACGCCCTGGACTCGGAGAAAAACGGCTATCATCTGCTGGTGGCCGTGGACAGTGACGGGCAGCTGCCGGGCTTTATCTGCTACGGCCCCATCCCCATCTCCGATAAACGCTGGGATCTCTACTGGATTGCCGTGGCCCCCCATCATGCGCGGGATGGCATCGGCTCCCGGCTGCTGGCGGCCATGGAGACCCGGCTCGGCCCGGGCGCGCGGATTTATGTGGATACCTCGTCAACCGACGGCTACATCTCGGCCCGCTCCTTCTACGAGCGGCACGGCTATCAGGTGGCAGGCCGCTTCCCGGATTTCTACCGCGTGGACGACGACAAAATCGTTTACGTCAAGGATCTGTGACATGTTCCGCATCCGCCGCGTTTACGACGTCACCCTGTCCATTGACCAAGACGCCGTCAGTCAGGTGCAGGAAATACTGAGGGCGCAATTCTCCGCCCTTTCCGAAAAAGAGATCAAGAGTCTGCCGGCCAAACTTGTCAACCCGCTGAAATACCAGTTCCGCACCATTCTCTTTGTGGCGGACAACCAGCGCCACCGGGTGAAGGGTTTTGCCCTGGTCAATTTTGACCATGACCTGAAGTTCTGCTATCTTGATTTCATCTCCGTCAAGCCGCAAAAAAATGCCGGCGGGGTCGGCGGAGCGCTCTATCAACGGGTGAGGGAGGAGGCAAGACGGCTCGGGGTCTGCGGTATCTTCATGGAGTGTCTGCCGGATGACAGCCGACTGTGCCCGGATCCGAACATCTTGAAACAGAACAGGGCGCGCCTGCGGTTTTATGAGCGATATGGGGCGGTTCCCATCATCAACACCGCCTATGCAACGCCTCTGAAACCCACCTATGACTGCCCGCCCTATCTGGTCTACGACCGGGTCGAGGCCAAAACCCTGCCCTCCCGGGCCACGGCCAGAACCATCGTCCGCGCCATTCTCACCAAAAAATACGGCAAGGCCTGCCCGGCCGGCTACATTGACATGGTGGTTGAGTCCTTTCAGGATGACCCGATCCGTCTCCGGCCGCCCCGTCATGTCAAAAAAGAAGCGGCGGCCCTCACCCCGGTATTGTCGATTGAGCAGCGTATTGCCCTGGTGATCAACGACAAGCATGAAATGCACCACGTGCATGAACGAGGTTATGTCGAGGCCCCGGTACGCATCAAGTCAATTATGAAAGGCATTGAAAAGACGGGATTATTTGATCAATTGCCGGTCAGACATTTCCCTGAGAGCCACATCAAACAGGTGCATGACCCCAAGTTTGTCGAGTATCTCAAGCGAGTCTGCAGCACCATTGAGCCGGGCAAATCAGTCTACCCCTATGTCTTCCCGATCCGCAACAACACCCGGCCGCCCAAGGAACTGCCGGTTCGCGCCGGCTACTACTGTATTGACACCTTCACCCCCTTGAATCGCAATGCCTATCTGGCAGCCAAAAGATCCGTCGACTGCGCCCTGACCGCCGGCAATATGCTCTTCGAAGGATACAGACTGGCCTATGCCCTGGTGCGGCCGCCCGGCCACCATGCCGAACGAAAGGTCTTCGGGGGGTTCTGTTATTTCAATTCAACGGCGATTACCGCCAATTTCCTCAGCCGCCACGGCAAAGTGGCGGTGCTTGATATCGACTACCATCACGGCAACGGCACCCAGGATATCTTTTACGAGCGGTCCGATGTGCTGACCATCTCCATCCATGGCCACCCGAGCTTCGCCTACCCTTATTTTTCAGGTTTTGCCGACGAATATGGCGAGGGGGAGGGATATCGGTACAATAAAAACTATCCCCTGCCGGAAAAACTCGATGGCCATGGCTACCGCCAGGTGCTGGCAAGGGCCCTGACCCGTATCCGCAAATTTTCCCCGCACTTTTTCGTCCTGGCCCTGGGTTATGACCCGGCCAAAAATGATCCCACCGGCTCCTGGAGCCTGGAAGCCAAAGATTTCTATGAGAACGGCCGCCTGATCGGCCGGCTTGATCTGCCGACGGTGGTTGTCCAGGAAGGAGGCTACCGGACCAGTTCACTGGGAAGCAATGCCCGACATTTCTTTACCGGGCTCTGGGATGGTATGCATCTTCCCGTCCAGGCAGGGCAATTGACCAACGACCAGCCGAGGAACGGCAAGATTTAATCTTCCCGGCAGACTTCCAGTCATAATTGATCACGGGCGGTTATAAACCTCGCCCCATACCATGTCGTCGGGCTTACTCGGTTGATTTTCTCCCCATATTCGATGGGAGGTATCGGCAATGACACCACAAAACCAATCTTCTTCTTTTCACAAACACATTGGTAAAAAATAAAACTGGTAACTGAACGCCCATTTTCAGTACACTTATTTTATTAAGTTTTTTCACGCGCTGCCGCCGTAATCTCCGAACAGAACATAGCATCATAGTGGTGATCCCAAATGAAACAACCGCCCCCCGTGCCGGGCAATGGTTTTTCGCCGCTCAAGGCAATAATCATCATTACCCTGATCATCTTTGTCGCCGAAATTATCCTGATGCTCCTGCTGAGGCACCTGCAGATTTCCGCCACTGTTGCCATTATTGCCGATGCGGTTTTATTGCCCGCCCTCATGACCCCGATTTTCATTTTTTTCATCTACCGCCCGATGAATGAAAAGATCAACTCGCTGAAAACAACTCAGGCCTCGCTGCAGGCCAGGGAAGAATTATTCACTCTCCTGCTTAATTCCTCAACAGAGGCAATCTACGGCCTTGACCGACAGGGCAACTGCTCCTTTTGTAATGATTCGTGTGTACAGCTGCTTGGTTATGAAAAAAAGGAAGACCTGCAGGGCAAAAACATGCACTCTCTTATCCATCACACCAAGGCGGATAACACCCCATTTCCGGTTGAGGAGTGTAGAATTTACCGGGCATTCATGAACGGCGAAAGCGTTCATCTTGACCAGGACATCCTGTGGAAGGCCGATGGTAGCAGTTTCATGGCGGAATACTGGTCATCCCCCATCCGCCGGGGAGATGAAATCATCGGCGCCGTTGTGAACTTCATGGACATTACTGCCGGGGTAAAAACAATCCAGGCGCTGCAACGTGAATCCCTGATCAACTCCAGGATGGCGCAACTCTCCAGAGAGCTGCTGCAGGAAAAATCAATTGAAGAAATTTCCGAACAGGTGCTGGAAACCGCCAAACATTTCACCTCAAGCAAGTTCGGATTTGTCGGCTACATTGAGCAGACCACAGGACACTTTGTCGCCACCACCCTGTCAAAAGACATCTGGTCAAACTGCCAGTCCAGTGACAAAAATATCATTTTTCATGAATTTCGCGGCATGTGGGGCTGGGTGTTAACAGAAGGAAAATCTCTCTACACCAATACCCCGGCCGGAGACCCCCGTTCAACCGGCACACCGCCAGGCCATATCGCGATAGAGAAATTTCTGTCAGTGCCGGCGATGATAAAGGGTAAAATTGTCGGTCAGATCGCCCTGGCAAATCCGGACCGGGATTATGAGGAAAATGATCTGCAGCTCATTGAGAAACTGGCCGATCTCTACGCCCTGACCCTGCAGCGGCAACACTCTTTTACTTCACTCAAGGCCTCGGAAGAACGCTATAAAGACCTCTTTGAGCATAACCCCCATCCCATGTTAATTTACGATCTCGAGACACTGCAGTTTCTCGCGGTCAATGATACGGCGGTCAGGCATTACGGCTACTCCCGTGATGAATTCCTGGCCATGACCATCAAGGACATCCGCCCGCCGGAAGATATCCCGGCACTGCTGGCAAAGATCTCGGCTGGCACCCCAGGGCCAGGTAATTCAGGACTGTGGCGCCATCTAAAAAAAGACGGGACGCTGATCTGGGTGGATATCACCTCCCATACCTTGGACTATCTGGGAAGAAAGGCGAAGTTTGTCATGGCTAATGATGTGACGGCCCGCAAAAGCGCTGAAGAGGAAATCAAACTGTTCAGCACCATTATCAACCAATCAAATGACGCCATTTTTGTCATCAACCCGCAAAACGCGAGTTTACTCTACGCCAATGAGAAGGCCTGCACCAACCTGGGCTACATTCAGAAAGAACTTCTGCAAAAAAAAATCTACGACATCGCAGGCAACCTAAGCGATATGGAAGGATGGCAAACAAATTTATCACTGCTCAAAATAGCCGGATATCGTCTTTTTGAAACGGAACAGGTCAGGAAAGACGGCAGCCGTATCCCGGTTGAGGTCAACGCCCGCATCATCCGCCATAACGACCAAGATTATGTCGTTTCCGTTGCGCGTGATCTCCGGGAACGCAAAGCAGCCGAGGATAGTTTATTACTGGAGAAGAACAAACTGGAGGCGGTCCTTGCCGCTCTCGGTGACGGGCTGACCATGCAGGACAAAAATTTCAAAATTCTCTACCAGAATGCCGTGCACAGAGCCAAACAGGGCTCCCATACCGGTGAATATTGTTATGAGGCCTATCAGAACAGGGCTGATATCTGCCCCGGCTGTCTGCTGTTCAAAAGCTTTGAGGATGGCAATGTACACAGGCGGGAAACCAGCGCCAAATCGACCGACGGCACCATTTATCTGGAGGTTTCCTCCTCGCCGATCAGAGACAGCAAAGGCGACATTGTGGCGGGCATCGAAACCGTTCGGGATATCACCGAACGGAAAAAACTGGAAATGCAGGTCCAGCAAAACCAGAAGATGCAGGCACTGGGCACCCTGGCCGGCGGCATAGCCCATGATTTCAACAATATCCTTACCGCCATCATGGGCTATGCCGAGCTGGTCAAATTACGACTACCCGAAGGAGAGAATACCTTTCGTGACCAGCTGGAAGTTCTTAAGGCCTGCGATCGGGCCAAGGAGCTGGTCAAGCAGATCCTCACCTTCTGCCGCCAGGTAACCCATGACCCCCAGACCGTAAAATTCGACCTGCTGGTGAAAGAGGTGCTGAAGCTGATACGGGCAACCATGCCGTCAACCATTGAGATCAGACAGGAGATTCAACCTGACAGCGGCTGGGTGCTGGCAGACCCGACCCAGCTGCATCAGTTGATCCTGAATTTATGCACCAATGCTCTGCATGCCATGCATACAAAGGAAGGCATACTTTCCATTGTGCTGAAAAATACAAAAATTGACCAAGAGGATGAGCTGGTTTTTCCGGACATCGAACCCGGCCCCTATATCCTGCTTGAGGTGGGCGATACCGGCCACGGCATGGAGCGCGCAACCCAGGAGAGAATCTATGAGCCCTACTTCACCACCAAAAAACACGGGGAAGGAACAGGCCTGGGACTTTCCGTGGTGCATGGCATCATCAAGGGCATGAAAGGAAGCATTTCCGTTTACAGCGAGGTCAATGTGGGCACTACCTTCAAAGTCCTTTTGCCACGGCATGACCTGCCGCTCGCGGCCGGCAGCATAGCCAGCGAACCCATCCCCACGGGCAATGAGAGCATTTTGTTCATTGATGACGAGGCAACCATCGCCGTGATGGGAAAATCCCTGCTGGAAAGCCTGGGCTATACGGTGCAATCAACGGCAAACAGTCTGGAGGGCCTTGGTTGGTTTCTTGCCGACCCCGACAGGTTCGATCTCATTATCTCAGACACCACCATGCCCCATATGACCGGCGATGCACTGACCCGGAAAATTCTTGACATCCGTCCGGATATGCCGGTAATTTTATGCACCGGCTTCAGTGAAACCGTTAACGAAGAAAAAGCCAGACAAATAGGCGCCAGAGCCCTGGTCATGAAGCCGTTGATCAGAAGCGATCTGGCAAAAATCATCCGAAAAACACTTGATGAACGACAGACACGCTGAAAGGAACCAATCACCTTTTTGCAGGGGGTGGGTTTTATTCCCGACCTTTTTTAGGGTTAAAAAAAGATTTTTTCAATGAAGAGCCGTTCCTTCTCAATTTGAGACTGCTCTTCAATTGTTGTAAGTGTAATAAGATAAATAATGGGCTTCTTAAGAACGATTTTTGCGATTACCGTGGTATTTGCGCATTCCCCTTGGCATGACGGTTTTGTTTTTGTTGGTGGAAGAAATGCTGTTCAGTTGTTTTATATAATTTCTGGTTTTTTGATTTCTTATGTCATCAACACAAATGCAACTTACAGAAATCCTTGGAAATTCTACCTAAACAGAGCACTCAGAATTTATCCGATTTATTATGTGGTTGCACTGCTCGCACTTCTCGCTGTTCCTATATGCAACCATAAAATTATTGATATCTACCGAAATATTCCAGCCACTGCGGACGTTTTCCTTATATTTTCCAATCTCTTTCTATTTGGACAGGATTGGGTGATGTTTTCCGGGGTCAATAATGGTCATCTTGTATTTACATCCGATTTCCTCCAATCTGATTTCTTGCTTTTCACAGGACTGCTTGTTCGACAAGCTTGGACCCTCGGCGTAGAGCTTACTTTTTACGCTCTAGCGCCTTTTATATTACGCAACAACAGAATAGTCATTTTACTTATTGTCCTCTCACTATCAATAAGGGGATTCTTGTTTAGCATAGGGTTAGGGATGAGTGATCCGTGGACTTATAGATTTTTCCCAGCCGAATTATCATTCTTCCTGTTTGGAGCTCTAGCCAGCCAATATTTGCTCCCAATGTGGAAGCGATTTATATTATCAACTGGCCTTAAGTGGATACCGAGGGCAGGAACCTATATACTTATCTGTTTTTGTCTGTTTTATTTTTTGATTCCGGCTAAAGAAATCTTTAAAGCACCACTGCTGTTCTCTATCTTCTTAACACTTCTACCGCTAACATTTCTCTATCAGAACACATCGAAAAGCGACAAGGCCATTGGTGAATTAAGTTACCCAATATATATTGGACACCTGTTAGCTATTATGATTCTTGGCAAGATAATCGGGCATCACTACTTAACGACCCCCTTTATGGTCGCAGTGGGAAATGTTTTTGTTGCTATAATTTTTGCGTATTATTTAAATAAATATGTAAGCAGTCGAGTCGAGCATCTTCGGGTAAAGGTAAAATCTGTTTAGCCATCAGCCCTCCTCTACCCGGATGCGCCCAAAACCGGGGCACTGGTGGGCTGTGCCGGTACTTCCTTAATAGTGGAACTTTTACAATGGCTTAGTTCAGGAGGATCACGGTCTGAATTGGCCTGTTTCTTCAGCCATAGGTTTAAATGTTCCAGTATCCGCCTGATCACCTCCTGTTTCGTAATGAAACTGATGATTTTCGTTTCGGAATGACACTTGGAGCCTTGAACTGGGCCTCGAAGGCCTCGGCCGGCCGGGCCAGGGCGGCCGCTCCCTTCTCGCACAGGGTGTGGAAATGCAGGCCGCTGATGCCGTTAAGCGACTTGCCGGCAAACTGCTCCCTGCGGATGCCAAGTCTTGAGCCCGGCGCGCAGGGGTCATAGATGGCCACCTCGGTTTCCGAGTGGCGGGGATTGACCCGCAGTCCGAATTGCGGCGGGGCGGGGCATGCGGCAATCAGCTGCTGGAAGCGCTGCCACTGGCTGAAACTGTTAAAGACAATGTGATCGCACAAGGTGAGCAGTTCGCGCAGATCAGCCTCGCTATAGGCCGGGGCGTGCCCTTACACCTCACCCCGGAACTCCTCGCGGCCCAGGCGCGCCTCGTGCGGCGAACTGGCGCAGACGCCTTTGAGATAGCCGCTGATAAGCGGGAAGACCCGGAACATGGCAAAGCCCTTCAGCGCCAGCAGGATCTTGCAGCCGGTGCGCTGCTGCACGCTGTCAAGAATGTGCAGATTGCGCGTAAGCGCCCCATGGTCCACCACATAGGCCGGGCTGGGAACCACTATAATATAATGAATGAATAACCGACTATAATGCACCGCGTCAGCTAAGTCACACAGGCTTGCCGGAAGTACACGAGCGGGCCGATGTGCGACTGGTGTCCTTGTCCTGCATCGGCCGTAACGGCCAGGCAGTGATCGATACCACGGTCAAGGGATTTGTGACGGACAGCGACAGCAAGGTGGGGCTTTCCGGCCGGGTGGTCTCCAAAATGGGGGCCGCAACCGCCAGGGCGGTGGTGGCCGGTATTTTCAGCGGTGCGGGCGACGCCCTGCAGGCTTCCTCCCTCACCCAATCGACCTCGACCCTGGGCACCACAAGCTTTGTTGACAGTGATCAGTTGGCCAAGTCGGCAGCGGGCGGCGGTCTGGCCGAAGTCTCAAAGACCCTGCAGGAACTCTATCTCGATCTGGCCAAACAGGCCACGCCGGTGATCGAGGTCGGGGCCGCCAAACAGGTGACGCTGGTCATTTCGGAAGGGAAGGAATTGGAGATTAAGGAGTTTGAAAGGGAGAGGCTGTAGCGAATTTTCTCAAAGCCAAGGCTTAGCTACCGGGTCAGAATAATAACGGTCATTTTATGTAACATCGACTAACAACTTGCTCGTATGGATGGCTCCAAGCATCCGGGTTGTAATCGTGACACCCTGCACATATACCTTCGAAAACACCTTTACATTGGGCAGCACGCAATCTGGTCAAGATACGACCTTGCCAAATACTGGCAATACTCGTCGCAGGGTTCCTCAGATCACCAAGGACATACTTGTTTTCCCAGTCATTGTAGCAAACATTCACTTGTCCCCATGGATTTATGTTACATCGTGCCCATAAACCATAACATGGTGGTCGGGGGGCTGACATTTGTTTTTTAATAAGTTGAACGCTACCTTTAAAAGTATGCACAGGCCGTCTGATAATCTCATCTGCAATGCCATTCCACTTCTGCTCAAAAAGAACATACTCGGCTTCGCTTTCCTTGGAAGGATAGACAATGAAACTTACGACAATGCGTGTTCGGAACTCAAAATTATTGCGTTGGCTTACCATCTTTTTCACGTTTTGCTCCACCTTTGAGAAAGCATCAGGGTTGCAAGACACTCGTACTCGGTGATATGTTTCTGGTGTTGCAGCGTCTATACTAATCTCGACCAAGTTCAAGCCAGCCGCCATCAGAGCATGGGAGCGGTCAGGGGTGAGCCAATAACCATTTGTAATGAGCGTAACTAGATTGCCAGGGGCAACCCGACGTGCGTATTGCATAAATTCAACGACATCTGGGTGCAACAAGGGTTCGCCCCAAGCGATGAATCGTAAGATTGAACTGTGATGCCTTCCTAGTTCGTCAGCAATTCTACAAAAAACCGCCATTACCATATCGTGCCTATGGTATTCTGGTTGTTTTATATATCGCGGGTAAAAACACTGGGTGCAGAGGTAGTTGCATATATTAGTTATGGAAACTACGACCATCTTCGGGAAAAGGGCATCTTCTGCTAAAAAAAAATCATATTGCATATCGTCATCCATCCTTTGCAATCGGCGGCAAACCTTTATCAATATGGGTAACTCGACTACATTCAGACAGGATCTCTTCGTGCAAAGTATCTAAATCCTCTGGAGACAGACGGTCATTTGCTACCCCAATTTTTGTTTTAAAATTTGGATTACGAAAGAATGATAGGGAACTGTAGTCAGCAACTCGACGATGGTAGCCTCCCAGCCATACAGGACTACCGGGAAGCGGAACAAACCTAGAGACCTGTATTGAATCAGGCTGAAAACGAGTAACCCAGTCTACGATCTGTAAAGCTGTTTCAGGACCATCGCCAGGAAGACCCCAAATAAACATTGCTTTGCTTAGCAACCCTTGAGCGCGACAAATTTCAATTGCCCGTCCGTTTTTATCAAAATAAGTACCTTTTTTTATAGTATCTAAAATCATCTGATTAGCTGATTCTATACCGAATTGTATCCGACAGCAACCAGACTCAGCCAGTAGCATCGCTATCTTTCGAGTTAGCAAATCGGGCCGAAAGTTACAGCGGAAACTCATACCCAGCGGACGAATTATTTCACAAAAAGATCGAACCTGTTGCTCTGATATAAAGGGCAAGTCGTCAACAATGATGATGCCATGATATCCCTGTTTATGTAACATCCTCACTTCGGTGGCAATGTTATCATCAGAGCGACGCCGATAACGAAAGTGCGGCCCACAGAAGGTGCAGCGATGTAGACACCCCCTCGAAAGTAGGATTGACGCAGTCCGCAGGTTGGGATTCTGCCCGAGACATAGAAAAGGTCGCCATGACTCATTATTGCACATCAAACTTCTTTCCGGAAACGGAAGACTATCAACATCCTGCACCAATCCAGCATGGATAATTGCGGGGAGTTCTGGAGGGTGGTTAACGAGTTTGACGATTTCTTCATCCGCTTCGCCTGTCACTACAACATCAAATCCGTTACGTAGCCCTTCCGTAGGCAGAGCAGTTGCATGCGGACCCCCGAGCACCATCGTTGCCCGGCTACCTTCGCGCTTGAAATAGTTGAGTATCTGAATGGCATCCATATACTCGCGTGTCGTAGCGGAGATACCTACCAAATCAAAAGATTCCTCAACTAGTCCTTCTAATTCGTTTAGGTTGCGGAGATGCCGAACCACAACGTTGTGTCCGTGTTGGTTAAGCATGGTGCCCAGGTAGAGGAGCCCGAGTCGTGGGACAGAGCACTGATTTTCCAAAAATGGGTTCGGTGGGCAGACCAGTAGAATATTCTTCATTTATGCATTCATCTCTTATCAATAATCATTCCGCCAAACAACTGAGTGACAGCCTTCGGCGCCAGCTTATAGAAGATATAGTCCCCATCTCTTGGCAAAACAGGCAACCAGCCAACGCTATATTATAAACAGTAATCGACGCACTCGCTCTTGGCAGTAGCCAGATTTGGCGGGTGACGTTTGTGATCTTTTGAAGTTGAACAGGACGTACATGAGAGAACCAATATCTATTTATGCAAACTGTTCAACCACTAGGATGCATACGTCCAAGTTATATCCCATAACACGGTGAAAACATCTTTATTAGGCGGAATCAATACTGATCTGGCAGTACGGGTCTGGGTAGCCGGTTCGCTCTGAATAGAGTTCCATGAAAATGCACGTGCCCAAACAATCAACTTTGAAACGAGAGCAACCGATGCAGCGTTGATTACACACACTGCTCCGTTGCCTTAATGTGCGCAAAAGTTCCGATTCACGCCAGATTGGCAGGACTGAATAATTGTCATCACGAATATTCCCGAGTGTGAACAATTCTGGGGATAACTCGTAGAGAAAAGCGCATGGTAACAGCGCACCATCCGAATTGATATTGAAAGACTTCTGAATCGCATTACAACCAGTCAAATTGATACCACCGACAATGAGCTCCCTTTCCATAACGACGTGAAACGATGTAGAGATGTAACTATCAGGATATACTTTACGTTTTGTCTCAATTGTTGCGACAGCGTCGATAAGATCCTTCAGTGACGGTGGGTTGAATTCGTTGTAAGCACGTCCAACTGGACGAACCAATATGAAACAGAATCCACAGCCCATCGGGGCAAACTGATTAATGAATTTTTCTATGCAGGGGAGTGTGTCTCGGCTTAGTACGCAGTTGAGGCGAACTGGAATCCCTGCTTCGCGGAGCAACCTGACGTTCGCAGTGATACACTGAAATCCTGTCCCACGGTGCCGGGTGTGCGGCTCTTCAGCCGCATCTAACGACGTAATCAACAAATTGGGATGCAGTTCAGCCAAACGCGCTACGGTCCGTTTTCCTCCTAAGAGGTTGGAGTTAAGTGAGAGCGCCATGCCACATCTTTGTACAGCCTGGGCGACATCAAAGAAATCCTCTCGTAGCGTTAACTCTCCCCCCGTGAGTCGCACTTCGAAAACCCCGTCGCGTGCCATGTTTTGAACTGTTCGAAAAACCTCTTCGGAAGTGAGTTCGTTGTGACGCGCACGGCCGGAGTCGTTCAGGCAGTATCTGCAACCAGCGTTGCATCGTGTCGTCAATTCGAAGTAAACTCGGATAGGCGCCGCTATGGAGTCGAAAGGCAATGGTTCTGCGGTAGCTTTCACCGCGATTACTGCCTGAGAATCCAAAACATCAGTGAACTTCCCGCCGCTGACGTCAAGACTTGGGTGGGCACTTGCACATATGGAAGCCATTTGCATCCCAATAGGAAACCCATGTGTGTACGCTAATTGAACAACTTGGTCTTGATTGATGAAAAAATAATCTAACGACCTAGGGTCATAAATTGTTGCCCCAAATCGCTCATAACGCATGACAAACTGTTGGGACATCAAACACCCCCTTCACGTGTCAACACAGGCCTTTATATAAAGGACCTCGCCAGAGACAGGTCGACATTTGGATGACTTAATATCCTTGTTGCCACAATTCCGGCAAATTGCTTGATGAGGTCAGCCTGATCGTCAGAAAACCTGTCTCCGCAGGGAAAACCCAAGGGATCCAGTCGATTCTCAACCTTAATCAAGCCCAAGATTTTGCAGTCCACTTCCCCAATAAGAGGAACACAAAGAATTGACAAAGAGGTTGTAGAAACCGGGAAGCAAGTATTCACAGGCTTGCCACCCCCATATGCATAATGCCCAACAATGCTGGCGTACGAGAGGTTGAAGATTTTATGCCCGCCGGGACCGAGGTTAAACTGATTAGCCATATAGGCTGTAAGGCCTACGCCCTTATCATCTCTGATCTTCACAGCCATCCCTCCAACGGGCTGAGTCTGGCATAACGGATACGCAGTATCCTTACAGACAATCAGGTCAACTCCCTCTTTAATCCACGTGGTGCTGGACTCCGCCTCAACAAGGGCAATCGCAAACTGGTTTATATTGCGAAGTACAACCTGCAAAGAGGCACCTTTGGTTACAAGGTGCAGTAACGAATGAGTGATTCCTGCCAAATTCCTACCATTCATGATAAAATCTCCTTCCGATCTGGAACTCTTGCACCTAAATCCGTGAAAAATTTACAGTAAAAATCGCATGCATTATTAAACAACATGTTGAAATTTAACAAAAAATATTGCAATATTCGCCTGTCGAAAAACATCACTCTGCAGGTGAAAAAATGAAACGATTTATTATTGAGCGCTCATCGGACGAATTTTATACCTCTCATTCCGGCCTGGCCCTGGTCGGGCTCGGTATCAATCGCTTTACCAGCTTGAACGCCAAGCTGAAAAAGGCGCTACCTGACACCAAGGACATTGCCAATACAGATGTCATTCGCAGTTATCTCGGGCTTCTTTCCCTTGGCAAAAGCGATTTCGAAGCCGTTTCCGACATGAAAGATGACAAGTATTTCCAGCAATCCCTTGGCATAAAAGCAGTTCCCTCTCCCGAGACCTTGCGCCAGCGCCTTGACGAAACCGCAACAGTTTTCCAGCCGCTTGTCTCCTCAACCTACACCGAGCTCATTAGCAACGCCAAAGGCAAAGTGACCCCGCTGGCCATAGGGCATTTTGCCGTCGATATGGACGTCTTTTGCATGGACAACTCCGGCACCAAAAAAGAAGGCTGCAACCATACCTATCATGGTTATGATGGCTATGCCCCGGTAGCCGCATACATGGGAGAGGAAGGCTGGTGTATTAATCTCAGACCTCCTGACCTCGGGAGATTTTGTCATGACACCAATTCGTAAATCAGGCGCATATTGTTGCCGGGGAACAGGGTCATGGTGTCATTCAGTTCGTTGCACAAATGCTGCACGATCTCGCCGCTGCTTCGATTTGCC
>JAHILF010000174.1 GCA_018897105.1 Pseudomonadota bacterium
ACTGTTTTCAAAAAAATGAGCCATGTTTCCTTCCTTTTTAAAATAGAGTTGCTCAAGTGGAACAATATGGCTGAATTTAACACTAACATATTGAAATTACAAGTATTTATTGAGGAAAATTCCTTAAGTTAATGACATTGAGGTAGAATTTCTTAGAGAAGTTTGTATTTTGCCGAAAAAACTTGCCCATTCAATATCACGAAGGCTCTTAGATATCTTTACAGTTAATAAATTTCCTTCATTTTTAAGCAAAAATGGATTGTTTATTCTCATATTTTCACAAGAAATTTTGTAATTACTAATTTGTATGTTAATTGTAGGATATTTGTCAGGATCTATAAAATGCTGAATCTTCGTGTTTATTTTCGACCACTGAATAACGTAATATTTAGTGGATTTTGACCTTCTTAATAAAAACTTAAAACATTCCTGCTTCAGTTAATACGAGACGGAATCAACATATTGCCAAAACAAAATCACTATTCAACTTAGATCAATAATTTGCAAGGAAAATTGAAAAATTGAGGGCATACCCACTATCTAGACAGTCGCGGTGCATTGTAAACATGGAGGGTTATCACAGGGTAAACCTTTGAATTGGTAAGGTAATATTCTGAAAATTTTTAAGAACTAGAGATACTTCCTGAAAAGACGGTGGCAAGATGCGAGGGGGGCAATTTGAACTGACAGGCACTTCCAAAAAACCGGTACCTGCCAGATCAAGTCTGAATTACTACATATCAGTCTATATTGGGCAACTCCCACTTGAAATTATGATCAGGTAATTTAATTTTTTTGATTTTTTCTTCTCTTATTATTTCATCTACAAGAAAACGAAGCTGTTCTCCGTATTCGTTATGCTGACTAATGAAATAACCTTTATAAATACCGCATTTTCTACTGCCAATTAATTTATTTTTGTGCTCTCGATTAAGGGGACCTGATTTCATTATTATTGTTTCAATTTTTAGTCGTTTATCTCGACTGCCATTTGTTGAAGGAATAAAATTTTCAGGATCTACATGCCAGATTATTAGTTCACAGTCATCCACACACTCTAATCCTCCAACTCCACAAGATTTTACTAAAATATAGTTATTTTTAAAAAAATCTTTATTTGTATTGTATAGTTGTAACGCTTCAGAGACTGTGTATATTTTATCAGATTCTAAAACTCTTGAATCTGCTATGGTACAGCTGGCATTCAGAAATGCCATTATAATGCCAATCATGAAAAGTGTTTTCATACTCAAAATAGTGTGTATAGTTTTCTATTAACGACATGATCACCTGCCGCAAGCACACTGGATGGCGGCAGAAATAAAGTAAACAAGTAATCGGCTACAGCATAGAGCGTCCGTGCTTGCGGTCATGGTGTATTAATTGGTTCAAGTAAGCCGCTGCGCGGCAGTTTCCCCACTTTCCGTGCTACCGTAAATCGCCCGACTCTCTGACCATCTCTTTCCAAAAGTCACTTTCGATTGATCCATCCCACCACCTTGTCTGTTAATGGTTCTGTAGGCCTTTATTCCACATGACCATCAACAAACAAAGGAGGCAGGTATGGAAAAGCATTCATGGTACAAATCAGAGTGGCAGTCAAAAATGGACAAATCCATGCAGGTGGCCGGCATGGGCGAGCGGACCAGAGAGGCTTATGACCGCGCCATGCGTAAGCTGGTCGTCCATTACAACAAGTCCCCAGATCTCATTACCGAAGAAGAACTGCTCGATTACTTCATCCTTCGCCAGGATGTCACGGCATGGGCGCCAGCCACCATGCGCATCTGCTATTCCGGCATCAAGTTCTTCTTTAAAAACGTCCTCCGGCGGGAGTGGCACCTGCTCGCCCTTGCCCAGGCCCGCAGGGAAAGACGCCTGCCTTCCGTCCTCTCCCGGGAGGAGGTCAAAAAGCTCCTGGCCCACGTTCAACCCTTCCACAACTATGCCTACCTGATGACCGTCTACTCCTGCGGCCTCCGTCTCCAGGAAGGGCTGTTCCTCGAAGTCTCCGACATCGACGGGCCGCGCAAGATGATCCATGTCCATCGCGGCAAAGGCGCCAAGGACCGCTATGTCCCTTTGCCCGAAGCAACCTATGCCCTGCTTCGCCGTTACTGGACAACCCACCGCAACAAAAGGCTCATCTTTCCGGCAGTCGGCAGGGGCGGGTTGAATGGGCCGACCTCCGAGGTCCCCATGTCCATCGAAGGGGTCCAAGGTTCCTTGCGCCGGGCAAAGGTGATTGCCGGCATCAACAAAAAAGGCGTCTCCGTTCACACCCTGCGACATTCGTATGCCACCCATCTTCTGGAGGCCGGGGTCAACCTCCGGGTCATCCAGAAAAATCTCGGCCATGCCAACATCGAGACCACCATGATCTACCTCCATCTGACCAACGCCGGCATGGAGGATGCCTACCGGATCATCAACTCCGTCATGCAGGGAGGTTGATCATGGGCGCCATCACCGAGATCTTCCGGGCCTTCGGGCCACAATACCTTGCCCAATATCCGGACATGCCGCTTCAGCACAAGAAGACCATCAACGCCATCATCAACTGCCGATCAGGCGAATTCGGCGTGGTTGTCTATCAGTGCGATAAGTGCGGTCAGCAACACTTGGTCGACCGCTCCTGCGGCAATCGTCACTGCCCGCAATGCCAGCACCTCAAGAGCCGCCAGTGGCTCGATACCCAGCTTGAGAGGCGATTGCCCGGCCACCACTTCATGCTCACCTTCACCGTGCCCGAGCAACTCCGGCCCTTCTGCCGCAGCCATCAACAGGCCGCCTACGGCGCCATGTTCAAGGCGGCAAGCGGGGCGATCAAGAAACTGGTCAGAGACCCGCGCTTCATGGGCGCCGATCTGCCTGGATTTACCGCTGTACTCCATACCTGGGGCCGCCAGATGCAGTATCACCCCCATCTCCACCTCATCGTCCCGGCTGGTGGCCTGTCCGCGGATCGAAAACAGTGGCTGCCGGCTGCCAACAACTTCTATCTCCCGGTCAAGGCCCTCTCCAAGATCTTCCGCGCCAAGTTTCTAACCGAGATGAGCCGGCAGAAGCTCATCGGCGCCATTGATCCTGCTGTTTGGAAGATCGAGTGGAACGTCAACTCCCAGGCCGTGGGCGACAGCGAAGCGACCCTCAAATATCTTGCCCCCTATATCTTCCGGGTGGCCATCTCCGACTCCAGGATCATCGATGCCAAGAACGGGGAGGTCACCTTCTCCTACCGCAAGAAAGAGAGCAACCGGCCGCGCCGGACCACCATCGATACCTTCGAGTTCATCAGACGCTTTCTCCAGCATGTCCTGCCCTCCGGCTTCATGAAGGTTCGCCACTATGGTTTCATGAGCAGCAGTTGCGTTGTCTCGTGGGCCAAGCTCCGCTTCCAGATTCTTACAGTTCTTGCCGCGCTTCAGGGCGAGAGGGTGAGCCTTACGGACTTGTCGTCAGCAAAGAACCAGAAGGCCCCAATGCCAAAGCCCAAGTGTCTACTCTGCGGCGGCATACTGCTGTATCTCTTCAGTCTGATTCCGGGCCGACCCTGCCGAGGGCCGACCTGAGTAGGCTGGGGCTGCCCGCCCTGTTGAGAATTTTTTTCTCCGGAACTCCGGCAAGGGGTAACGGAGAGGTACGCCCAAAATCAAGTTTTCAGACAAAATTTAGTACGCAAAAAGTATCGCGCAATGACATGTCCTCTATGACTCCAAGACCGGTTACGAGAAAAATCGTCAGTCCGGTGGCCAATCTTCCCTCCGTGCAATCCTTCTGAGAAATACCCTCCGAGGCAATCCCCTATATAAGGTCAAACCCGCGGCTCTTGAACAAAGGATTGAAAGCGACAAAAAGCGTGTCGCATCAATCCTTAATGGTTAAGCCTTTCCCCAGTTCCGGAGCGCTGGGTTGAATAGTGGATTTCCATAATCATACCAAGGTGAATTGTTTTTCCAAATAATTCCTATATGCTGAATTCCTGTTCCCCTGGTAATTTTTTGTATCGCTTTAACGTCTTCTTCTTTCGCGTCGGTACCAAAAACTATTCCGACCAGGCTTGATTTAATGGATAAGTATTCGAATTCTGATGAGTCAGAGAAAAGCAGGAATCTCAATTCAAGTTCTTGCGACCAGTCCGTCATCTTCTGAAAGAATAATTCTTGGTAATAGGTTCGTATATGTGCCCACATGTATTCATCGAATCCTACACGTACATACTCGTCCATGTTGATTGTGAAAGCATTTCCAGTAGTACGGTCCAAAAGGATGCCTGTATCTTTGTAATTCACGGGACCAACGATTGAGAGTGAGGACTTAAATGTAGATTCAAATTCCTTCTGCAAATTCTTCTTTTCCAATATTAAGCAGACTCCTCGATGAGAATCACCGTATTGTGCCCACATTCTTGGTTTGAAATATCCTCGGTATGGAATATCGTGAATATTGACCCCTCTCAGTGGGCCTCTATCTTGGCAAAAGCATAATACTTTTGCTTTTTGCTTTATTGCCTTGGATAATTTCGAGGCCAGTTCAAATAACGGGTATTTTCCAAAATCAAAATCATCGCCTTTCGCACCTTGGTCAAAATGCCAATCCTTGGTTTCTTTTGGATCGTTCGTAGAAGTATACGGCGAAAGTCGCAAGGTCTGATTCGGCAGTATGAAATCTATCGCCGTTGATGCTGAGGTGTAATGATAGATGTAGCGGTTGGGATCTTTCTCGTATTCTATCATAGTGGCTTAACAAGTTATTATCAAGAAACTGGATATCTGCCAAACAGATCACTGTCGAGGCTGATATTTTCCCAAAATCAAACACTTTCTAACTTGATATCATGCAGTATTCTCATGATACCCAGTTTCCTGTTATCATTCAGTCTATGATATTTAAGGAACCATTGGCAACCTAAACAGCTTGACCAACCCCTCCCGTTTAGATTCTTCCTGAATGTGTTAAAGCTCATGGATAATGACAATCATTAATATTGCCATTTCAAAGATCTAGCTCGATCCCCATCGCGTAAACTTAGGATTTCTACTATTCAGGTCAAATTTGAAAAAGTCAAACTGCCTCCCTTTTGACCCCCCCAAATTGAAACAGAATAGCGGACTCCAAAAAAGAAAATGCAATCACCGCCCTGGGGAGTAGGCTTCCGACCTGACCGGCGCTGCCCCCGATGCCGGGGAATCTGATTGCAAAATTATCATGTCCAGAGCAGCCAGGGTGATCAAAATGCAATCAAAAAATCGATTGCCGGCACACGGCCCAGCTGCTATTTGATTGCAGGAGCTTGTATTTATCCTTTCAGGGGTAAACCCAACATTAGTGCAATGAGGGGCCATCTGCGGTAGAGTAGTAGAGCAACAGAATGCCAGCTGTCCGGCTGTATGAGCTAACTAGGCAGCTACTAGTATATCATTCTTAAAATAACGTTACATTTTCTTCGTAATTTGTTATACTGTTCTCCATTAATTCTGTTTGGAGGACAGCGAATATGAAAACATCAAAACCGAAGCTCACGATACCGGAGAAAGACCAAAAGCAGCTTGAAACAATCGCATGCAGCCGCACAGAGCCTGCGAGCAAGGTCCAGCGTGCTAAAATTTTAATCATGTATGGCAGGAGCGAAAAAATAACTCAAATAACACAGCAGCTTAACACAACGCGCCCCCTTGTCTATCGCGCAATAGACAAGGCGTTAGAGTTCGGAGCCTTGCAATCCTTGACTGACTTGAAGCGTTCCGGTCGTTCGAAGACAATTGACGACAATGCCAAAAAATGGGTTCTTTTCGTAGCCTGCCAGAAGCCAACAGACTTTGGCTATGCTGCTGAAACCTGGACCTACAGTCAACTTGTTCAACATATACATCAACATGCCGCCGAAAACGGGCATCATTGTTTGCAGAAAATCAGCAGGAGCAAATTGCATGGCATCTTGAGCGAAGGCGAAATCAAGCCCCATAAAATTCGTTACTATCTTGAACGCCATGATCCTCAATTTGAGGAGAAAATGACCGATATCCTCCATGTATACAAAGACGTGGAAATGATCAATATGTCATCAGACGAGCGAGAAAGCACCACACTCTCCTATGATGAGAAACCTGGAATCCAGGCGATAAAAAATATCGCTGCCCAATTGCAGCCAGTGCCGGGAGAATACTCCACAATAGCACGAGATTATGAATATAAGCGCTTGGGAACAGTCTCTCTCCTGGGGGGGCGTTGATCTCCATACCGGCGAAATACATGCTTTAGTTCGCGACCGACACCGAAGTCGTGAATTTATTGAATTTCTCAAGGTTATTGACGAAAAATACCCAAGCAATTGGATTATTCGGATGGTGCTGGACAATCATTCCTCCCATATATCCAAAGAGACTCGCGCCTATTTAAAAACAAAACCAAATCGGTTTCATTTTGTATTCACCCCCAAACACGGTTCATGGTTGAATCTTATCGAATCAGTTTTTAGCAAAATGGCCAGATCCTTCCTTCGCCACATCAGAGTCAGCACAAAAGCAGAATTGGTCGATCGTATATATCGGGGAGTTGCGGAAATTAATCAAGCTCCTGTTGTGTTTCGGTGGCGTTATAAAATGGATGAAATCGCCACTGCCTAATGTAACGTTATTTTAAGAATGATATACTAGACCGCAAAAGACCTGCGGCCAGTGAGCCGTAGCGTTCCGAAACACGGAGATCTTTAATGCCAATTCGAACCGCCCTGTGGAAGGTAGGTCCACAACCCGTACCGCTAGTGGAGTCAACTCTGACTAAAGAGCAACTGCTGGAGGAGATGATCGTCAAGGCCCCTCGTTTGCTTTCTGAGGAGTGGATGCTCATTGGGAGACAGGAAGACACTGGATACAGCGGCCGAATCGACCTGCTTGCGATTGCGCCGGACATCTCTTGGATTACCAAACTGTAATTTCTCGCTGCCTCGCTGTTATTGCCTGACCGCTCCCCTGTGATCGGTTACATAACTTGTTGTATGCTGACACAGCTGACGACAGAAGGCTTCTTTATGGGAGATGTTCTATGAACGACAAGAAATCATTCTGGGTAACTTTGCCAGGCATATTAACCGGATTAGCCGCAGTGATAACGGCCATAGGCAGCATAATTGCCATTTTTTACCAAGTGGGAGTTGATGGAGAGAAACCCGAAAAAGGATATAGCATTTTGGCCTCACCTACTCCGGAGCATCCAGCATGCGGTAGTGTCGTTAGGGCGCTTCCGGATACGGAATACCTTGTACTGAATTGGCAACCGGTAGACGGCGCGTCAACCTATACCGTAGAATTGGATTGTTTTGGCTGTGGGCAGTATCCAAATAAATGGCACAGTCAGTCTGGCACTCCTTGGCATATCAAGCCCGGCATGGGCAGGAGGACGCTGCATAATCCAATATATAGCTCGAAGGTACATATAAAACTTCGACAGGCTGGCGGAACGTCTTTACGTTGGCGTGTGTGGGCTGTCGATTCCGAGGGGCGAGAGGGCAAAAAAAGTGACTGGTGCCAACTTGCCTTTTCCGGGAGTTTTGATCAATAGAACATAAACACTCATGGGGAAACGTCACCCAACAAGGGGTAGACCCAACAGTCGTGTCAACAGGGGTCATTTGGATCACGGACCTTGGTGAATTAATGGGAAGCAGAGTTGAAAAATGTTAACAAGGCAAATGCACTAGGACGGTAAAATAGCGCCGTTCGTTCCTCGCTCTGCTTTTTTTGCCTGCCGGTGATTTGCGGGTTCAGCCCTTGAGATTGCCACATCGAACATCAGAAAAGATCAAACAATCTTCCGGTTTATATGCCTACTATTAATGCCCCTTTAGTTGGTGGAATTTTCGAGTTCGCAATTTCATCGGAATCAGGAGTATCTTCAGTTCGGCGAAATCTCAAAAACCTTACCTTGCCAGTGAAACCTGCTACTTATTTTAACTGTTAGCAGGTGCGACAATTTGCCATATTTACAAATATGAAATTTCATTATAGCAATTTGCTAGGATAACAAACAGATAAAGCCAAACTCACTGCAAGGTGAGGACGGAAAGCCACGGAGCTTTCAAGCGAGCCGGGTTGCCTTGTTAAAGGGTTAGCTCGGCTTTTTTTATTTAAACAGGACAAAGATTAGGATATCGCACATTGTGCAGGGCTATTATGCCATGTGATCAACGACCTTATTTTTCCAGGTCAGCGACAAACATCATATCACCAAAGCAATTTGGATCGTGTACGAGTAAGCAAGTTTACAGAGCATGGGCACGATTAAGACGTGTCTATAAGAGCCGTATCCGGACTTTCGGTCCATTATTTCAAACCACTTTCTTTAGACGGTGGGTTAAAACATCTATATGCCTCAAAAAGGAGCTACTCCCATGAAAGAGGTTATTCTAAAGATGCCGATTTAAGGCCTCTAAAGGGACAATAATCCCCTTTAGAGGCCTTTGTCTTTTTCGCCACGGGGAAAATTTATTCGAAGGTGCCTTATTTCTATTAAAAATTAAAACTCTCGATACGAATAACCATGAAAAAAGCAGATCGTACGCTTTATCGGAAGGTCTGGATCGGTTTTTGAGAAGTCAGTCGGGAGGTTGTCCAGTCAGTATGATTTCTTGGGTTTGCAAGGCATAATTCGAATATTTTTATGGTTAGCAACATTAACTGCAAGGTTAAAATTATGTTTGTCTTGAAAAGGAATTTTTTTTTCATCATGGCAGCAGTGTTTATTGTTGGAGGTCTGTCAATCTCCACTGCCTGTGCTGAAAATTTCAGCAATGGGGTCACCGTTTCCACAGACAAACTGGAATATCAACAAGGGGAAGTAATAAGGGTCGTTATCACAAACAACCTACGTCAAAGTATCTTTTCCCATATACGGAGTCTGACTCCTGTATTCGGCATTAAGCATATTGAGAAAAAAAACACGAATGAGCATTGGGAAAGACTATATGCCCAATGCCAGTTTCCCCACTGTACATATGAGATAGATGCGCCGGGAGAAATTAAACCAGGAGAAAATGAAGCGATGGAGTGGAAACAGTTGGTGTTTGTAGACGGCACAGCAAAAACTGCTTTGCCAGAGCCTGGCGTATATCGCTTGGCAATCTCTTATGAAGAATACCAGAAGACTAAATGGCAATCTGTTTTAACAAATACATTCACGATAAACCAAGGGAGGAGGAAATGAAAAAAACATTCATATGCATAATGTTCACAATATGCCTGGGATTTTTATTTGATTTACCCTGCTCAGTAGTCATGGGTGAAGACCTCGATATAGGCACATCCGCGAGAAGAGTGCCTACTGTGTTACCGGAATTCAGCATGTTGTCCGTGTCCTCAGCACCAGGCTATTGTCCATCTGTTGGTGGCAGTCATTTGTACGAATACATCGAGGATGCGTATTATACCCAAATGACCGATGATACGATTTCAATAACTGTTGAAATTTATATCGCCAATCCGGATGCCTGCGTCTCCGGAGAGGCATGCCCACAATATGACAACAGTCCGGAGTATGTCAATGCCTGGATAGACTGGGATGGCGACGGAGTCTTTGAGGAAAGTGAAAGGGTCCTGGATGTCGATCTCACCGGTTATCTTGGCATCAACTACTATGGAACCATGTCTACCAGCACCATCGTCAGCGTTCCGGAAGGTGCCGTTGATATGACCTATATGCGGGTCAATCTCGGCTGGGATTATGATCCCGATGATCCCTGCGAAGTATCCTGGACGTGGGGTGATATTGTTGACCGGGTTGTCTCACCCCGGCTGGCCGTACCGAATATAAGCCAGATTATTGTCAGCGGAATTCCGGAAACCAATAATCCGATGACCAGTGATACTTCGGTGGCAGGAGATGAGAAAGTGGCACTGGAGGCTGTAATAAATGAAGCGGAGGGTTATACGGTAACCAACATAAGCTGGTCCGGCGATATTGTGGCCGGTAATGGGAATCCGTATGAGTACATACCTCCAGCCGGCAGTCACGGCATGAAGTATGTGATGTGCGCCATTACTTACGAGGATGACACAACGCATGAGACCTGGACAGATACCAGGGGCCGCAATTTCAAGCTGTTCTTCCCAAAAGCAGGAAACGATGACGGGGATAGCGAACCCAACTGGTTTGAATACTGGAAAGTTGATGACGCCGTACCCAATATGGATCAATTTTTGTATGATCCCACCGCAACGTGGTATGGCTGCTACTGTTCCGGACTGTTGTACCTTGGCAGCAGTGCTGCGGATCAACATTATGGCAGTGCCATCGTGTTGACTGGTACCTATTGGGGCACGGAAAGCTTCGGCGGACCGACTGTCAAAGGTGTGGACAGTGCAGCAGAGGTTATCGGGCATGAACTGTATCACCTGTGGGTGAGAGCTCAATGGCAAAGCGGCGGCGAATTCGATGGCGAGGATGATTCCGATGAGGGGGTCCCGTGCGATACCTGCGATGATAATCTGTCCGATGACTACGAAGAAAATACGTCACATACGGATGCTTATGATAAGACGGACACCTATGACCTGGAACACCTGAAGCATAGTGATTACAAAAGGTATGGTGACAACGAGTACATGGCCATGAGAGCCGGGGATGGTTCCCGGGGGATTGAGATCAGAGACTGGGCCAACCCGGGCAAGCAGTCGGATCCGCCCTACGGCTGCCATTCACTGGGCGATTTCGGTCCGGTTAATGCTTACCTTACAGGCTATTTTACTGATATCGGCGTTGACGAGGACGATGACGCATTATATGACTTTCTGCGCGTCAAGGCAGAGCTCGATGTAACCGTTGGGGTTATCTTCAAGGTATATGCCCGGCTCATGGATCAAAATTCAAATGAGATAACCTGGATAAGAAAGGATTTTATCCTCTATCCCGGCACCCACTTACTCGCGCTTGACTTTGATGGGGAGGCCATCCGTGCAGCAGGTGTGAACGGACCATACAAAATCATGGTCATTATTAATGATGATGAAGGTATGGATGTCGCTGATACGCTTACGTCATATAACACTGCAGCCTACGGTTATGAGGAATTTGAACAGAAGGATGCGTATTTTGCATCCACCTACATGGATAATGGCGTAGACGCGAATGCCAATGGGACATTCGACACTCTGAGAATTGGAGTGGATTTGCAGGTGGACACCCCAAAGAGCTACATTGTTGAAGGCGGTCTCTATGACAGTCTTGGCAAAGCCATAGAAATTATTAGTACGTCGATGGATCTGAGTGCAGGTTCCCAGACAATCAATCTTGATTTTGACGGACAGAAAATCAGAAGAAACCGTGTCGATGGCCCGTATTTTCTCAAGTATCTGAGTCTGAGCGGTAGCCCGCAAATTGACTTTATACTCAATGCTTATACCACCAAGCCATACAGCGTTGCCCAGTTTGAGAAAACCGATGCGTTTTTTACCGGCACCTATTCAGATTGGGGAAAAAACACGGATTCGGATGTCTATTACAATTATCTCACCGTGGCAGTCGATGTTGATGTCCAGAAAGCTGGGAACTACAGCCTGACCGGCTGGTTATACGATGCTAGTGGTAAGATTGTTCAGGTCAGTTCATCCGCTTTGCTGGGAACCGGGCTGCAAACCATGCAATTAGATTTTGAGGGAACCAGTATTTATCTCAATGGAGTCAACGGGCCGTATTATCTGAAGTATCTGACCCTGTATGACAATTTAGGCAAGCTCATGGATACAATCAATGATGCCTACACAACCGCCGCATACAATTTTACTGACTTCCAGAGACCCTTAGTCGGTCTGACCGGGAGCTATGCGGATTTCGGCTCAGACATCGATGCGGATGGCAAATTTGACAGACTGAGCGTTGAGATAGGAGTTTTTCTGGCCGATTCGGGCTATTGTGTTGCAAAGGCGCGGCTGACAGATGATGAGCAGAAAGAGATCGTCTGGGCTGAAAAGATAGTCTCATTCGCATCTGCCGGAATGGGCACCATTCAGCTGGATTTCGACGGCAAGGCCATCTATGACAATGGCGTGGATGGGCCATATTTCTTGCGGGATGTCTATATCTATCATACAGGCGACCCGACGCAACCGGCATATCTCCATGAGGCCTACACAATCTCCGGATACGACTTTTGTGATTTCGGCGCTTGTCCGCCAGAGGCAGATGCTGGTCCTGACCGGACAGTAACCGTGGGCCCTGCCTGCTTGGCATCGGTTGAACTTGACGGATCCGGCTCCTCTGACCCTGACGGAGACCAACCCTTGTCTTACACCTGGACCTGGTCTGTGCTTGGAGAACTGAAGTCAGCTTCCGGTATGAATCCTACCATTGAATTGCCTTTGGGTGTTCACACGATAACATTAGTTGTCGATAACGGAACCATGAGTTCTGAGCCCGATTCAATTATCATAACTGTGATTGACGGCACATCCCCGAGTATCAGTGTTGCAGCGACTCCGGATACGTTATGGCCGCCTAATCACAAAATGCAATCGGTGGCCTTGGCGCTAACTGTCCAAGACAATTGTGATCCGGCTCCAGAAGTTGTTCTTACCTCGGTTGTGAGCAACGAACCCGATGATGATCCTTCTGCAGAGGATGGCAATACCATAAATGATATTCAGGATGCCGCTATAGGGACAGATGACTATGAAATTTCCCTCAGGGCGGAAAGAGACGGCGAAGGAGACGGCCGGACGTATACCATTAATTATATGGTGATTGACAGTTCCAGCAATACCGCCACTGCCAATGCTGTGGTAACGGTACCGCTCCATCAAAATTAAAACTTTTTAAGTCAGGTGCTTTCAATGGCGGGGTCATAAATGGCCCTGCCATTTTTATATCCCAGTAACTCAACTTTCGGAGTTGCTATTTTTGATGAAAATTTCAGCATAACGTAGCGAAATATTTAACATTTATAATGAAATACTCTATTGTCACAAAATTCAGTTGGATTTGATCATTCCTTCGCTCTTCGTGAGCGACCGAATTACTTGACCGGGCAAATCCGGCAGATTTATGAGAGCCCGAAATCCTGGCAGTATGCGATCGGCATCGGAGTAAAATTCATCAGGCTTGTCGAATTGGGTTGCCCCCAATTCGGCGAATAATTCTTCAAGGTTTGCTTTTCCATCAAGGAGGGTTTTCATATAGCTCGGATTGTCCAGATTCTTGACCAATGGCGTGTCGGCCAGCATCGCCTGTAACGCACTATGCATAGAGTTATTGCCTGTCTTCCGACGATACCCGCGTCTGACGCCTCGAAAGAACTGCTCAAGGATGTTGTTGGTGCGCTGAGGATATATGGTGACCGGTCCGGTTGGGGCATCGATGGTTATGGGATCGGCAAAGAGCTTGTCGCCGTATTTGTCGATCTGCTCACCCATCTTGTTGCTCAGATGGTCAGCCGCCAGTTCGGAGTCCTCTTTGAGTTCCCGGCGAAACTTCTTCACGCCTTGGCGGATGGTTGACATGGTCCCGGACTTGCCTTCATCGTTTAATCCGTTACCGCCACCCTCCGGGGCAATACGCATGGCCTGTGCGTAGGCGGTCAAAAATCGGGCAGCGGCATTGTAATTCATCTACTGCTTGGCGAAGCTCCGGATCTTCGGCAACGAAGCATGCTTCCGCTAGCAGTTTGAAGACAGGTTGACTTTCGTGAGGTTTGTCGTCAGTGAGAAACAGGTTCAATAAATCCGGCATGAGTCGTTCCAGTTCCAGCAGCCGTGTGGCAAAGTCAAACAAGGGGCGGTCAAAAGGGAAGCCATAGCCGCCCCCACGATGTTTGCCCTGTAATGCCCACAGGGCCAGCGAATAAACTGAAGCCAATGATATGAGTTCGGTATCTTTCAGGGTGGTGGTGGTGGTGATTGCCTTGGCAAGTGCGGCGCTCTGGTCGCTTTGCTTATCGAGACATTGCCGGATTTCCCGCACCAGTGCGTGTAATCGGGAACTGGTGGCATGGCTGCGCAGGCAGTTGCGCAGCCGGGCATATGCTGGTTCAAGATAGTCTTTGCCGATGTCGCGGAGGAAGTGAAAGTGGCAGATGAAGTCGCGTATGCCAGAAAAGACTGCGGCAACGGCTTTGCCGATACCGGTTCCCATGTCGTGGACACAGGCCAGCGGGGCTCCGTAGTCAGTTTCCAAGCGCTGCGGAAAGGAATGATATGATCGGCATGCTCACTTGGCAATTTTACATTGGCGAGCACGATTTGACTCAGGCTATCCATTCCCGTCATCAGTGCCGGGGCATCGCCGTCGTGGGTGGCATCGAGATGAAGGATATACCCACCGGCCATGGTCATCGCCCGGCGAATTCGGGGCGCGGCCCGGCGATGAGCGATCGCCAGACAGGTAATGAACTTGCGGCCTAAATAGTCGATTTCGGAGGGAGAGAGCCGGACATTGCGGGCAACCAACTCGGTGCGGACCTCACAAACGGTGCGATGTCGCCGAAACAGGGCCTGGCCTACAAAAACCAGCAGGTCGTAGCCAACATTGCAGTGCTTTGCGACTAGCCGTTGCAGCGCTTCGGAGTCAAAGGTGCGGCAACAGTCGGAGCACTGAGTCACAGTCTCGGGGCCGGCCATGCCGAGGACGGTTTTGCACCTGGTCTTCAGCACTCGAAGTCGTCCGCCGCAGGGACAGACCTCGGACTTCGGAGCAAAACGTATAATCGGCGGGTGGGGGAATAACGTCGAGGGCGATATCTCCCGTGTTGTTTGTTCCTGCCAGTGGCTCAAGGCCGCTAAGACTTTGGCACCGTGATTCGCATCGTTTTTTTTATACCATGCAGAGTAAAAAGCTCTTCGATTTGCATGGCATCGAGAGCAATACGGCAGCGGTGCGTAATCACTCTGGCCAACTGTTCGAAGCTGAAATCGGGATGCCGGATAAACTCCGCCAGGATGAGTACCGCAACCTCTGCCGGAAGCTGAACCGCAGGTGAGCTTTTGCCGGCCATTGCCTGACGCTGCATGGCTTGAGTGGGTGGATCCATCGCAAGGTAGACATGGGAACGACCCAGCTTCAGGCGCTGAAGTTTGCCGCGCCGGTACAACTGAACCAGAATCGAGTGACAGCGACAGCGAAGCTTCTCGCCAAGTTGTTCGGCAGTCATACCCGCCGGACTGCGGTTGGTCAGGTCGATGAGCGTGTTGGTTAAGCTGCCGGCCCGCGAGTAGCCGATGGTGTCGAAGAACCAGAGGCCGTCGCGGTCGAATTGCGGGATCGAACGGAGAGTGTACCACCTGCCGTTGTGGGTGAAACTGCTGTAATAGCCGGTTTCGCTCAGGAACCGTCGTACTGAAGGTACCGAATACCCCAACCGGGAGGCAAGCTGCTCGATCATCCAGCATGGCTGCTGGGCGAAGAGGGAAACGAGGTGTTGTTGTGGCATGGAATCGGCTTGCATTGTGGGTCCTTGATAAAGTAATGCATAAAGTGTCATAATTGACGATTACATGCATTACTTTATCAGAAAATGGACGATTTGCCAAGCCCAACCATTTTGTCAATGTATTAAGTTCTGTATCGAATATATTATTAAATATCAACGCATTACGCATAAAAACATCTCGGTGACAGATTGTGTTTTTTGATGAAGGCCGCTGAAAATTGTGATAAAGTATGGCATGTGCGGTATACGTAACCATTTGATATTAAAGAATCCAACCGTCATTTGTGATCATAGCAGAATAGTTTTATTGACGTGCTGCTGCGACGGAGAATCTAGTCCACAGCCACTTTTCCGCTTCGACAAGCAAATATATGATTACACCTGATGTGGTAATTCTAGCCCAGGAGTCAAAGCCGATGGGTGCGCTCTGGAACAATCTATTCATTACCGGAAGATACGTGTAAACAATCTGCACAAGCAGCATGGCTGCTACGCCACCGAACACCCACATATTGGAAAAAAAGCCAAGCTGAAAAATTGACTTTGTCAGTGAACGGCAGTTGAACAGATAAAAAAGTTCCATGACCACAAAGGCATTCACCGCCACGGTGCGTGCCTGGGCAATATCAGCTCCCTCTGCCAACTCCCATTGAAAAAGGGCAAAGGAGGAAACCAGCAGCAGACCGCCCACCAAGAGAATACGGCCGATGAGGTTTACTGTCAGAATCGGGGTCTTCGGGTTCCGTGGCATCCGGGTCATGATTCCTGGCTCTTTGGGCTCAAAGGCCAGCATCAGACCAAGGAATCCGGCAGTAGTCATGTTGATCCAGAGAATCTGCACAGGCAGAATGGGCAGGGTAACGCCGAGAAAAATGGCAGCCATAATGACCAGCCCTTCACCTAGATTGGTAGGCAGGGTCCAGACAATGAATTTGGTCAGGTTGTCGAATACGCCGCGACCTTCTTCCACCGCAGCCTCAATGGAACTGAAATTGTCGTCGGTCAGCACCATGTCGGCGGCTTCCTTGGATACCTCGGTGCCGGTTATCCCCATGGCCACGCCTATATCCGCCTGCTTCAAGGCCGGAGCATCGTTAACACCGTCGCCGGTCATGGCTACCACATGGCCCCGGGACTGCAGCGCCTCCACCAGGCGCAGTTTCTGCTCCGGCGCTACTCGGGCAAACACCGACGTTTTCTCTGCCTGGTCAATCAGTTCCTGATCGGAAAGAGCGGCAAGATCCCTGCCGGAAAGCACCTGCGGACTGCCCCCACTATCAGTCGTCATATCATTTAATCCGATCTGCATGGCGATGGCAGCAGCGGTGACAGCATGATCACCGGTGATCATCTTAACGCTGATTCCGGCTTTCTGGCAGACCTTCACCGCTTGTATTGCCTCGGCCCGTGGCGGATCAATCATGGCCACGAGCCCAATAAAAACCAGGTCGGATCGCACATCATCATGGGTTATGCCATCAATAGCAGTTCGTTTCTTTTTTGCAAAAGCGAGCACCCTGAGCCCCATTTTCGCCATATGCTCAACCTGATGAATAATTTTATCCGCATCCATATCAGAGGCTGAGCCCCTGGCGTCAAGCTGGGAGCCGCATCGGGCAAGAACGGCCTCCACCGCGCCTTTGATATAGATCAGCTGTTTGCTGCTGTCTTCGCACTTATGCAACGTCGCCATGTACTGATGTTCCGATTCAAAGGGCAAGACGTCGAGACGGGGAAAACGGATTTTCTGTTCGGCAAGGTCAATACCTCCCTTGATAGCGGGGACAAACAGCGCGCCTTCAGTGGGGTCACCCTGCACCAGCCATTCTTTATCGTTATTCAAAAGCAAACTGTCATTACAGAGGATTCCGGCACGCAGGCATTCGACAAGGGCGGGAGAGTTTCCAGGATCAAAACTGTTGCCTTGCTGAAGAATCTTGCCACCAGACGGATTATAACCGGCCCCGGTCACCTCATACTCAACCCCGCCCGCCATAATTTTCTGGACGGTCATCTGGTTTTCCGTCAGTGTCCCAGTCTTGTCCGAACAGATCACCGTGGTGGAACCCAAGGTCTCCACCGCCGGTAGTTTACGGATAATGGCCTTTTGTTTGGCCATGCGTGAGACGCCGATGGCAAGTGTTATGGTGACTGCCGCGGGCAGACCTTCTGGAATGGCGCCAACCGCAAGGGCCACCGCAGCCATGAACATATCGAAAAGGGACTGGCCTCGGAAGAGCCCCACGGCAACGGTTAGCCCGGCCAAGGCAAGAATGGCGTATAGCAAAATATGGCTGAAATGGGCAATCTTGCGGGTGAGCGGGGTCGCAAGTTCATCGGCGGAGGCGATAAGTTCAGAGATGCGGCCCACCTCGGTATGATCACCGGTTGCCGTGACAATACCTTTCCCCTGTCCATAGGTCACAAGGGAGGAGGCATAGGTCATATTCAGCCGATCAGCCAGCAGCGTGTCATGATCCAGTTCACCCTCTTTTTTCTCTACCGGCAGGGACTCGCCAGTCAGGGCAGACTCATCGACCCGCAGATCCCGAACCGAGAGAAGCCGCATATCCGCCGGCACCTTATCGCCGCTGGCCAGCAAAACAATATCGCCCGGCACCAATTCCGTCGCCGGAATGTGCATTTTTTCACCCTGGCGCAGAACCGTGGCCACCGTTGTCATGGTTCGGGCCAGAGCGGCCAGGGCATTGACCGCCTTTGCTTCCTGGATATAGCCGATTATCGCATTAACCAGCACCACCCCAAAAATAACGCCGGAGTCCACCCATTCTTGAAGAAGAGCGGTAATAATTCCAGAGACAATCAGAATATATATGAGCGGTTGGTGAAACTGGAGCAGAAAACGTTTGAGCGGCCCTTTCCCCTTTTTTGCGGTTAAGGCATTAGGGCCGAAGGTCTCCTGGAGATGTTTAATGTCGAATTGATCGAGGCCTTTTTCCGTGTTGCTGTCCAGAAGATCCACGATCTCTGCTGCCGGCAGGTGGTGCCAGTGTTTATCGAATATAATATTCATAAATGTATTCCATTATAAAAAAAGTCTGATCCCGCTTAAGATAAGTCAGTGGCAAGTTGGCCCGGTGAGGAGAGTATGTGACATAAAATGCGATCAGAAATCTAGCAGCTTCAGGGAGGTCAACTTGAGGTCTTGCCGGAACGGTTATTATTGTCTGGTTTACTTACGCTTATATATCGGTTTAGAAATGGGTAGAATGCCCTATATTTCGTTGTCAAGAATGTTAGGTTGGAGTAGATATCAGGAAACGATATACTAACATATTCGGTGTAAAAGAATTATCCAATGTCAAAACATAAAAAGCAGCATTTTGTCCCAAGCTCTTCCCTAAAAGCTTGGTGAAAGAAGCTGATGATACTGGATACGATTCATAGCTTGACGAAGGACAAAAAAAGGATACTGCAAGTATATAATTTATCCGTCGCAACGGGGTCGGACCAAGATAACCTATTGAATTTATGGAAAAATGACACGAAACATGGGTTATATTTCTCCTTAATTCTACTTTGTCACATTACCCATCACTCTGCCGTTTGTATGCAGAGTCAATGGATGCTTGCCTTTGCCGGTGCCTGACGCTCATCTGTCGGAAGACTTCTTCGTGAGTTATATCCCTCCGTGGAAGAAAGTGAGCAAGCA
>JAHILF010000072.1 GCA_018897105.1 Pseudomonadota bacterium
CCCATTCCGCTGTTTAAAAGTGGCGGTGACCCGCTGCTGCACGGAGAAAATCTCCCGCAGCGTTGTCCAGCTTTCATTGATGTCCTGGGTCTTGAGTTTCCGGCGCAGAGCCTGGACGGCCTGATAGGCAAGCACCGTGATGAACAGATGTCCCTCGGCCCGGTCTTCCTTGTGATGGTAGATGGGGCGCAGCCCCAATTCCGATTTCAGACTGCGGAAGACCGCCTCCAAGTCGGTCAGCATGGTATAGGTCTTCCACAAGGAAGCCTCATCCCAGTTCATCTCATTGGTTCGCAGGCAGTAGACACCCGGATGGGTCAATTGCGTGCCGGCAACCGGCACCCTCTCCCAGGTCAGCGCGGTTACCTTGGCGCCGGTTTCATCCGGGGTTAAATCGATACGGTAATGCTGCCCAATGCCATGACTTTTCTCCTGCAGACGTCCTATTCTCTGCAGCAGTTTATCCCGCCGCTTCTCGCTGCGCGGCTTCTGCAGACCAGCGGCGAGCCTGGCCAGTCCGCTTTCAAATTTCTCCATGAAGCGCCCGGTCATGGCGCTTTCCTTTTCCTGCCGCTCCGCAGAATGACAGTACAGGCGCACTTCCGTGCCATCATCACTGACTACCCGCTGAATGCGGATGGTCTGGTCGGACGCCGTGGAGACTGCCACGGATTGGTCTTCATCAAAATGGCGGCTTCGCTCCCGGCTGACCACCAGGTATCGGTAGTGATGTTCGACCAGCCAACCGATATTGGCCTCGGTGGTGATCCCCCGATCCATGATTACCAGGGCGCCTGCCGGAGCGTCAAGCCCCTGCAACATCTCTTCCAGGGTGGATGCCTCGCCGACACTGCCCGCAAACATCCGCGAGCGCCGGACAAAACCGCTGCCATCCAGCACCAGGCCCAGGGTCACCAGCGGGCAGTCACTCCGTTTCTCCTTCGAATGGCCACGCCGGGCCTTGGCATTGCCCGCCAGCTCCCCTTCGAAATAGGTGTTGGTCAGATCATACAGGGTCACAGTCGCCGGCAGTGAAAACAGTTCGTTGATCCGCGAGAACAAGGCCGCCTCGATTGCCTGCCGGCGTCGAACCAGCAGATCGGATGCCCGGTAGAGGCTCATCAGCGGCATAGCTTCAAAGTCAACCTCCAGCAGTTCGCCCAGGGCGCTGCGTTCCTGCAGCCAGCGCCAGGTGGCCAGCTCGCTGCCGGGAACCGCCATACGCCCGATTACGCTGCCGATGGCCGCCGCCTGCTGGATGCCGTTGAACCCGGCTTCTGCCAGAATGCGGGGCAACTCAAGCCAGCCGAGAGCCGCCAGGCCGACATGCTCTACCCCCACCGAACGGGGACGGACCAGCTGCAGGGAATCAACATCAACTTCATGGTATTCCAGACCCGCTGTCTCTTTGGATGGCGCCGCAGCTTGACAGCTGGCCACCAAGCGGGCAGCATAGCGCTGGGCCAAGGTCTCAATAGTGGACGATACCAGTAGCAGGGTCATCTGCCCGGCGAGAATCTCTCCGATCCGGACGCACAGCTGCGGCCACTGATCGCGCGGAAGTGAAAAATTTCTGCCCAGATTCAGCAGGGTCTGCTGCCGGACCTTGCCGCCGATTCGTTCGGAGGCAACCAGCCGGAAGGTAAAGTAAGCCTCCCCAGATGTTGCGTTACTGGTTTTCGTCTGTCGAATGAACATGGACTCATTATTGACAGACTCCAATAAAAAAGTCAATACCCTGCCATGATTTTATAGCACTACAAACTAAATATCTAACAACATACCTTGAAATCGTTAGATTTTTTCTGCAAGAATGGAGCAAAACTTCCGAAAATTCCCTCTTCGTTGTTAAATATGGGGTAACAAACTCTTATCACAAATATAGGTGAAACTTTTCAAAACGGCACAAGTAATGGAAATCCCGATACAGAAATGATAAAATGACTCCAGGCTTTCTCTCGAGGGGACTATCTCGTCTCACCAGAAGATTTCGCCTGTGGAAAATGAAAAGAAAAAAATTCGAAAAATGAAGAAACCGCCAGGTTGGAGAAGACAGAATCGATGAAACGATATTAGCGGCATAACAAAAAAGACAGATAAAATCTCCTTTTCACCGGACCGCTGCAGAGGGAAAATATGCTGAGATACAAATTCAGTGAATTGGTTGATATCCCGAAACTCCAGGAGTCCATGGAGTATTTTCACCAGGCCACGGGTCTCGTCAATGCCGTCCTTGATCCGGATGGAAATATACTGGTGGCGGCAGGCTGGACGGATATCTGCACTAAATTTCACCGTTGCAATCCCCTCACCCTCGCCCGCTGTAAAGAAAGTGATGCCTATATCAAATCGCATCTGTTTGAGGGCGAATATGCTGAGTATCACTGCAAAAATGGTCTCAGGGATGTCGCCTTCCCCATTATTATCGAAGGTGAGCATTCGGCAACTTTTTTCTTTGGCCAATACTTTTATGAACATGAACCTCTGGATATTGCCTATTTCCGCAGGCAGGCCCGGGAGGCGGGGTTTGCTGAGGAAGAGCACGGTAGGTTGGGGTGAGGAACGAACCCCAACATTGTGTCATGAAACCGGAGGGATGCAATGCGGTACCGGCGCGCACGGGTTAATGGCGGCACATATTTTTTCACCGTGAATCTTGCGCAACGGCGCCGGTCCCTGCTGGTAGATTACGTTGACGTCCTCCGTAAGGTGGCAGGCATGGTGAAAGAGCGGCATCCCTTCACCATCGACGCCATGGTGATTTTGCCTGAACACCTGCATGCGGTGTGGACCCTGCCGCCAGGGGGAACGCCGGAGCGCCAGCCGGGCGAGCAAAGGAGAACGCGGCATCCGGCAACGCCGGTATTGGGAACACCTCATCCGCGACAAAGGGGATTTTGCGAGGCATGTGGATTACAGCCATTTCAATTCGGTGAAACACGGCCATGTGACCCGGGCGGCGGATTGGCCGTATTCGAGCATCCATCGATATATCGAGGCGGGGATGATGGACCACGACCTAAGCGGTGGAATCTGCGGCAACGATAAAAGCGGTTATGGCGAGAGAGAATGATGTCATCTTCGGCACCTATGACAGGCACGCGGACGGCTATCCATTTTGGATTTTCTCGTCTTCGGGCAGCTACATCTATCTGCCGCCGGCGAAGTGGAACCCTCGCAAACGCGCAATGGAATGGGAAAACCCCAAAGAGTCGGACATCATCTATCGCAGCCGCTGCCATTTCCCCGACAAAAACAACCGGGACTGCTGGCTGATCATGAAAGACTGGAAGGGGAAGGTGCTGCTGGAACTCGAGTGGCGCGCCGTGCGCCGCGGCGATTGAACCCTTGGCTGCGAAGCCACGCTTCATTTAAACCGTTGCCCTGTCCTTACGATGATCGAGGAACTCACGCCACAGATCTTGATGCCCACGTTGTTTCTGGTCATCGTCGTGGTACCGATCCTGGCCCTGCTGTCGTCTGTGGTCCTGCTGCATCGCTACCGCAGGGCGGTTGCTCGTGCCATGGACGCGACGAGCGGCTTCCGTGATTCCCCGACTGCGCATGAAGCTGGCTCCACCCCGCAGCCGGTCGATGCGCTGCTTCCTGAGCGGAGCGGCAGCAGCACCGCTGCCGATCTGTCAGGCCGAGCGCTGAGCGGTCCGTGGCGGAATGGGCTGCGCTATCTGATCGCCGGCCTGGCGTTTGCGCTCGTGCTGGCGCTTTCCGCACAACGTGTTTACCCCTCCGGCCTCGGCTTTCCTGGCTTCCTTGTGGGAGTCTGGATCTATCTGTGGCCGGCGTTTCTCGTCCTGGCCATGATCGCGCCCGGAAATTGGCGACTTTGGGCCTTGTGCATTCTGGGGTACTGCGCCGGATATGCGTTGCTGGGCCTTTGGGCGGGAACGGTTCTCAACCTTCCCGAGTACCGCTTCGGCGCAGTGGTCGTGCCCGCCCGCTCCACAGTGACGCCGGAGGCCATGATCCGGCTGTGGCTCGCGGTCAACGGCGTGCCGACACTGCTGATGACGCTGTGCCTCAACCGCTGGATCCGGGCCGTGGCGCCGCTGGTCCTGGCGCTGTTAACGTCGGCGGTCGTCGGAACGCTCACCATTTACTTAACGCTGTTCTCAAAGCAGGGCGTGAAAGCTGCGGTTGCCGTGGTGGAGAAGCTCGACATTCACATCTACTGGCTGCTGGCGGGCATATTTCTAGTTTCGCTGCTGGGGTGCGGTGCCTTGGGCTGGGTGCTGGCGCGATGGATCGCGCGCTCCTACCGGCGGGGACGCTTGAGCGAACAGTCGCTGCTGCTGGACGCCGTATGGCTGCTGTTCACTGGCATCTACACCATGTGGCTGGTCCTGGGCGGGGTCGCCTGGGTGACGGTAGGTCCACTGGCCTTCGTGGCCTTCAAGCTGACCTGGTTGCTGGCTGCCAGCCTCTCGATGCGCCCACCGCCACAGCCGGTGGGCCTGACGTTTCTTCGCGTCTTTTCCCTCGGCCGGCGCAGCGAGGCGTTGCTGGAGAAGCTGGCGAAGCACTGGCGCCATGTGGGCAACATCCAGTTGATCACCGGACCGGATCTCGCCACCAGCACGGTTCAGCCGCACCAGTTCCTTGATTTCCTCGCCGGCAAGCTCGGCCAGCATTTCGTCGGGGACCACTCCTCTCTTGTGCGTAGCCTGGCCGAACGGGACAGGGGCGCCGATCCGGACGGGCGGTTCCGCATCAACAATTTCTTCTGCCATGCCGACTCATGGAAGGTAGTCTTGCCGCACCTCGTGAAGGACGGCAATTCGGTGGTGATGGATCTGCGCAGCTTCGATATTGACAATGACGGATGCGTTCACGAGCTCCACCACCTCGTCTCCGAGGTGCCTTTTCCCCGCTGCCTGCTCGTGGTTGATGCGGATACCAACACGGCATTTCTCGACGAGATCCTGGCGGGCGCGTTGGCGAGCCTGCAGCCCAGGTCACCGAACTACGGCCGGTCGCTTGAGGAGTTGGGCAGACTCACCTTGGGGCCCGGCCCTGCCGGGATCCGCAACCTGGTCCGGCGGCTGGCTGACACGACAAACGGAGGATAACAAACTCACAGGTTTGATGGTACCCTACTGACTTATGGGAATTAGCGGGAAACACCTTTATTTGATGATAACAAAAAGAAAAATTAGGTGGTTGAAAGACGGCTGCCCATCTCAGGAAGAAGGTCAACTTGCTTTTTTCTAACAATCATTACCCTTGCCAGAACAAACCTAAATTAAGGAGGTACTATAAAAGAAATATTTTTACACAGCAAAAAAACTGGATAAAAATACTCTTGGTGATAATATGCGTTAGAATAGCGGCATAAAAAATTTTATTCTTCCATAAAGACTTAAACCTCGGCGTCTTTTCGGGAGTCGACACTTGCTTAGCCGAAGGAGAAAACGATGTCCTGGCATAGCCGACTTTGGTCTTTTCTGAATAGTGGCATTGGGCTCCTTTTGTTTGGCTTTGGTATCACAACGATAGTTGGTGGCCTATTCGCAGATTCGGTGCAGCGTCGGACATGGGAGCGACAAATCGCGCTTGAACAAGCACGACAAGACTACGAATGGGAGCGCAGCATGCGATTCGAATTATTGCGTGCCAAGTTGAAAGAGGGGCAAGAATCACTCGAAGAGATCTCCGACCTCATTAATCTCAGATTCTTTCGGATGCAGCGGGTGTTTGATGCTTTGGGTAGTGGAAACCATGCCTATCCGATTAGCACAGGTTCGTCTGGTTCCGCAGGATTCTTCGGGCCACCGGATACGCTTCAGATAGCGGGCGCAGGCCGTCTCATCAAGGAAGAGCTGCTGAAACTTCAACAGAGTACGGAGGTATATCCGACATGCCAGAATCATACCCCCAAAGCCAACCTGTGCTAACCGGATAGGCATGGTGGAAACATTGCCGCAAGCGAGAAGGCTTGGGCTGAGTACGCACCAACAGTCGAGAAATGGAACACCAAGCTCATCATCTATCAGAACAAGTTAGAGAGACTTGTCAGCCGCGATATTGCGAATCAGTTCAACAACTACGAAACGGATAATCCAGAACTTAAGGAACCTCTGAGCCTGCACGGTCATTTCTACCTTACGCACAAGAGGGTGCGGGCGATATTGGACTGCATGAAGCGCACCGATTGCGCAGACTCAAAGGAAATGAGAGAAGCGGCGGCCAAATCGATCAAGCAGTTAGACTTGGTTTCCGACGCGTTTGTTGATCGGGTCTCGCAAATGTTCTTAGAAAAGACATTCGAACTCGAGCAATTCAAGGCGTCGGCTCATTCGCCGTTGCAGCGGACGCGCGATGAAGCCGCGCCCCACTGAACGGCATCTCGTAAGCCGCTTTTCTGTTATGGCATATCTGATTCAAATCTTAGTACGGCATTGAGTCTCTACTTGAAAGCGAATTAGAATAAGTGACAGAGACAGGAGGGTCTTTCTTGCCAACTTGGCGAGACGGCCAAACGCTTCGGCTGGGTCTTTCATGCCAGCTAATAGAAACAGCTTGAGATGAGGGGATAATGAAAAAGGGGCAGAAGTTTGGCACTCAATGTGTTCACGCTGGAGAAGTACCTGATCCTTCGCATGGAGCCCATACTACACCAATATATCAAACATCCACTTTTGTATTTGAAAATGCTGAACAAGGTGCATTACGGTTTGCCGGCAAAGAAAAGGGTTATACCTATACCCGTTTAATGCCAAATACCCCGACTCATACGGCGTTTGTTGAAAAAATTGCAGCGCTTGAAGGTGGTGAAACAGGGCAAACCTTCTCCTCGGGCATGGCTGCAATAACTGCTGTTGCTCTTTCCTATTTACAGCAGGGAGATCACCTTTTGTCAACCGATGTGGTCTATGGTGGCACCTACGAATTATTCTCCTCAATTCTCACAAAGTTTGGTATCCACGTCAGTTTTGTTGATACGTCCAATCTTGAAACGGTGAAGAAAAACATACAGCGCAACACAAGAATTATCTTCTTGGAGACCCCAGCCAATCCCACCATGATGGTGTGTGATATTGATGAAATAGGTGCTATAGCGAGAGATATTGGTGCTCTTCTTGTGGTTGACAACACATTTGCAACCCCTTGTTTTCAACGACCATTAACCCTGGGTGCTGACGCAGTGGTTCACAGCTGCACAAAATATATTGGTGGTCATGCAGATCTTATAGGAGGTATTGTGGTTGGGAAAAAAGAATTTATCAATGGCATGGCATCTGTTGTTAATTCTACCGGAGGGACAATGGGTCCCCATGAAGCCTGGTTATGCATCAGAGGAGTGAAGACGTTACATATTAGAATGGAAAAGCACTCCAGCAATGCAATGAACGTAGCCGAATTCTTGGAGGCTCATCCCAAAATTGAGTGGGTCAGATATCCTGGACTCCCAAGTCATCCCCAGCATGAAATTGCAAAAAAACAGATGAGCGGGTTTGGCGGTATGATTTCTTTTGGCATAAAGGGCGGCACGGAAGCTGGCCGAAAACTTATGAACAGTGTTGAACTATGTTCTTTGGCCGTCAGCCTGGGGGCTGTTGATACCCTGATCGAACACCCCGCTTCCATGACGCATTTGAACGTTCCGGTAGAGGTCAGAAGGAAAGCAGGAATTACCGATGATTTGGTGAGAATTTCAGTGGGCATAGAAGAGTTCGAGGATATTATAGCAGACCTGGATCAGGCACTCATGAAGATATGAACCGTACCATGGAAGCTGAATTAGCGCCCTTCGGGCAGACTAATTACTGTATATTTCATGAGCGTAGTGGCTTGATAACGCAGAATCAGGAAGAAGGTTAACTTGCGGTATTTTTACCTGTCATATCCTTGCCATGACTAATCTCAATTGAAGAGGGCCATAATGATAAATCTTTAAACAGCAAAAAAGCTGGATAAAAACAGCCTGAATGATATTATCTGATTAAATCGCTGGATATAACTTTTTCAGACTCCCTAAAGACGTTAAATTCTACGTTTTTTAGGCTAATAGTTGGTTAACTATCGGTTTAGTGTCCCCATCGGGGATGGTTGAAACCCCTCCGCCTTCAGGCGAAGAATGTCTAGGCGAAATGGTCGTAGACCATGAGCCAATTTAATAGAGTAATTCAATTAATCTTCAGTCGGCTTTAACCGAGTAACGAATCCATCGTCTGCAAGACGATGGTCGTTCAGTTAGGCATTTTACAATTTATTACTAAGTAGAGGAGAGGCATATATGGAAGCTCGCTCTCGGCTCTCTACCCGTACCACGCCAATAAAAAAAAGCTGAGTGGACGGCGTGCTGGCACGGGAAAAAGGATTGTGATTCTGATGAATGAATTGACCGCTCATCAACCGATGAAAGAGGAAATCGACCGATGATAAACGAAATTTATATCGACAATTTTCGATGTCTGACGAATTTTCGGATCAAGCCGGGGGAGTTTCAACTCTGGCTCGGGGACAATGGTGCAGGCAAAACTTCCGTGCTGGATGCATTACGTTGCATTCAACGGCTGATGCACGGCGAGCATGTGGAGGATATTTTCAATAGAAACAGCCTGACAACCTGGGATAAGAGGTTAGATCAAACGATAGGGTTCTCCCTGATGATTGATGGCGAGGTATACAAATACCAATTAACGATTGAATATGCAAATCAGGAAGATAAACAACGTATTAAACGAGAAGAATTAATCTGGAAAGATTCGACCTTCTTCTTGTTCGATGGGCAGGAGGCGCATCTCTACCGTATCAATTGGAAGACGGGAAAGATAGAAGAGGGCGCCGTTTTTCCTGCGGATTGGCGTCGTTCGGTGATTCCGACAATTGCAAAACGTGACGACAACAAGCCTTTAATCCAGTTCAGGGAAGAAGTTGAAAAGATCCTGCTGATTCATCCGGTTCCATTGGTTGTAAAAGCCGCCGCTGCATCAGAGTCGCGCAATCTATCGGAACATGCTGAAAATTTTGCGCAGTGGTACCGCCATCTCTTACAGGAACAACCATCTATTGGTTATAAAGCAAAACAGCTTTTGGAGGACGTTCTCCCTGGTTTCGGGCAGTTGAGTCTCAGGGAAATCGGCGAATCTCGAAAATTGATGGCGACATTCCGCATCGAAGGCAAAGACCACGACTTCGACTTCATGAATATTTCCAGCGGTCAACGTCAATTGATCGTTCTCTATACGGTTTTGGAAGCGTTGCGCGCGGGAACCTTTTCGACAGTGCTGATCGACGAGCCGGACAACTTCGTTTCAATGCGCGAAATCCAACCCTGGCTTGAAAACCTTAACGACATCTGTGACGAACAAGACAAACAGGCCCTGATCATATCTCATCATCCTGAAATTGTGAACAAGATGGCCAGAGGCGCGGAGCTGTGGTTCTCCCGACAGGCGGGAGCACATGTTGTCGTACAGCCATTCCCCAGAGTAGATGAGTTGTCGCCAGCGGAAGTTATGGCACGGGGGTGGGAAAATGAGTAAAGCATCGCAAATTATCATTCTCTGTGAAGACAAGGCCCATGAGTTGTTCGTAAAACGTTTCCTGAGAATGGGATGGGATGTAAAACCTCGCGCAATCAGGGTGCCACCTTATCCAAATGGAAAGGGATCAGGCAAAAAGCATGTGGAGGACAACATTTCTCTCGAAGCCGAAGCGCTGCGCAGGCGGCCCGCCTCGACGATCCTACTGGTGATTCAAGATGCGGACGAACTCTCTGTTGGCCAGATTAGATCCAATCTGGATGCGAAACTTTTGTCTCCCAGAAATGATAATGAGCCAATAGCCTACATCATACCCAAGTGGCATATCCAGACCTGGATAGCCTACCTGGATGGCAGGAATGTCAATGAAGCGGACAAGGACACCTACAAAAACAGTTATGGTAAACTCTCTGAAAGCAAAGATGCCCATCCCTTTATCGACAGACTTGCAAATAATTGCAGAAAAAATATACAACTCAAATCGCCGCCGGATTCACTGGTCGCTGCTTGTGAAGAATTCAATCGAATACGCAGTTCACTTTAGATCGTACCTGCCATGCCTAGATTGACGCCCATCCTGACTATCAGGACCCATTGGTTTTTGTAATAATCTTGCCGATTGGGTTAGGGGGAGTCTTTCCCCCACTCACCACACCACCTATCATGCGGGTCCGCACTAGGCGGTTCCCAGAGGCTACCGAGCCTTGAGATTGCCAAATCGAAGATTATCATAAGTGCAACAAGTCCAAGCTTAGTCTTACTATTGTTATGTTGCGAGTTGACCTATCTAGCACGGTAGCAATAGTTACAACGCCCCCAGCAGATACCAGTCCGGTACCCCCCAGACATTCCGGCGCAATTCGACAACTTCATTCCCCGAATAGACCACCAACCCTAATTTGGCCGCATCCGGATGTTCCGCCATGAACGTCTCCACACTTCTGCCGTCTGCTGCGGTCACCCGTTCCGATACTTTGGCCTCAATGGGGAGAATTCCGTGCTCACTCGCCAGCAGAAAATCCACCTCCAGTCCGGCGGCGGTACGGTAGAAATACAGCTCCGGCTCCACCGGTTGGAGCTGCTTCCACTTCAAAAGTTCAGCGCAAAGCCAGCTTTCGTAAGCAGCGCCGCTACTGATGGAAAGCTCACCAACTATAGCCCTGTTCACCCCCACGTCCGGAAAGAAGAGTTTCGGACTCTTGACCAGCCGTTTGCTGACGTTTTCATGCCAGGGGGGAAGCAGAACGCACTGAAACTACATGGTCAGCAGTTCCAGATAGCGCTTGATGGTATTGACCGCTACTCCCAGATCCCGCGACACCTCGCTGATTGAAAACAGGTTGGCGGTGCGGCTGCATAACAGTTTCTGCGCCAGGGCAAAGGTATCGATATTCGCCACCTGCCCCACATCGGCAATATCCCGCTCCAGATAGGTCTTGCGATAGTCCTTGAGCCAGTTCAGCCGCTCCGTTTCTCCCGTGCGCTGCCACACCGGCGGATAACCGCCCCATCGCTGATGCTCGTCCCGCACCTCACGCAGGGTACGCAATTGCCCAGGCGAAACCAGGGGGAGCAGCCCGGCGTCCTGTGGCGAAAGGGCCTGATCCTGCCATATTCGGGAGAGAAGCGGCGGTTCGCCGCCTCCGGTCAGTTCAAAGAGGGAAAACGGGTACATCCGGCAGAGCGCCACCCGCCCGGCCAAGGTCTCGCGGATGCTCTTGATCATCAGCAATTGCGACGATCCGGTCAAAACGAAGCGTTTCCGCTCAAAGGCAGGTTTTTTCCGTTCCCGGTCCACCACCAGCTTCAGCGGGTCGAACAACTGCGGGATTTTCTGCACCTCGTCAAGCACCACCAGCGGTGTGGTGATGTTTTCCAGGATCAGCACGGCCGAGCGCTGAAAACGAAGCCGTTCGTCGGGATCGTCGAAGGAGATGTAGGTAAACGAAAGGTCAAGCCGTTCGGGGAGCTGCATTTCGCAGAGAGTGGTCTTACCGGTCTGGCGCGCACCGGTCAGGGCCACAACCTGCTCTTAATTCAGGCGGGTGATGATGGTGTCGGTTATTGATCGTTTGATGCTCTCCATGTCGTTGATAATAATGGGGGACGAATAATGGGGGACGTACCACGTTTTCTGGTTCGCGAGTTCCGGGACCGGTAAGTCAATTCCCCCAAAAAAACCGCAGATTTTTTCACCATCATCTCCTCTTCCCTGTTGAGCCGTTCTGCGCCGGAAACAGCTCGAACACGCTATGAGATTTCAGGCCAGGCTCCTGCCGGTGGGAAACGTAGATAATCGCGGTATCACTCTCCTCGGCCATTTTATTGATCAGTGCTGTCAGCATTGCCGCGGCGTGATCATCGAGCCCATTGCCCGGCTCGTCCAGAATCAGTACCGGGGGATGCTTTACCATGGCCCGTGCCACGAGCACCATCCGTTGGTGTACCTGCGACAGGCTGATAAAAGGGGCATGGCGTTCATTTTCAAGATCCAGCAACCGAATCCATTTTCCTGCCAGTTCCGTCTGCAGGCCGCTCGCTTGCCGGTAAAGCCCGATGGAGTCGACCATGCCGGAGATGATCATCTGTTCTATTGTGGTTCGTCGGTGAAACAGATCCAGCATGGAAGGGGTTAAGTAGCCGATCTTCTCCTTGATCTGCCAGACCGATTCTCCTGTCCCTTTTTTACGGCCAAAGAGAAAGAGGTCCTGGCCAAAGGCCTTGGGGTTGTCGCCGGTGATCATGGTCAGCATGGTTGTCTTGCCCGCACCATTGGGGCCAACCAGTTCCCAGAACTCCCCTTTCCCGACTTCCCAGCTTATGTCCTTGAGAATCGGCCTGTCCTCATAGCTGACAGACACATTTGCGAATTTGATGAGTGAATCCGGGATGTCGGGATAAAGGCGGGATGGGGCGGGCAGCCTGCCATGCAGTTGCAAGCGCGGCCGTATCCCATACTTCTCCAGATACTCCCGGATGGTTCCGCTAAAGACGACTCGATCGCCTTCGCAGGATAAGGCATGGGTGATAAAGGGCAATAAGTCCCTGCCGCGTTTTACTATCTGGATGATCATGAGTTGCCGGCTCAAATGCCGCAGGTCCTCTTGCAAGGCACGGGAGGAGGCCGCATCCAGGGCGTCAAAGGGATTATCCAGCACCAGGAAGTCAGGATTAGCGGCAAGCAGATAGTTCAGCAGTGCTTTTTTCTGTTCCCCGCTGGAAAGGGAGCGGATACTTCGGTGTTGCTGTTCGGTAAGGTCAAACCTATCATGTTTCCTCTCCTCTTCCATGAACCAAGTCAGGGAGATATTGGAAAACAGCATTCCCTTTTTCCCCAGGATTTCAGGGAAATATGCCGGCGAATTGCCGTTAAGCAGATCCTGCAGGAAGGGCGATGACTGGGATGGATCCGTCCCGAAAACAGCAACATGTCGCATGGGGTGAGTCTGAGTAAGCGGGCTATTTCTTTTTTTTGGTCAGGGCGATCTCTGCCATCGCCTCCTTGAAGCAGTCCGGGCAATAGCCATGACTGATACCCAGACCGGTCTTTCTACTGATGAACTGATCCAGGGACAGCCATTCCGTCATGCCGCCCGCATCCTCGTGCAGCACCTTTTTACATTCACTGCACACCGGCAGGATTCTTTCGTAAATTTTGATCTTTCTTGCCAGATCCTGCTGTTCGAGGCAGTTGGCGATGCGCAGATTCAATTCATTGCAATCACAGGGTTTAAGCAGATAATCAGCCGCGCCGAGACGCAGGGCCTCAATGGCCGAGGCAACCTCCCCATAACCGGTGAGGATGACCACGGCGACTTCCGGATCAATTTCCTTGGCCGCCTTCAGGACTTCAAGCCCATTGAGGCCTTCCATCATTAAGTCGGTAATGATCAGATCAACATAGTTCTCCCGCAGGATAGCAATACCTTCTTGGCCGTTTGCCGCCAGGGAAACCTCATACCCCTCCCCTTCCAATTCCAGACCAAGGCTGTTTAAAATCAGCTCTTCATCGTCAACTATGAGTATCTTTTTTTTCACGTAACCAGACCGGCCAAAAAGGAGACATGCCCCTTAATTGTCGATTTTCTTTTTCAGCAGATCGGCAAAGGTGCCCATGGATTTCTCTTTCTTCTCTCCACCTGCATCCTTGAAACGATGGAATTCCTCCCGCATGTCATCTTCCTGGGGCTTCTTACCCTTTTTCCGCTCAACCTTGACCGCTTCCTCGCTCTGGGGCAGGGAAAGGGAAATCCGTTTCTTCTCCCGGTCAATGCTGTCAATGCGCACCTCCAGGCTCTGGCCGGGCTGGACAACCTCCCGGGGATGATTGATCCTGCGTCCTCCGCCGAGAGCGGAAATATGCAGCAGGCCGTCAATCCCCGGAGCCAGGGTGACAAAGGCGCCGAAGTCGACCAGGCGCGCCACCGTACCGATCACGCTGGTGCCTTCCGCCAGACTGCAGGTATCCCAGGGATCAGGCAGGGTTTCCCGCAGGCTGAAGGAGAAGCGGTCATGATCCCAGTCAAGGCTTTTGATCGCCACCTCGACATTCTGCCCTTCTTCCAGCACGGAATGAATATCCGCTACCCGGCCCCAGCCTATTTCAGAAATGGGAATCAACCCCTCAATGCCGCCTATATCGACAAAGGCGCCAAATTCACGGATGGAGGTGATGACACCCTTGACGATCTGACCGACCTGCAGGGTATCTTTCAGTTCCTCCTTCAGCACGGCGCGCTGTTCCTCCAAAATTTTCCGGTGGGAGACAATGATGCTCCTGCCGTTATCCCGGAACTCAACAATCTTAAAGGCATACTGCTGACCGATGAACTGCTCATTATCGGACGTCTTGCGCAGGCCCATCTGGGAGAAGGGACAGAAAGCCCTGCCGCCGCCGATTTTGACCTCAAAACCGCCCTTGATCTCTTTCTGGATCGTCCCTTCCACCGGGATGCCGCTGTGAAAGGCCTCTTCCAGATGAGCCTTGACCGCCGCACCGCCTATCTTGGTGGTGAAGATCTTTTCATTGCGTTCAACAGCCAAGAAATAGACATCAATGGTATCGCCTTCCTTGACGGTGGGGTTGCCCTCCTGATCAATCAGTTCGGACATGGCCAGGGCTCCTTCACTTTTGCCGCCGAGATCAATGAAAACCCACTCCTTGGTGATCCGCACGATCTCTGCCCTGACCTTCTGCCCGGGTTCGATACGGTCCTGGGTCGCATCGTTTTCATTAAACATCTCGGCAAAGCTCATCTCTTCACTCTTTGTTTCTTCGCCGGCAGGATTGTTTTCCTGCTCCAAATTTTCCTGGGTCATATCTCTGGACTCCTTAGTCTCCTAAATTCATTTTTTCGCCAACCTCAACTTTTTCAACAGTGCGGGATGAGCTGTCAAAAATGGCAAAACTGGGTTGATTTTCCTTCCCAAGCATATCGCCTGGATTAATTAACAGAGTGTTGCCGATCTGTTCAACGTTATAGCGATGGTTATGGCCACAACAGACTACATCAAAGATACCCTGACAGGCAATGCCTCTGGCCACCTGTGGATAATGATGGAATGCTATTTTCATGCCGCCTGCTTCGACTGCGCCCAGAACGCCATGATGGGTGATGCCGGGAAACCTGACGCCGCAGGCCTGGGAAATAAGATGCTGGTCGCCGACATTGTTACCGTAAATCAGATGCACGGCGCCGGCAAAATCGGCCAGCTCATCGAGCATAAAGGGAGAAATCAGATCGCCGCAGTGGATCAGCAGTTGGGCATTAAAGGCGTTGCAATACTTGACGGCTGCCCGCAGATTGGCCACCTGGTCATGGGTATCGGAAATGATAGCAATTCTCATAAACTTTCTTCCAGATTCTTATAAAATTTCCTGCAACACCTTGAGACAATAGATATTAGCCTCTCTTCCTTTTAAAGACATACGAAAATAATGTTCATCAAGACCATCGAATGATGCGCAGTTGCGGATCATAATCCTTTTGTCGAGCATTTTCTCACATAACTCCGTGGCCAGGATTTCTCCCTGGAGATGACAGAGAATAAAATTGGCCTTGCCTGGGATAACCCTGATATTGTTTATCTTCTGTAACAAATCGACAAACAGGAAACGCTCGCGCTCGATGAACTGCCGGACCACCTCAACATAAGGATCCGCATGCTCAAGCAGATATTCTCCGGCGATCTGGGCCATTCTGTTCACGCCCCATGGTTTGCGCTGCAGGGTCATTGCCAGCAGATTGGCAGCCCTTGCCACCAGAAATCCGAGGCGCAGACCTGGAATACCATAAATTTTAGAAGAGGAGAAGAGGACAAACAGGTTTGGCGGCAAATCATAGTGCAAAAGTGATTTCTCCCGGGTAAACGGCAGATAGGACTCATCCACCAGAAAAGAGGTGGCTGGATGCCGGAGGATGAAATCATAGAGCTCATCGGAGGGAGTCAGCGAGCCGGTGGGATTATTGGGATTGCAGATGAACACCAGTTCGCCGCCCTGGAACTCGCGGGCCAAGCGGTCAAGATCAAGATGAAAATCCTGCTCAGGCCGCAGCATGAAGTCCATGGCCGGGACCTTGGCCCAGCTGCAGGCAACCCGGTAATCGGAATAGGTAGGGTTGACGATAATGGCCCGGCTGCCGGCAAATAAGTGCGGCAGGGCGAAGATAAACTCGGTGGTTCCATTGCCCACCAGCACCTCTTCTTCCTGCAGATTGAATTTGCGGGCAAAGATCTGCCTCAGGGTTTCACTTTCCGTCTCCGGCAGAAAGGAAATCTCTTCAATTCCCCGGGCAAGAACCTCCCGCAGACCGGGCACCATATCCAACGGTGTGAGATTGCTGCTCATGTCAATAAGATCCTTCACCTCACAACCCAGAGCCCTGGCCATTGCGACGATATTTCCGCCGTGCACGCTCATCTCTTCTCCTGTTTCAAAAATATGCGCCGTGCCATAAGCAGCGCTTTTGCCATCCCAACCGATGTTGCCATGGGAAAAAATAAAATTTATTTCAAATAGAGGGGCAGCCCTGCGGCCATAAAGACAACCTGGTCGCATCGGGCGCCGATCGTCTGGTTGCACCAGCCGGCCAGATCCCTGAACCGACGTGCCAGGGCTGCTTCCGGCACGATGCCCAGCCCCACCTCGTTTGCCACCAGGGCCACGGAAACGGGACACTCCCTGATGGCCTCGGCCAGATCGCCTACCCTGTCCAGAATGTCCTCATCGGAAAAATTCTGCAGCAGCAGATTGGTCAGCCACAGGGTGAGACAGTCAACCAGAAAAACATCGGAGTGCTGCCACTGATGGCGCAGAACATCGGCAATGGCATGGGGTTCTTCAATCGTTTGCCAGTCTGCGCCCCTGTTTTGCCGATGCATTGCCACCCTATATTGCATTTCCTCGTCGTCGCCGGCAACGGTGGTGGCAACATAGGTTTTTCTGGCAAAGCGCTCCGTCGCCCACTGCTCCGAAAAGCGGCTTTTGCCGCTCCGGCACCCGCCGACTACCAGCATCGTCTGTTTGCTGTCCTGGCTCATCACGGTTCTTCTTATCATGTTTTCTGGCGGATGGCCAGTGCCAGGAATCTGTCCTGCTCCCGGAAAACCAGCCTTTTCGCGACAAGATCATCGAGAAATTTTTCTATCTGCTGCATGGTGAACGAGGGAAATATCCCGGCCAAGGCCTGCAGATCAATAATCATTTCGCAGGCAAGATAGATCTGCCTGGATATCCCCCGCAGCCGGTGATGCAGCACCTTGTCCGGCAGTTCCTGGCGGATAATGAGAAAATCCCCGCCGTCACGAAAGGAGAGAAGCAGTTTTCCCGTTTTGTTCCGACTGCTGTGGTAATCCTGCCACTTTTTCACCTTTGACGCCACCGGGGCCCATAGTTTTTGCTGGACAGCGCGATCACCCCGATAACCCTTTATCAGCAGCGCCAGCTCTGCCCCAATCTTGGCAGGAAAAAGCCGAGCCGCCTGGTGATGCATGGTTCTGGCGCGGATACCATATTTTTTCGGCGCTTCATCTACCGGACTGCCATGACCGAGAAAAAAGGCGGCCGTGGTCAGGGGATGGAAGGGAAAGGCAAAGTCAAGATTTGCCAGTGTCTCAACAACCTCTTCACTGCTGCTGCCGGGAAATTCGACAATCAAGTTGCCGTCCAGCACCACCCCGTTGGCCAGGGCATCCTTCATGACGGCCAGGTTATCCATGACCGTCACCCCTTTGACCATTTTGGCCAGCAGGGAGTTGCTCATGGCCTCGATACCCACCTGGACGGAGGTCAGCCCGCCTTTGCGGCTGATTTCCATGGCTCTACCGCGATAGTCGGCGCGGATCTCGGCAAAAAAACGAAAATCCCGACCGGAATTCACCATTGTTTCAAAAAAGGCGACCGCCTCTTTCGGCGGCAGGGCATTATCCGTAAAAACAAAATCAAGCACCTTATGTCGGCCGGCAAGGGCAACTACCTCAGCAGCCATCTTTTCCGCCGGTTTAGAGCGATAGCCCCGCCACTGCAGATTCAGATTACAGAAGGTGCATTTGCGCCACCAGCACCCCCTGGAGAACTCGACAGGGATCACCGGGATGAAAGTTTCCGCGCCAACCTGGGTTTCCATCTCCCGGAAATAATCATCATAATCAGGACAGGGCAGCCGGGCAACCTCCAACTGTTTTTTCACGCAGCCTGTGGCTTGTCCGCCCGACGACACCGAAGCGCTGAAAATATTATTGTCAGCAAGGGATGAAGTCTGCCCTGCCAGATAGGAGCACAGGTTCAGCAGCGCCTCTTCCCCTTCCCCGCTGATCATGAAATCCACCGGAAAATTTTTAAGTAGGGGCGGGGCGAAATCAATATGACAGGTTGAGCCGCCCAAGACAATGCGCAGCCCGGGATGTTGTTTCTTCAGATAAGTGACTGCGGCAAGGGTGGCAAGCAACTGATTAAAGCAGACGGAAAAGCCGATCAGATCATATTTCTGCCAGTCGGTTGCCGCGGCCCACTCGGCGAGATGTGTTTCCAACTGAGCGCAGACGGCATCAAAATCAAGCGGGATGCGATTTCCCCCTTTGCCTGCTTCCTCTTCCACCACCATGCGGGCCCGGGAACGCTGCCCGGGGAAGAGAATGGCGCTGTACAGGGCTTCACAGATCCAGACATTGCCGGAAATAAAATGGTACAGATCTCTGCCGAGAATTCGGGCAACGCCGAGGTATGGATGAAATGTCCGCACCTTTACCGTTGAATGCGCCTCAAGATAACTTTTTAATGCGCCAAGCTGGACGGAAGGGCGGTTAAAAATAGCCCAGGGCATAGAGACGAGCGCCAGCCGGAACGGATTTGTGGAAGTCATTTACTGCTCAATAATTTCTGTACCTTCAGGCGGGGAAAAATGAAAATACTCGGTCGGCATGGTATGATTGACCACGGTGTTAAAAAGCAGCAGATTGGTAATGCTGCCAAGGTGATCGATGATCTCCAGGCGGTTTACCAGAAATGTCCCCTCATCAACCCAAACGTTCATCGTCTGAACCTGGGCATGGGTCTTTTTGGGAATCAGTTTGATGGCCAGACTGCCCGGTTTCTCCTGCTCAGGGGTAACGGGCAACACCTCAAAATCATGCAACAGATTGCCTTTGCCGGCAAAGAAATTATAGGTGACATCCTCCTGCAGGTATTCCTTGGCCGGGGTCACGATCATCTGATTTTCCGAGGCAAAATAGAGGGAAAACGTCTTGCTGTCACTGACCAACACCTGCTTTTCAGGCAAGGTGTAATCCCAGCGCATCAACCCGGGTTTCTGAATAACCATGGTGCCGCTGCCTTTGCGCTGGCGATGCTCCATGGTGCTTATCGTAGAAGTCTGCAGAAAGTCGGCCTTGAAGGCGGTGGTCTTTTCATAGGTTTGCTGAATTTTTTCGGCAATATGCACCGGAGTAAGGGTGGCGCATTGCCCGGTTGCCGGGGCCAATAGGCAGACAAAAAGGTATATCGCCGCAAAAAAAAGCTGTTTCATGTTAATTTCCTTCCACATCAACCTGGATCAGTTCCAGTTTCCTGCCGAAAATCCGCTGGGCCGTCATGCGGGCAGCATCCGTCACATCGGACACATAATAAGCATTTTCTCCCCCGGTTGCCAATGACTTATCCACTTCCGGATGATCTTGCAAATACTTCTTCACCATTTCCGCCACGGCCGTTGACGAGTCAATGACCTTCACCCTGCCGCCGATTCGGGGACTGATCAGATGCTTCAGCAGGGGATAATGGGTACATCCCAGCACCAGGGTATCTACCCCTTTGTGTTTCAGGGGATGCAGATAGCGGCGGATAATCATCTTGGTCTCCCGCTTGTCGAGCCATCCCTCCTCCACCAGCGGCACCAGCAGGGGACACGGCTGGGAAAAGACCTTGGCCTCCGCCCTTGCCTCTCTTATTTTTGCCTCATAGATATTGCTCTTGATGGTCGCCCTGGTGCCGATCACGCCGATCCGGTTGCTTAATGATACCGAAAGCGCCTTCTCAATAGCCGGGGTAATCACCTCAAAAACCGGTACAGGAAACTCAGCTTGCAGCAGATCGGAAGCTACACTCGCTGCGGTGTTGCAGGCAATGATGATGATCTTGGCGCCCTTTTTAAGCAGAAACTCGGTGTCCTGCCGTGCATATTTGCATATCGTGGCGGCGCTTTTCGAACCATAGGGAGTGCGCGCCACATCCCCGAAATAGACCAGATTCTTGTCCGGCAAAAGCTCTTCAACTGCCTTTGCCACCGTCATGCCGCCAACACCTGAATCAAAAATACCAATCACTTACGTATTTGCCTGACCTGATTTTTATACAGAATAAAAAAGCACGCAGATACGTGCCAGCTGCGTGCCTTTTAACAAAAGAGAGATGTAGAAGTAAAATGAATTCGTAACTTATTTCGATTTCTTGGCTGCCTTGCCTTTGGTGCTGCCTTTCAGTTTCCTTGCAGCGATGGCCTTTAAGAGATTCTCCGGCACCCCGCGTTCCTTGCCGGCTTTTTTGCGCCGTTCCGACAGGGCCTTGGCACAGAGCGGCTGCCGGAGGGGAAACCCGTATTTTCTCCGATAATCTTTTCCGTTCAGCCCATGGCTGGCCAGATGTTTGGGTGACAGCAACTTAAAGGATTGCCCGCATTCCAGACAAATAATCTTATTTCTGAGAATGGATTTCTCCGGCGCTACCTCAACAGTATTTTCATCCTTCTTCTCTTCTCCGACAGGAACTGCTTCAGCAGACACCTCATTTGCCTGCAGCACCTGCAGCACATTAAAAGTATTCTGCAACGACGAAGTGATATCCTCAGCAGACATACTTGTAGAAGTACATTGAGCTTTAACAATATCCGCTGCCATCTCGACCAGTGATTTGCTCATTTCATCCTCCTGATAAATATAAATCGGCAAAATAATTTCTTACATATAGCCGAGAATGTTAATTTAGCAAGTCAATTGCACTATTTTTAAAATTTACGCAAATACATTCAGCAGCATGATGGAAAACAGACATCAACCTATCAAAAGGACCGCTCATTAAAAATTTTCAATTTGATTATTCAACAAACCTTGTCTTCATAAGGCAACATACCACTCAGTGAAACATTGCCTGATTGAACATAAACAGGATAATCATTTGCAATATAACCACAGTTACTGTCGCAATACTGCACCAATATTTCCAATCGAATGATCAGCAGTTCTGCATGCTAACATAAACCGGAACAGGATAGTGGCAATTTGATGGTTTGGCTCAAAAAAAAGACACGGTCATAACTGCAGCGTTCATCAGGTTAACTTATAATCATCAGCGTCCGCGAGAAGAGATTCTTGTCCGGATCATCAGATTTTATTGCTACCCCCATCCCCGCAAGCTGGAACTACGAAGCATGAAAATTCGCAAGGCCCGCTCCTGCTGCAGGATGCATTTCGCGCTGGGGAAAGGACTTTCATATAAACAAGGGTATTGCACCATTGACGGATTGTTACGAACCGGAAAAACACCAATGAGGGAGGCTCTGGAATGTATTTAACTCATCAAAAAATTTACTGTAAAGGAAATATCGCGTCAGAGTAAAACGGAATCCTATACCTTTGACCTGCGATCAATCATATAATTACTGCCCTCTTTTTTCTTGACGAAATGCTTAATCTCCGAAGCAAGAGTGGAGACTTCTCCATAATGAATGAAATGATGGGCGCCGGTGATGACCACGGCAATGGAGAGACTGAGCAGACCGAAGACGGTTTCCCGGCCCTGCCGGTCCTTTTCCACATAACAGCCGACCTTCAGATCCTCGGCCGGGATAAACATATTCCGCACAATCTCGAAATTTGCCAGGATACGCTCGCAAACCGGCTTCACCTTGTCCTCTCTGACAATGAAAACGAAGTCATCTCCCCCAACATGCCCGACAAAACTCCCCTCCCTAGCCAGTTCATCAATCACATTTACGGCAATACGGGCCACCATGAGAATAACGTCATCACCCTGGGAAAAGCCATACCGATCATTATATGGCTTGAAATTATCAATATCGATATAGCAGACACCATGACTCTCATCAGAATCAATGGCTTTTTGGATAGCCCGCAGAATGGAGGTGTTGCCCGGCAGTCTGCTGAGCGGGTTATTGTCAAAAACCCTGATCATTCTTTCTTCAGCAAGCCGGATTCGTGCCCGCAGGATTTCCGGGGAAAAGGGCCGGACGATGAAATCATCCACCGCATACTTCTGCCAGTCCAGTCCGGCTAAAACCTGTTTCTCATCGATAATGAGAATGATGGGAATATTGGTTTTCTGCAGACAGCCCTTTACCGCGTTCAGCAGGGCAAGGTGGGACTGCTCTTCCCCAAAGCCCTTTTCCATGATCAGCATATCCGGCGGGTCTTCAAGGATAAGAGACACGGCGGAATGGAGATCCTGCATCAACAGGAGTTGATAGCCCTTGGCTTCAAGGACGATCCTGTGTTCAGGGGTACTGATAATCTTTTCACCTGCAACGAGAATTCGCTTCATAGTTTTGGGGGACTCCGATAAGAATTTCAGACAACCTAATCTCGGCAGATTTTACCTTGATACCAGGATTGCGGTTCGAGAAGAGTGCCTAAAGTACTTGAAATTGCGGCACTTTCTGGTCAGATAACTCCTCTAACCTTAGGCACCTTAAGTACTTCAAGTATTTTAGACACTCAAACTTGTAACAGGCCAGAATCCTGAGTTGTGAATAAATTCAGACCTCCTGTTGTCGACAGATTATAGTCCGATACTAGTTTTTTTTAAGTGGGCTCATCGTTATTTTTTGAAAAATTAACAATGTCATATAGATATTAGATTTCTTCAAAGTTCTCCTGGCACCATCCAGGCCTGAAATGGTACCAAGAAGCAATCCTGCTTGGAAGCTGTCGTTTGTGGCCTCCCTTGTGGGCAGGTACAAAATTTAACGCTATTTCAGCACATTAGAAAAAATTAGTTGCTGCTGTCATACTGCCGACATCAGGAGGTCTGAGATTATTGAAATTACGTCACGACATCAGGAGCTCTGAATTTATTTTCAGCTGGCTGATTTATTATAACACTCAACTTTCTGAGTTGCTATTTTGTGTTAAAATTTCAGCATAACATGCCGAAAGCATTTAACATTTAAAATGAAATGCTCTTCGTTTCCTGGAATATTGTTTTTTTGAGAAAAGATCGATAATATCAGGAAGGAAGAGCACAAATGTATACTACCAATCAACTTGAAGTACTGTAAGAAGCAACACGCCTGCAAAGTGCAATAAAAACATTCTTTGACAATTTCTCGGTGGGCACGCTCCTGAACCAATGTGGGATAAAGAAACTCAAGGGGGTATCTCCACTGGCGATTTTCGAGGCAATCTTCCTGTTGGCTTTCCAGGGCCAGAATTTTTATCAAGGCATTGTTCTCAATGAGCAACTGGGATTCCAAAAAGATGTGGCATATGATCTGTTGGAGAATCCCCGCTATAACTGGCGCAGATTCCTGCTCAGACTGGCGGTGAAAATTTTCACGGTGCTTGATCTGCTGACAAGCGAGGAAAGAGAAAAGGTGCTCGTTGTTAATGACAGCGACGATGATCGAGGCCGATCCAAGATGGTTGAGCTGTTGGCCAGAATATTTGATCACAACTCGAAAAAATATCTCAAAGGTTTCAAGTTGCTGACTCTCGGCTGGTGTGATAGCGCAACTTTTTTGCCCCTTGATTTTGTTTTCTGAAGTTTCCCGTATTTTAGCCATGATTTTTTTGGGCTGTAAGTGATAATGGCGAGATCACCGAGCATTATCGTTCAAATTGCCGAAAAAATTATTTCTATAATATCAGGCAGTTATGAAGAAGAGAGCGGTTACGTAACCACTTGATATTATTAGATTTTTTCTTGACGAATCTTAAACTTTATTTAATAGAAACAACAAGTTATAAGTGAATACAAGGCCAGGTTATGGTATATTTATGTCTCCAAACAAAAATCATAACGGAGGCCTTGCATGCTTATATTACATCAATTTCTCAAAGAGCTCAAAAGTGAATTTGACGTTTCTCACAAGTAACTTTTATCGGTATCAGAACGTTTCTGTTCGGCTTGGGGAGCTGTATCGGCTGATCAAAAAGCGGCCGGAAAAAACGAAAATAAAAGCCAGTGTTATCGTGCAAATGGAAAATGGCCCATTGGTAAAATTAGTCTTCGTAGGCAATCGCAATTGCAGGGGTTGGTTGGCACTGTTGTCCACCGATACAGATTTGCCTGATGTTCAGGTGATCAGGATCTATGAAAAGAGGTGGGACATCGAGGTGTTTTTCAAGATGGCCAAACATCATTTAAACCTGGAAAGAGAGGTACAACTGCGGGGTTATGATGGCTTGGTAGCTCCTACCTCCCTCGTTTTCACCTGCTATATGTTTTTGGCTCTGCAGCAAAGATTCCATGATGATACACGATCTATTGGCAGTTTGTTTCATGCCTGTTGCGATGAAATCCAGGACCTGACCTTGCTCGAAGCGCTCCACAGGTTGTTGTCCTTGGCGCTGGAGAATGTCAGGAAATCTGGAGAATTTGCCGAAGCTCTAATAAATGCAATGCTTGATGCAGTAATGGGGGCTGCTGTTGATATCATTAAATCAGCGCATAGATCATTTGTCGCATCTGTATAAAATCAACGAGTTACGTCAACTCCGAAAGTTGAGTTTATGACATTGGTTTATCGTTATGAAAATTTCCTGCCCGGGCTTTTCCTGAGTTTATTAATTTTTCTCGCAGATGATAAATCAATGCCGTTAACTTAAGAAAAACTGACTACACTCGTCGTCACCCCGGCGAAGGCCGGGGTCCAGAATTGTCGTAACTACCTGGATTCCGGCCTTCGCCGGAATGACGAACCTGGGCTCAGGCAACCGGCGAAAA
>JAHILF010000173.1 GCA_018897105.1 Pseudomonadota bacterium
CTCAAGGCAGCCATCGCCGGAAATCCTTTCATTCCTGATGTGTCTCCAATAGGATAGTATCTCTCCTCGCGACTTCCCCCACCCGTTATGTAACTTATCTGCACGATGGGATTTCCGCCTGCGGCTACCTGGGCAGTTACACCCTTTCATTTTATAAACCACCGCTTAACGACACGGTTGAAGTGGTCGGCACGAAATATGTCTTGAAGGCCCAGGAGCCGGAAAACCTCCAGGAGAATTTTATAGTACGCTGCAGTTATGATGTTATTGGTGAGGTGCTTCCCTCTTCACTTTCTTTTACTTTTAATCTGCTTAACACCCATGGCGTACTGGTGGCGACCCAGTCGGCAACGATTGTTCCTTCCTGGCAAACGGTCAGCCTGGGGCTGAAGCAGGCTGCGATAAGCTTTGATTTCGTACTTCCCAAGCCGGGAACAAGAAGCGGTTTTGTCACCGGCGACTATATCATGGTAGTACAGATGGTCACCGGCAAAGCGTATATCGTTGCGGAAAGTCCAGCGTTTCGCTACACAATTTTTTCCGGCAATCTTCTCTTTAACCAGATTCAGGCTGCGCTGACTGCAATTACCGCGGGTAGCAACTGTGATTTCGGTGACTTTTACCTTACTGATCCTACCACCGCTTCCTGGGACAGCGGCCATGGCACCTTTACCGTCAACGGGGCGGGATTATGCACCCAGTCAAGCCCCAGCGGTGACAGTTATTCGGTTGATCTGAGCGTTACTGGGGGCTCTGTTGCCGGCATCGGTCCGATAGTGAGCGAAACGGCCGGCCTGACATGGACAATAGGCTATGTGACACTGGATCCGGCTGGAGGCCATTTCCCGGCGGCTGCCATTCTTCTGCCTGATGATGTAACGTATCATTTGATGATAAACAACCAGCTGTGGCCGAGGGGAGTAAAGTCCTTAGTGATTCCTTCCAGCGGGACTTTTGCCGACTCAATAGACTCCATCACCCTCGCATCAACAACTCAGTATTTTTTCCATGGCTATGGTCTGCCATTTTATGTAGCCAGTAACGGTTTCAGTCTATCTCTGAATTCTGCCAATTCTTCCGGCCTGGTTCTTACCGCACACCAGCCATATTATGTGCACCAGACCGCTTATGATTCGCTGTGGGACAATGATCCTGATAAATATTACGGCTTTGCCAGCAATGACTCCATGTTCCGTCAGGCTGATAATGATCCTTTTCATTACAATGCGACCACCATCAACGGCAACGGCATCAACGGCCATCTGGAATTTGAAGGCAACGCCTGCAACACGGCCTTTCCCAAGGCCCATATCCAGCATCCCACCTTTGGAGTCGACATCGTAAACGGCGCCCTGACCAACGGCAGTGCCATTGACGGAGCATATGCCCTGGACTTCGCCATGCATTTTAATACAAACTGTCCAGACGGAGAGTGTGGGGAGCCAAGCCCGGAAAAAGTCTATCTTGTCACCTCACCTAACGCCACCTTTTTTGCCAACGGCGCCCTGGCCGGACGTTTTGACAGTCTCACCGATAATAATGACACGCCGACATCCGTGGTGGAGTGGGGCGGTTTTAACGGCACGGATGGTACCTTTCTTCGAGATGATGCTGACAAAAGGGGAATGTGGGTGGTGCCAGGTTTTATCATGCTCAATACCTCCGCCACACCAGCCCAGGAGGCTGAGGGACGCATCGGCCAGACCCTGCTGGCTTCATTTACCTTTGCTGAGCCTTTTTCCCCTGATGATCCCCTGCAAACTGATGCCATCCATCTTCTCAATTATCCCTCCGATTACGCGGCCTACTGGGGTGATGGCTTTTTTGCCGGCATCACCATGGGGCCGGAGATATTAAACGGACCCTATTCCGCCACTCCCGCAGTGGACGAAGGCGTGGGAGCGCTGCTTGACAACGGGCTCGGCGTCCGCTTTAACAGCAGCACCGATTTTGCCTCCATGCCGGACCGGCCGGCAACAAAATACAACCTGCGTCTCGGCGGTCTGACCGGTGTCTTTAACACAGGCTTCAGTGGTGCGGGCAGCGGTGATGTTGCCATTTATGGCTATAATATCAACTTCAGCCGTTTTTCCTTCCGCCAGACCTTGAACAGATTGTCGCCCGAGACCTTTATCGACGGGGAACTGACCCTGCCGCCGCCGGTGGGTGACGCCGATGGCATGCGCATCGGCTTCAGCCGTATGGCCCTTTCCTGCAACGGCAACCTGGGCAGCGGCAATCTCGACAATGAACCGGAGCCTGACTGGCCGAACGGCAGCCAGCTTACCGGTTGCGACGGTGAGCAGGGGGACGATGACTCCTATATTGATGAGGGCTGCCATGTGCTTGGGTACTGGAATATGCCGATTCTGCTCACCGGCATGACCTTTGATAATGATCCCGATGATTCGGGGGCAACAGGGGAATGCAACAGTTCGCCCAGGGTGCTGAAACTCAATTCCCGCAACCTGGTTAACGGACTTGGCGCGCCGCTGACCATGGCAGCCGTTTACACTGCTGATGGGCTATTACGCAACCAGCAGCTTTTTTCCGATGTGGACACCTGGATCGACAAGCCTGCTGAGGGCAATAAACCGGGATTTTCCTTCCGTCTCAGTCAGGCCTATCTTAATGAAGTTACAAATGCGGCACAGCTGCCGTCCTGGCCTGGGTTTACCGTACTGGCCGGCCATGTGGATGTGCCGCTTTTTAATGATGCCAAGCTGAAAGGCCACTTCGTTAACCAGTCCGCGGGATCTTCCTCGCCCGGTCTTTATATGATGGAGGATGGAGCGGACAATGACCATGACGGCATCCTTGCAGATTTTGATGGAGCGGACAATGATCCCGCGGTAGGCAGCGTTGCTGATTTTCGCAACCTGCTTGCCGAGACAGCACCGAGTGCCCCCCCCAAACCACAGTTTGACTACCACTGGCCCAGGGAAGGGGTGATTGATCTCGTCTATCGGGCAAATTACCAGCCGTCAACCCCGAACAATATGGCCCAATTTGCCGGTATTGCCAAATCATCCGACCTGGCCGGGGTTTTGACAATTGATTCCGTCCCTGATTACATCAATCCGGAACGCACCAAGTTTTCTTTCGGTATCAGCGCCAACACCGCGGCCTTTGAAAATCTTTCCATTGATGTGGGTGCGGTGACCGATGGCTTGAATGATTTTCTCCACTCCCAGCTGGGCGTTGATCTTTCTTTTGATCTGGAATCAATGATCAGCGGGCTCACCAATGCGGAGCAGTATATGCATGACATCACCGGCGGCGATGTCACCGTTCTGCTGGGAGAGGTTGTTGACAGCGCCCTGCAGGAAGGATTGAATCAGGGCGGCATGGCGGACTATATCAGGGCGGCGGCAGACGGGCTGAATCAGGCCCATCAGGCGCCCTATCTGTTGAGCAGTGTGCTGGTTGATCCCTTTGAGGAATTGAAGCAGTCACTGCAGGATCTTGCCGTTGACCCGGATCTTGATTTCATGGCGCTTAGCGTGGATCTTTCCTTATCCAGCGAAGTGGAGCAGGCCCTTGCCCCGTTTATCATGTACGAAAATGAGGCGTTGCGGGCTTTGTATGAGGATTATACCGGCATCCCCGGGGACGAACGATTTGATGAGATGCTGGCCAGGGTTGAGCGCTTGAAGGGCGCTGTAAATCAACTGCTGACTCGTCTAGATGAGGTGCGGCAGGCGAAAGAATCGGCCAATGCCTTCCTGACAGGAAACGGTGAAGCACTGGCTACGGATATCAATGAAGTCATTACCCTGGCAAACGAGGCCTCGGAACTGGTTCATGATCTCTATGATGAACTCACTGTCGGTCTGGGCGGTTATGCCACGGCAACCGACAGCAATGCCCTGATAGCGAAACTGCAAGAGGCCAAGCAGGGGGTTCGGGCTGTCAAGGAGGCCATTGATGCGGTTCACCTCGGGGATATTGCCGACGCCTTGTTTATCGCCTCGGTGATTTCCGGTTCGCCCCTTGATGTCTCCATGCTTCATTCAGCAGAGGATACGGCCAACAATGCGGTGAAACAGCTTGAGTCGGCCATCTCCGAGGCGGAAGCGAATCTGACAAATCTGCTTACCTCGCTGCCCCTGGCCGATATCCTGGCAACACTTGACGGATTTCTGGGCGACAGCGGACTTATCCAGTACAGTCTGCGGGGCGCCCCGTATCCTGATGCTCCGCAGGATGGCGGGCTGATCTTTGCACTGGAGTCGATCCGTGACACCTTGCCACAAAACATCGAATACATGACAAGCGATCTTGATTACCTCTACAATCTGCTTGGCAAACTGGTGCCGACCACGATGAAAACGCCTTCTTTCCCCACTTGGGAAAACGGTATTTACACTGCCCAGCAGGAGCTGGACGCCATGGTTGGAGGCATGTTTCTGGATATGCAGCTTGCCGGTGATGCTGCCAACAGTCGGCTTTTTTATGAAATTTACCAGCTTGAGGAAAAAACTTTTGCCACGGTTCTTGCCGCATCGGATATGCGGGAACGGATACTCATCTCACCCGTGCAATATCTGCTGGACAATGCCAGTTTCCAGCAGGATCTGCAGCTTGTCATGGAAGGGGTGGTTGCTCTGCTTCCCAATCCCAGTGAGGAAGACATCCGCAATATGATCCGCTCCGCCATCCTCAACACCGACCAGGTGGAGGCCATGAACCGCATTTTCTTTGAGCAGTTCGGTTTTGTCAGCGATATGGTGGATGACGTGTCAACCCAGCTGGTTCACCAGATCAATTACATGATCCGTGAAACCATCGCTTCCGTCAACCAGGGATTGGAAGAGTCTCTGCAGGATATGACGGCGGATGTCGGTTCGGACTGGGGGGTTCAGTCGGCCGGCATAGACGGTTACGCCCTGGTCAGCCAGGACGAAATCGAGCGCATTCATCTGGAGGCTGATTTCACCTTTGCGGGAGATCCTGATCCGACCTCTTACAATGCGGCCCTTGACATCGCCACCTGGAACAGCAGCAATGAGCGCAGCGGCTGCACCGACGGCGGTACCGGTAATGTTGACGTGGTGCTCTCCACCCACGATGTCACCGCCGCCATGCTTGGCATGGATGTGGGGCTGAGGGAGGCACTGCTTGGCTTTACCATGCAGACCGAGCCGGTCCTGCCCCTTGGCGTCTTCGGCCGTGTTTATCTGCAGGGTGAGCTTGGCTTTGAAAGCATGGTGCTTTATGACCTCGGGTTTGAATCAGCCTTTGGCCTGTATGAACTCTATTTTGCCGCCACCGGGGCTGCCCGTTTTTCCGATTACTCCATCCCCAAAGCCGCCTTTTATCTGGGCACGAGCTGCGGAGAAAACAATGTACTGGTGCGGCTTGATCCGGAGGTGAGCACCTTTATCGGCGATATCAATCCCATGACCGGCGTTTATGTGCGCGGTGCGGTGGAGGTTCCCATCTGGAATAACGGCTGCGCCCTGACCCTGGGCGTGGGGGCAGATATCGGGGCCTGGTACTTCACCGAGCCTGGTTCCGGAACCTATGGCGGTCTGCTTGGCGGCTCCGCCTATGGGGAGCTGGCCTGTCTGGCTGCGTTGAAGGGATCGGTGACCCTGATCGGCCAGAAGTCAGGCTCGGAATATGCTTTTGCCGGCAACGGCTGGGGCGCGGCCGGTGTGGGCTGGTGTTCTCCCAGTAAATGGAAGAGTGTGCGGGATGCCAGAAAAGATGACTGGTGCCTGACCGGTGAGTCAACCTTCGGGGCGACTTACAACCACGGCTGGGATTTCGACGGTCCGGATGTGAGCTGCTGCCATTGATGATTATAGGGTTCCTATAGAAAAGCTGGCGGAAATTTTTCAGCCAAATAATGCCATAGAGGAAATGATGATATTTCATGATAAACGAATAAGAGACCTGAAGAGAAAGGTGAAGCTGCTTTTTGCTCTCAGCCTGGCGCTTGTTTTTCTGTTGCCGGCGACGGTTTATTCCGCTGACCGCCTCTATTTCGTGTCCATGGTGGAGCATGATGTGTTCAGTGGTGATCCCCAGGTATTGCTCGAATGGGGTCCGCTTGAAGGCAACATTCCCTCCGGGATAACGGCTTTCAAGCTCTACCGCCAGACTGATTCCGGACCCTTTGTCCTGCTAGATGAAATCAGCAACGTCCCGGCAACGCCGGCGGGTATCCGGGATATTATTCTGGGGGACAATGATGAACGGCGTCGAGCCGACCTCCTGAATGTGCTCAATGACGTCAGTTCCGCCCAGACTCCGCCGGGACCGGATATCACGGAGGACAATTTTTATTTCTTTCTCGCCGAACTGCTCGATTCGGCCTCAAAAAATTATAATCCCCTGCAACGCATGCTGCTGATCCGCTATCATCCCGGGGTGGCCCGGGCGGCTGGACTCGCCTACCTTGACAGGGATGTGGCCGTAAGCAGTAAATATGTCTACATGCTCACGGCCATAACTGGTAAAGACGAGTCCCTTCCCATTGGTAAATCATCTACCATTCTTCCCGCAGATCCCACTCTGCTTCCCGCCCCTACCGGCCTCAGGCAGGTGCGGGTGGCGGACTGTTCCTCCATTAAGAAAAATCTCGACGATCTGCGCATTCATTTTAACTGGGATGTGCCGGTCGACCCTCAGGATATCAGCCTGAAAGTTCTTACCTACGGTTATGACCTCTTCTGGGCGGAAGAGAATATGGGAATCGTTGATCTGCGTCAGGGTATTCCGGCCGGGCTGCATAAAGTGAATACCAAGCCGATTGTTGTTGCAGGGCCTGCACCCGCCACGGGAGCGGATTCCTATCTGGCCCGGGATTCCGAGGAAAATCATGCCAGCGGTCCAGCCTGGCAGCGCGGGCAGCACTTTTTTTATTATCTTGCCGCCCGTGATATGGCAGGACATTATTCCATGACAGGCGGACCTCTTGAGGGCGTTGTGGTGGATACCCAGCCACCGGCCGCACCGTGGCGTCTGCATACCGAAGAGCTGTCGCAGATTGTCGAGGGACATGCAACTCCCCGTCTTGCCCTGGTCTGGGATCAGGTCAACCCGATTAATTATATCCGCTATTTCGGCACGGACAGGGCAATCTGCAGTTCAGATGACAAACAGGTATGCACGGCCCCGAGTGAGGCGGCCTGCGTCAATGAGGCTGCCATCCAGTGTACGGATCTTGACGTTATCAAATACCATATCTTTCGCTTTCTTTCTCCTGCCGATGCCGCATCCTGGGGAACCGACAGTGACGGAGACATGTGGCCGGATAATCTGGAAAAAGAGGCTGGTACCGATGCCTGCGATCCGGCCCAGATGCCCCACAATAGTCCGCCGGCCAGGCTTATTGCCACCCTGGATCAGTATGATGATGCTTTTCAGCGCAGTCTGGCCGACAAACACCGGCAGATGTACTACGTTGATACCGATCTTGACGTCAATGATTACAACCGTGTTTACTACTACCGGATTCTGGCCGAGGACCCGGCCGGTAATTTCAGTCCACTTTCCCCGCCCATTCGCGGTGTGCTCTACGATCGCACCCAGCCCGTCGTGGAGGCGGGAATGAAGGCCCTTGACTGCGGCAACTATTTTGCCGAACAACAGATGACGGAACTGTACCGTGAGCCTGACGATATTCTCACCCTGGTCGACAAAACAGGTAAGGCCGGCAGATTCATATTCCGTCGGCTCTGTGTCGGAGGATCAACCTATATCCCTGATGAAACGGTTTTGAGCGGACGCATGGAAAACGGATTCGCCCATATAACCGCCGCGTCGTTTGCCGACGGAGAGTGTGAGTCAACAGGCTGTTCCGGCGGCTCTGTTACCGGCTATAAAGTTTTGTTTTATGATGAGCGAAACCTTACCATGACGGAAGCGAGTGTTGTTTTGAATATGGCGGGCCTCTGCGCAGCCTATCACGGCGCCGTTATTCTGGATGGCCTCTGTCTGTGGACCGACATTACCCCCGGCATGGTTGCATCCGGTCCGCTGCAGGTCTGCGCAGGACTGGAGGAAGGGGAGACGGCGCGCGTCTATTATGAGACAGGCGGAGAGATGTCTCCGGTTTCCACAATTCCCTACAATCCCGATCCGGACAACAACGGACAATCTTGTATCGAAGTTGCCGATATGGGCGGTCTGGTCACCTCCGACCTCTGCATGGGGGTAAGGGTGTTCAGTGAAAATCACGTGGGCTCCGGCATGTACTATTTCAACTGCCTGGAGATGATGCCCCCCGAGGGTGGTGCCATGCCGCCCTCCCCCATTGTGGAAGGGCTCTACAGTAAGGAGAACGCCGAGGCCGAACCTTATTTCGATCTGCGCTGGTCAGCCCCGGCCGAGGGCCAGGCTGCATTTGTCATCGCCTTAAAGAGCGAAAACACCACCAGATACCAGACGATATTTCCGAAACCAGCCGATACCTCCGGCCAGTTCAGCACTTCTCTCATGCTGAATGGAGCCAATGATCTTGATAAAGAGTGGTGCGTTCGTCTGCGGGCCATTTCCACCTCCATGCAAAGCAGCCCATGGTCACAGGAAACCTGCGCCACCTGGACATCGGCAGAGCCGGAAAACCTGGCCTGGCCGCGCATGCAGGAGCCGGTTGAAACCGGAAGCATTGCCGCATTTTTCATGAATGAACAGCCGGGCTATGGGCGGCCTGCTCTGGTCTTAAGCTCGGATGTCTCTCCTCTGCTGGCAGCCATCCCTTGCGACGATGGAGTGTCGTGTCTCAGCAAGGTTCCTGTCTGCGATGGAACAGACGTCTGCGTAAAAAAAATCCTCGAAGATGATCAGTGGTATGATGAGCCGGTCAATTTCAAAAACAAGCTTGCCTGCAACTATATTGAGCCGATGATAGCGGCAAAGAATTTTGTGCTTTATCGTCAGGAGGAAGGAAAGGATTTTGTCCAGGTCAGCCCCCTGGTAAAAGATTTTACCTGTGACAAATATACTTTTTTGAGCGGGGGCGGCTCTACTGTTGGAGAATGGGTAACCTATTATCAGGTACGTGACCCCTTTTATTTCCTCAGGCATTTTGAAGCAAACGCGGTGGGCGGTGTTGATGGAACGACGGGGGTTGCCATTGATCCAGCCGTGGCAACCGGAACCCGCATGATATTTCTTGATCGGTATCCCTATGTTTACACTTCCACCATCCGTTATAAAATTGTGTTTTTTGATCCTGAGACCGGAGAACCGAAAACCATCAGGACAAGCAACTGGCTGACATTGCCATAATTGCTTTTTGATAGAACAAAGGACAAACCATGACAGTAATCCGACAGAGTATAGTTTCCTTTATCCTGGTCTTATTGGCGGGCATGATAGCACCTGCTGTCACTGCAGCCTGGGATGAATCCGTCCAGGAGAATGTTCTGGTATTTGATGCAAATGGAGAAACAAAGGCCACCTATCATACCGGCAGCTGGTCCACCCTGGTTGATGAAGCTCGTGACAGCGTCGCCTATGAATTATGGCTTCCCGGTTCGCCGCCGGTGCTCGATAGTAAGGTGGAAGGATATGTCGGTGTTGCCTCCGACGAGGTGGCTGTACCAAATATGTCCGACGGAGCCAGCGTCTCTCCGGCAAAAGGCGTACCGCCGGTGTCTCTTTACAGCTTTGATCCTGCGATTTTTGCAAGCACCAATCCGGGCAGGGTACCCGGCATCACTGTTTCCCCATCACCGGGTGAGTATAATCATACCATTGCCGTTGAACTGCGAGCCGTAGCCCTGCTGGGCGATCCGGTTGTGGAGATATGGGATAGCCGCGCAAACCTGTGGCTCAATCAAAATAATCCGGCGATTGTCTATATATCCAGGGACACCTCCTTGCGGGTGCGCGCCAACAACGAAGGTGTCTATTCCAGCGAACAGATATATACCTATAGCATCACGCAACCGCTGCTTATTGATTCAGACGGCGATGGCTTTCCAGATATCGCCGCTGTTGAGCCTCGAGCATCGCAGGCTGTAGGGCAAGCGGCTTTTATGCTTGTGCTACAGCTGAGAAGCGCAGTGGCTCGAACGCCTTGATAGGTGTAGCCTTAAGGCGGAACCTGTCAAGGTGTTCGAGTTTA